>NZ_CP028426.1:1890358-2205418 GCF_003010915.2 Gulosibacter molinativorax | reverse complement strand
AGTACGACCTTGCTACGATCCCCGCGCCGGTGTTCAGCTCTCGACGCCTCCTGAGCACAGCGCTGAGTGTCACGCTCGAGCATCGCGAGTCAAAGTCTCTTTACGCGAGGCTGCGACAGCCATGAGGGGAGAGACAGCGGTTCCCATCCCTCCGCTACCATTTATGAGAAATTCGTTGAATACGGCGCAGGGTGCAACAATCTTCCCTGGTCGTGGCCGTGACTTAGAGGAGACCGTACGTGTCGGAGCAGAATCGGGCCGCCAAATGGCGTAGAGCACTTTGGCACCTCCGTGACGGCGGAATCCAGCGAGTCAAGGAGTGGCAGCGTCGCGAGCGGGCAAATGAGAACCTGCCGCGGAGTACCGAACTAGTCGGTCCTGTTAAGAATGGTAAGACGAAGAGCGAAAAACCGACCCTCGCAGACAAGATCCCCGACTACATTCCGGTCGATTTGCCGCTGACGTTCCCCGATATCCGAGTCGGGGTGATCATGGATGACTTCTCGCTCTCGGCGTGGAGTCACGAGTTCGAGACTGTCGAGCTCACACCGAAGTGGTGGCGGCAGCAGATAGAGAAGACACCGATCGACCTCCTCTTCGTTGAGTCGGCTTGGCACGGTAACCACGGTCAGTGGGACTTTAAGCTCACGGGGTCGAACGCACCGAGCCCTGAACTGCGTGCGCTCGTCTCATACTGCAACGTGCAAAAGATCCCCACGGTGTTCTGGAACAAAGAAGACCCACCCCACTTCGACGACTTCCTCGACACGGCCAGGCTTTTTGATGCCGTATTCACGAGCGATGCCAATACGCTCCCGGAGTACCGTGAAGAACTCGAACACGACCGCATCGGGGTAATGAGCTTCGCCGCGGCACCTGCAATCCATAACCCGATTCGTATCCCGTCAGTGCACCAGAAGCGCGACGTTGCGTTCGCGGGCATGTACTTCGCACACAAGTTCCCCGAGCGCCGCGCGCAGATGGACATGCTGCTTGGAGCGGCCAACGACGTCTCAGGACGGATGAACAAGGGCCTCGAAATCTACTCAAGGTTCGAAGGCGGGGATGCTCGTTACCAGTTCCCCAAGCCGCTGAACAAGCGCGTGCGCGGCGGGTTAACGTACCAAAAGATGCTCACCGCGTATCGGCTACACAAAGTGTTCCTCAACGTCAACTCCGTGACCGACAGTCCGAGCATGTGTGCACGTCGCGTCTTCGAAATCACCGCGTCAGGAACACCGGTTGTTTCAGCGCCGAGCGTCGCGATCCCGCAGTTCTTCCCGCAAGACGAAGTCCCCGTGGTGGACGGGAAACAAGAAGCAGGCTGGCTGCTCCGTGCACTCGTCAACTCGCCTCACATGCGGGATCGCATGGTGCACAAAGCACAACGACGAATATGGGGTAATCACACATACGCGCACCGGGCCACTCAAGTACTCAAAGCAGCTGGGATTGAATTCCCAAAAGACGCAGTCGATCCAAAGCCTGTCACGGTGATGGTTTCGACAAATCGTCCTTACCAGGTTGACCATGTGTTGCGCACGGTGGCCGATCAGGTCGGCGTTCCAGTGCAACTTGCAATGCTGACTCATAATTTCTCGATAAATGCAAGAGAATTCAAGTCAAAAGCAAGAGACTTGGGGTTGGAAAACGTAATACTCACAAGTGCCACGAATGACGTCACGCTGGGAGGCTGCCTCAATAGGCTCGTGCAGATGTCCGATGGTGAAATAATCGCGAAATTCGATGACGATGACTATTACGGAAAATACTACCTTTTGGATTCGAGCAATGCTCTACGATTTACCAATGCTGATCTGATCGGAAAACAGGCAGTTTACGTTTATCTAGCGGCACAAGATGCAATGGTGTTGCGAAGTTCGGAGCGGGAACATCGATGGACCACATTCCTTGCAGGGCCTACATTTGTCGGGCCTGCCTCCACCTACCGTGCAATACCTTTCCCCCAAGCAACTCGGGGTGAGGACTCCCAATTCCTTAAAGATCTAACGAATCGTGGCGGACGTGCGTACTCCTCGGATCGGTTCAATTTCATTCAACAACGGGGCAAGCAAGCACACACCTGGCAGGTTAATGACCTGGAAGTATTGGCGAATTCCCGCGTAGAGAGCTACGGCATCAATCGCCAACATTCATTCGTGTAGGACAACAAGGTCAAAATGTATGAAATGTTGAGAATTCCCTCAGTAACTATCACAAGTGCGCTCCGTGGCAGGTGTGCAACACAGATTGATGGTTGCCCAAAGCCGTAATGAATTTAATATTACAACTAGGAACTAAAATGGCTGGCGAAATCAACGAAAAGTACGAACTGAATGATGATAAAGGTTTATATAACCTCTACTTGCCTCAAGCTTCAATAGATCATATTCAGAAGAGCATAGTAGCGGCAAAGTCGCCGTATGAGTTCGAGCTATTAAAGGCCACAATTCCATGGCTGGAAGATGGTACGAATGTGCTTGACGTCGGAAGCAATATAGGGAACCATGCAATCTACTGGGCGCGCCACGGACACTTTGTGCATTTGGTCGAGCCAAACAGTGAACTTATGAACATTGCTCGACGCAACTTTCAGATAAATACACTCGAAGACAGCGCTGAATTCCATGAAATCGCGCTTGGCGCCAGCGAATCACATGGGTATCTAACAGAAGTCAGCGCGAGTAACTCTGGAGCAGGTCAGATTGTCTTAGATGCTAACGGCCCCGTGCCTATAACGACCGTCGATATCTTGTCCATAGAGAACCTGGCCCTAATCAAGATAGATGTCGAAGGCATGGATGTAGACGTTCTGCGAGGGGCTCGGGAAACGTTAGCATCACAGCGACCTATCGTCGTTATCGAAACGCTAACTGATGAAGCGTTAGTCGAGGCCGCGAGAATACTGAACGAGAATAAGTATTTGCACTGGAGTACGCACAATGCTTCACCAACGCACATATTCATTCCTCTCGAGAAACTCTCCATTGCCCACCTTCAAGATCGCGCAACCCGCGCTGCCCGACTCGAATTCGAAGCTAGGGCTCAGAAGGATAAAGACGCTGCTAAAATCCGGGAGATAAACTTGCGGTACCGCTATGCCATGCAGCATGAGCGAGAACTCAAGGAGAGGCTTAGTTATTCCGGCCAGGAAACCAAACCATCGAACGTTGAAGATGGTGAGGATAATCAGACCATAAGCTCAATGGCGCCCGGAGACACCGTCCAAATTGCCCGCGATTCTTTGGCCTCTATCCAAACTCGGATTGAGCTATTGATTGAGGAGTCTCGATCAGTAAATGAACACGCAATCAATACAGCTCGGGTTCAAGAAGGCCTCAGAAGCGAATTGGACGCGCTGGTATTTGAAAACAAGCGTCTAGAAGAGGCGTGCCTTCAAGCCGCTGCGACCACTAAAGAATATGAGTTGGTTAAGTCTGAGGCTCTCGCTCAGGCGAAGATAATTAAGAACGAGTTGGAAACGCTAAAAATGGACCAGGAAGCCAAAGAAAAGGATCTTGCGGCACAACTTAAATTGACCGAAGAATCGATAAAAGAAGTCAATGATCTCCGGCGAGATCTTGGCACTGAGCGAGCCCTTCGATCGCGGGCAGAAGAAGCCACTGGTCGACTCGAGGAAGAGCTTAACCAGCTAAAAGAAAAGTTGCAACAACTCGCTGTCCTGCGATCAGACTCCCTCGTCGAAATCGACTCCATGGTGAAAAGGCTAGGCGAATATCAGGCCAAGCTCGCCGACCAAGAGCAGGCCGTGACTAGTGCGCGGAACGAAAATGAGGAACTCAGAGCGAGTCTGGACAAGGCCAAGGAAGAGCTCCGCTCCTTACAAGAAGTTGCCAAAAAGGCACGTTCAGAACGCAAAGATATCAGCGAAAAGTTTCGCGATAGAGGCGTGCAATTAGCTAAGCAAATGGAGGTCACTCGAGAAAAATCGAGTCGACTTATAGAACAGCAAGGTCACCTCAAAGACGCGAAGAGTGAAATAAGTCGCCTCCATGCGGAAAAAATTAGATTAGCGGAAAGAATTGCGATCCTGGGTCGTGAAAGAGACGCGGCAAAGAAGACGCTCGTCGAACTGCGAAGGAGTCGTTCATATCGTTTCGCTAAAGCGCTAAATGGCACAATAAAAGCACCATTTGCAGCCATTGCTTCTCCCAGTGTTCCCACTCTGGAGCTTGAGCCGGGACGAAACGAGACCGCAGCAAATGGTCGGGTTGGATCGCGACAACCTTCTTACGTTGAGCCAAAGGCGATTAAGTCGAACAGCGACCAGGTACGTGGAGCGCTTAAGAGTTTTATCACAATTGCATGCATACTCGATGAATTCAGCTATGAATGTTTTGCGCCGGAGGCGAATCTAGTACAGCTCACGCCCACCGCATGGGAGGAACAACTCGAACTGGCACACCCGGATGTTTTGTTCGTAGAATCGGCTTGGCGTGGGCATGAAAATACTTGGACGAACATGGTTGGGAAAGCAGGCAAGGAAATTCTGGAAATTGTGGCCTGGTGTAATGCGCGAGAAATACCCACCGTATTTTGGAACAAAGAAGATCCCGTTCATTTCGCAACTTTTCTACGCGTGGCTTCGTATTTCGACGTTGTCATGACCACCGACATAGACTGTGTACCACGTTACCGCAGTCATCTCGGTCACGATCGAGTCTACTTTCTCCCGTTTGCAGCGCAAACGCGTATGCATAATCCGATTGAAGAATACGAACGCATTGACGAGATCGCATTTGCTGGCGCGTACTATTCAAAATATAAGGAAAGGACTAAAGATCTCGAAGAGTTCGTGGAATATCTGCCAGCGGTCAAGCCATTGACGATCTTCGACCGCATGTATGGACAGGACAATCCTGACTACCAGTTCCCAGATAAATACGAACCATACATTGTTGGCAATTTAGCGCCGAGTGAAATTGCTATCGCATACAAGGGTTACGGAGCCGGGCTTAACCTGAATTCGGTTAAGCACTCGCAGTCTATGATGGCACGGCGCGTATTTGAATTGATCGCCAGTAATACTTTAGTGGTGTCAAACTATAGTCCAGCTCTAAAGATATTCTTCGGCGATCTGGTCATCGCCACAGACAGTGGTGCTTTGGCGGCGGATCGACTACGCAGGCTAGAAAGCACTCCCGACGGTACAGCGCGAATGCGGTCTGCGGCATTGCGGCAGGTACTAAGGGAGCACACTTATGCCGATCGAGTCGAGACAATCTGCAAGGCGGTAGGTCTCGATTACGTGTCGGAAGTACACTCGATGGCTGTCATAATTCTAGAATCTTCTGCGGATGACAACGCCGCCGTTCTTGAAACGATCAAGGGGCAAAGCATCAAACCCGACGCTATCTATTCCCTAAAGCAATTGCAGGGGGATAATGATCAAGATGAAAACATCCAAACAATATCGCTTGAGTTGCCCGAAGCGATTTCACAGCTCGGGAAGATTCTCGAAGCTCACAGCCACCTCGCCTTCTTTCATGAAGCCGATTATTACGGCCCCCACTTCCTCGAGGATCTAATTTTGACTTGGCGGTACGCGAATGTCGATGTCGTTACAAAGGAGCTTACAGGAACTAGAGTCTCGGGAAAGAAGTCCAGAAATTATCGGACCGTAAAGACTGCCGAGATTCGGAGTTCAGCTATTCGACTTGATTCGATTGACGTAGACACGCTCTTCCGATTGCTGAAGAAGCAGAAGTTTAGTCGGCGAGGCCAACTCGTGAAATTTAAGATTGACGATCTCGAGTACATCAAGAACGGGGCGAAGTCCGTACCAGTAGACTCCAAGGGACCGCGATCTGAGCTTTCAGCGAAGCCGTTCACATTGAAAGAGTTGAATCAGATCTCGAGTAATGTGACAAAGCGACAGCGAATCAACAACCATTCAATTAGTGTTGATCAACTCCGACACCTAATTAAAGGAATGACTGGGAAGGTTACAGTCATATGGGAGGAAGGATCGTTCGCGATCCGCTCGGAACTGGAGGCGGGTAGTCACGGATATGGCTACTTCCCCAGTACGATCAGTCTGGAGGATCTTGGGTGGAGCGACGTGGGCCACTTCTATTTGGATTCTTCGCTTGGCCTAGATATTCAGGTTGCGATAATTTTTCATGATGCTAACGGTAAGCGGTTAGGTCATGCTATGGCGTATGCTAACCGAAACCATTCCTTTGCAATCCCTGATCTCACGACACGTATCAAGTTCGGAATACGCGCGTCGGGACCTGGTCAATCAGTGTTACGAGGAATGTACGCTTCGCCGTATCAAGAACCCAATGCTGGCCTGATAACGAGAACAAAAAATATCGTTCTGACAAACATCTATCCGTCCTACGGTGACCTCTACCGGAATGGATTTGTACACTCCCGTGTCAGCGCTTACAGGCAGGAAGGCCTGGACGTCGAGGTTGTCACACTTGACCAGGTCGCGGCCCCTCAGTCGCGAGAATTCGAAGGTGTAAGAGTCTCAACTCTCAACCAAGCTGACTTGGGATCTAGCCTTAGCCAGGGTAATTTTGAATCCGTACTCGTGCATTTCTTGAATCCAGCGATGTGGCATTCAATTTCAATGAGTCCCCCAGAAACTCGCGTAATTGTCTGGATACATGGTTCCGAAATTCAACCGTGGTGGCGACGTGAATACAACGCTGTCACTGAGGAGGCGTTGAACACACTAAAGAAGGAATCGGATGAACGTCTGAACTTCTGGCGAAAAGTGTTTGCAGAAAGGCGTCCGAACACACATTTCGTTTTTGTGTCGAATTACTTCGCAGAGGAAGTTTTTGAAGATGTTGGGATCAGGCTCCCTCAGGAGGCCTACCACATCATCCATAACCCCATCGATGGTGAGTTATTTGACTATATACCCAAGCCAGATTATCAGCGAAAGAAGATCCTTTCGATAAGGCCCTACGCGTCTCGTAAGTATGCAAATGATTTGTCGGTTAACGCAGTTATTGAGCTGTCGCGTCATCCCAATTTTAAGGATCTTGAGTTCAAATTTATTGGCGACGGTGTCCTATTTGAGGAGACTCTGAAGCCAGTATGGGACATGTCGAATGTTCAAATTGAGCGGCGGTTCCTGACCCACTCGGAGATGGCGAACGTGCACAAAGAATATGGCATCTTCCTTACTCCGACACGAATGGATGCGCAGGGTGTTTCTCGCGACGAAGCAATGAGTTCCGGTCTAGTGCCAATCACTTCGGGGGTCACGGCTGTACCTGAGTTTGTTGATGAGTCTTGCGGCGTCCTTGCTCCGCTAGATGATTTTGTTTCGCTAGCTGAAGGGATTCTAGCTATTAGCGAAGATGCCGAGAGATTTCAGGAGATGTCCCGGCGTGCGGCGGCGCGGGTTAGGGCGCAGTCTGGCAAGAAACAAATAATCAATCGTGAGCTGGATCTGATATTAGGTCGGAAGGTGGAACGGAGCATTAGTGAATGAAATCTGAGTTCCGGTTCCGGATATTGGTGTGAGCTAGGCTCGCCATGACTGCAGTGGTGGCTGCTTACGTATGCCGACTGTCGCTAGGAAATCTTTAGGAGATGTTGATGGATAGAGATCAAGCCCATAATTTCGAATCACTCGAACGAGAAATATCGACAAGGTCGATTGAGAGCCTCGCCTCTGATACCGAGTTTGCAGGTCGTTTCGCGAGTACTGTTTCAAACTATTTCGGTCAGTCCGTTCAAGACCTCTTTGCGGCGCGCCGATATTTGACGGTGGCGGCAAAGTACGTGGCCGTGATGCATGGAAATGTTGCAGCGCAGGGATTGTTGCTGGAACAACTTGATCGGGGTCTTTCAGGTGATGTCGTTGCAATTACTAGTTTGCAAGTCAGTCGTAGGCTTAAGGATTATGACCGAGGCTCAGAGTATCTCCGCGAGATTTATTATCGCTCCAGTAAGTCTCCCTATATTGGCTACTTTCTGGGCGAGTCATTGGTCTCTTCAGGTGATCTTGTTGGGTTTCGTCGGTTCGCACTTTCCGTCCTTGAGGATGCTTCAACGAAAAAGTTTGGGGATAGGGAAGTGCTGCGGTGGGCGAACTTGCTCGCAGATGCCGGAGAAGCGTCGATTGCATTGGAATTTGCTGGACTCGCAACGGCCAGCGAGGAAACCGTGTTCTTACGGGAGCGAATAAACTCTCTTCTTTCGGGAGCCCATTCCGCAGTTCCTATTCGTATCATCAATTTGCTTCACGAGGATAGAAAGTGGAGGATAGGTAGTTCTTCGCTTACGCGCGCCGGATACAAAAATGTTCAGCGTCACATTGCAGTTGCTGGAAGTGCGCTGCCGGATGCGCTGGTTGCGGGAATCATAGCATCTGAAGTCGCGACTCGTTTGCTGGGTAAGGGGGCGACGGCGTGTTGGCTGAGTCACTGGTCTGTTTGGGAAGAGATCGCTGACGATTCAAGTTCCGGAGTTGGGCTCGTCCTTGAGGATGATGCGCTGCCCTTTACTGGGGCGGAATACCTCGATCGAATAATCGAAGCGACCACTGATTTCGACCTAGTCTGGGTTAACGATAGAATGTCGAGCATTGCCCACGGCGAGCATGTTACTTGGGGACTTTCGTTGTTGGATCCTTGGGAGCAGCTCAGATCTTGGCCGGGATCTCGGCAAGGTTGGGGTGCTGACGCATATCTGTTAACTCGGCAGGGCGCACAGAAGCTTTTGGCGATGGCGGAACAGGACGGGATCCAGAACCATGTCGACGGACAGGTGGGTGCTTTTTCAACCGCAATCCGTTCAGAGCCGTTGAATGGGATTCAGCGTCGAATTGAGACGATGCAGCGCGGTATGAGTCTGCCTGCGGAGAGGATGAAAGCAACGAGTGTGAACGTGCCAGCTTTCCGCGCGAGACCTTTTGGGGTTTCTTCCACGGTTACCGTTGGTCGTGATTCCTAATATTTGAATGCATTTGAGCTCGAACGCAATTAATTGATAGGGGCATTTATGGTATCTGCTTATTGGTATAAAGGTAGGGATCACCCGAACTTAGGAGATGAAATAACACCGATTCTACTCAAGAGGATGTACAATTCTGATGTCGTTCTCAGGAATAGTAAGGTGGCTGACCTTATCTCGACCGGTAGCATTTTGGGATGGCTTCGCCGAGACCAGGTGGAAGAGTCGGGGAGAGCTGAGCCACAGCACGTCGTAGGCTCTGGGTTCATGTATAGCAGCGATGTTGTCATTGCTCGCGATAATTTAAAGATTCATTCCGTGCGGGGACACCTTAGTCGGCAGAAGTTGGATTGGCTTCCGATGCAGTCCATTGCAATCGGAGATCCCGGTGTCTTGGTGTCGGAGTTCGCCTCCATAGGAAACACGCCTGTGCGTCAGGGTATTGGCTTTATCCCGCACCATTCTCGAGTGGATGATGAAGTGTTTTGTCGCCCGTACATCGATGCGGGTTTTCGAAAGATTGATATCAGGACCAATGATATCGACGGTTTTATGACTGAATTGGCTTCCTGTGAAGCAGTTATAAGTCAATCGCTCCATGGGCTTATTTTTGCAGATGCAATTGGGGTCCCGAACGTGTGGCTCAGATTGCAGGGGGTGGTCGGCAAGGGTGATTTCAAATATTTGGATTACTTTTCAACCGTGGGAAGGGATTTTGATTCAGGGATAAATACTCCTCCTCGAACGTCGGCCGACGTAGTGCGTATGGCCGACGTGGGTTCCCAGGCACACATTGAGAGGTTAAGGAGTAATGCGAAGAAGAGTTTCGAGGAAGCGCTCTCGTTAATCAGTTAGAGTGGACGCTGGTTAATCAGGTAGAGTGGACGCTGCGCTAACTCTTGATAGGTCAACCTGCGTCAACGGTCCCTTCTGTTTGGAGGCTGTCACCACGAATGGCCATTGGAAGTTCGAATAATCGTTGTCTTGGCTTTGGTGTGCATGCTGGCACTACCGCGACCAACATGTGTTGTAACGCGTCATATGGGTCGAGTGGCAGCTACAACATGTTGGAACACGCCGCGATGAACGACGGCTAGTGAGTGATGAGGGCCAGTGGCTCCAATATCGGGGGCTGCTGGCTCTCGATCGCAAATTATGTGGCTCCCAAATACAGTGTCAAGTGGCTCCTAAACCTATGGAACGTAGCCTTAGATAGTAGCGTTGTTCCACGAATACTCGAGTACACCTGTCGGTTGTCAACGGTTACCTCCACGATCGATTTGTTTACGGTTGGGCCGACTCGGCTTCCGCATGGTCAGGCGGGCCGCACATTCTCAGAATCAGTGGTGGTCGCGCACCGTAGATCGGTCACGTCTTCGTGGGGCTTCTTTCGGTACTGTGAGGCCTTTCCCTCCTGCACTGCACGTCTGATGTGCGCAACGACTTGCAATGTATTCGTGTATCCATGTTAGTCGCGGTGCCTGGTCAGCATCAGCCACGGTCTAGAGGATAAGCGGTAAGAGCCCTTGCCAGTGTAGGGCGTGGACTTTCAGTGACGGAACAAGGTGGTGGTCGTTGCCGAACGGAATGTGTTCGGCAGCAACCATGCCTGTCGAAGGATCGAGGATGTGCCTGTTGATATCGAAATAGCCCACGCCGTTCTCGCGTGCAGCGTCAGCGAGGCGGGTGTTGAACTCGCCCGCGAGCCATGTACGTTCACGGTCATCTGAATATTCGGCTGTGATGCGTTCGAGGATCGTAGCGCGTCGTGCTTCGTCCTCATCGGACTCGGTGAAGCGCTCGGTGACAATCCGGGTGATGTACTGCACCGCCTTCGTTCGGTCGTGGACAAGGACGGGGAGGTTGATTCCCTTCACAGTGATTCTCGAGGGATCGAAGTCGAGCCCTTGGATGAACTCCATGTAGGAGCGAATGAATCCGTCGATGTGGGTTTCGATGGGGATACCGTCTTGTTTCACGAAGTGGCGGAACGGCAGACCGAGTTCAACATCGACCTGGCCGAGATTGAACACGAGGTGTTTGGGCTTCGCATTGCCGATCCATTTCCTCGCGTTTTCGCCGAGCGCGAGGGTGGAGTTCATTCTTCCGACGCCGGTGAGGGTCGCGCCGTGCTCGACCTTCACATACGGCGTGATGTCCTCGAGCCCGGGCACGAGGTTCGCGAGTTGGCGCGTTTTGCGGAAGTAGGCGGTGTGTGAATCACCGATGACAAGCACGATCAAGGTGTCCTCATTTCTCTGCGAAACGACCGTAGTTTATCGATAGATACGAAGCACTTCTCAAGAAGGCCGGTGAGTCTGAGTGGAGTGGTGCCGTCATGAGTGACCGCAAGTGGTGGTAGCAACACGACCATCCTTAACGTCTGTCTAGTCGCCAGTATGCTCTTCGGCTCTGGGGGCGTACGCGGCCGGTGTTTTTTGAGTCGGTGTTTAGGTCGCCCAGTATCAGCTGAAAGGTACCTGTGATGATCGCGAGCGTACTCAACAGCAAATACATCCTGACCGGTTGTATAACCGCCGGGGCAGGGGCGGCAGTTCACTCCACTCTTAACTGTTGGGGATACGACGCACATGCGGAGATGATGCTCGAAGATTCGCCCGGCGTTCCTCGAGTGATTGTGTGGCGTTACGAAGGAGTTTCGCAGCTGTCTCGGTTTTTCCTTGCGCCAGGTTGTGTGCATACCAGCGGTAGGAGCGGGCGACTTCTACGGCTGGTCCGTCCGCGACAATCTTGCCGGTGTCAAGCCAGATGGCACGCGAACACATTTCTTCTACAGTTTGTGCCGCGTGGCTGACGAGAAAGACTGTCCCCGTTTTCTGAAGCATCCTATTCATTGCTTGTTTCGAGCGTTCCAGAAATGAGGCATCACCGGTGGCCAGCGCCTCGTCGATCATGAGGATTTGTGGCTCGGCTGCCACAGAGATTGCGAAACGGAGGCGAGCGCCCATTCCTGAAGAGTACGTTCGCATCGGTCGGCGGATTGATTCGCCGATATCGGCCAGTTCGATTACCGATTTCCTGCGCTCCCGTGCTTGCGCCGGGGTCATGCCCATCGCAAGCAACCCCAGCTGAATGTTTTCGTCACCGGAGAGGTCTGGCATCAGGGCAGCACTCACTCCAAGCAGCTGAGGTTTGGAAGAAGTGACAACGAGGCCCTTCGTCGGCGGTTCCGTACCAGCCAGAACGCGGAGGAGTGAACTCTTGCCCGAGCCGTTACGCCCGATGAGACCGATAAACTCGCCTTCTCTGGCCGCGAACGATATCCCACGCAGGGCCAAGAAGCTTGATTTTTGGCGAAAACGATTCATGAGTCGATCCGTGGGTTGTCCATCTTCGGTGGTGCGGTATCGGAGCCGAACGTCATCCGCGAGGACAGTAACATCGCCGTATTCGCGTGGCGATTCTGCCAGATCTTGTTGTGTTTTCTTTGGCTTATCGGTCTTCGAGTTACTGCTCACGCGCGTACGACTCCTCGCCCTTCCAGAACCACACGAATCCGAGCACCATTAGACAGACAGCCCATGCCGCAGCGATAAGCCAGGATTGAACGCCGGGGATTGTGTTGTACATCAACAAGCTTCTGTACATATCCAAAATGATATAAACCGGATTGGTCTCGATGATTGCCATCGCTATCGGGAAACGATCGAATCTCGTCGCCGGGAATATCACTGCGGATGTATACATGAGAATTCGGACGACGAACGACACGGCGTTAGCGAAATCGGGCAGGTTAGCGCCGAGGCGCGCGAATATCAGGTATACGCCAAAATTCATGATGGTTTGAATCAGAAAAACGACGGGAACGAGCAGCCATGTAAATGAGGGCCATTCATGTGGTGGCCAGGCAACGATGATGAGGAGCATGACAATCATCGCCGGAATCCGTTCGAGGGTCGCGCGGAGCTGCATCGCCACAAGAATTGATGCACGCGGGAAGCTGAAAGCGCGCACCATTGCACGTGAGGTCCGCAGGGCCGTCGTGCCCCCGGTGATAGCCGCACTTGTCAGCTGGAACATGAATACACCGATCACGACAAATGCGACGTAGTTGTCGATGCCGCGCCCCGCTTGGAGAACCAAGCCGAAAATCAGCACGTAGAAAATTGCATCCAGCAATGGACGAATGACGAGCCAGCCGAGGCCGAGACGATCTCGAGCATGCCCCGTCGCAACCTTCTTGCGCGCTTCGCGCCGGATGAAGTGTCGCCGTTCCCAGATTTCGCGGATGTACTGCACAAGCGATGGGCGCCCGCCCACCTTGCTCAAGTGAGTGAGGTCGCCATAGGCCACTTCCACATCGAAAATAAACTCCGAGGCGTTCATCCGTTTCCGAAGGTTTTGCTCGTCCGGAGTCAGCGGCACTGCCGCGTGGTGCGGCGGCTCGCTCATCGGGATTTGGGGTGGCGTCGAAGGCGCCCGCTTTGCTCGTGCCAAATCGCGCATCCCTTCACGTTGTTATTGAGGCTAAACCTTCGTAGTACCTACGCAATCATAGGGGTAGCCGCTATTGGGGTCGAAGCCGAAGCGAATTCGTCAGCGGTGTCTGGGATCCTCGTCAGTACACTGGGCACCAGTTTTCGACTCGATTGGCAGGAAGGTAGCGCTTGCGCATTCTTCTCATTACGCACTATTTTCCGCCCGAGAACGGGGCGCCGCAGCGTCGCTGGGACTCGCTCATTCGACACTTCGTTGAGGCCGGTCATGAGGTCGCAGTGCTGTGCCCGCCGCCGCATAATCGCACGGGTCGGATTCCAAACGAATACCGCAGCTATTACCGCACCGGTAATGCCGAGCGCGCCGAGAACGGCGCGCTCGTGTTTAGAGTTGGGTACCTTCCACACCGCGGCGACATGGTGACGCGGACGCTTGATCATCTCGCCTCGGCACTGACGTCGATCGGCCGAGGAAGCCGACTGCTCCGGTCAGAGAGCTTCGTGCCCGACGTGATCATCGCGACGGCGCCCGCGATACCGACCCTCATCGCGGGCCGGTGGCTGAAGTTGCTGCATCGCATTCCACTTATCGTCGAAATGCGGGATGCCTGGCCAGATCTCGTGACGCACATGTCGGGAGGCGACGGGGGAGCGGGCGGTGCAGTATCGCTGGCTAAGCGACTGGTGCAGCGGTGGGTGACTGGACTACAACGCTCGGCGACGCAAGTGGTGACGACGACCGACGCATTTGCGCGAGTGCTCGAAACTCGAGGGATGCGGGGCGTTGAGGTAATCCGAAACGGAGCCGATGCGAATCGATTTGCGGAATTGCCAGCACGTGACGGTAATCACGCAGAGCTGCGAGCGCTTTACCTCGGCACGATCGGGCGCAGTCAGGGCCTCGACATGGTTGTCCGCGCTGCCGCCGCGCTTGGGGAGCAGGGCGTGGATCTGCAACTTCGCATTATCGGCGACGGTCACCACCGTGAAGACCTCGTTGAGCTCAACCGGTCGCTTGGGTCTCCGGCCGAGATCCTGTCAGAGATCAGTCCTCGGGACGTTGCACAGCAATACGCGTGGGCTGATACCACCATCGCGAGCCTGCGCGATTGGGAGCCGTTCGAATGGACAGTCCCGTCGAAGCTCTACGAGCTTCTCTCGACTGGCCGACACGTGACCGGGATCATGGCAGGCGAGGGTGCGAGCATCCTGCAGGACTCACGCGCCGGAGACGTCGTAGCGCCCGGGGATCTCGCTGGGCTTATCCAACGCTGGACGGATCTTTCGAAGAATCCTGAGCGCCTCGAGATTGGTACAACTGGGGTGGACTGGGTTCAGAAAAACGTTGATTTCACCAGGCTTTCCAGCGACTACCTCGAAATCATCGAACGGGTACGACATGACTAATGTCGCCGGGTGGGCATAGGATACGGAGATGTTGCCACTCTGAGAGGCCTCTTTTTCTCGTGGGAACTCGAACGTTTTGAACTTCATGGAAGGCACAGGGATGACGACCTCCGCATCACCGAAGACCGTTTTTGAGACCGTGTGTGTGGTTGGGCTGGGGTATATCGGCCTGCCGACGGCGGCGTTTATCGCGTCGCGGGGTCCGCGGGTGATTGGTGTGGATGTGAAGCAGAGCTTTGTGGATCAGATCAACGCGGGCGAGGTGCCATTCTTCGAGCCCGACTTCGACGTGCTGCTGAAGGAGGTCGTCAAGGACGGCAAGCTTTCGGCACAGACCGACACCCCTGTCGCGGATGCGTACATCGTCGCGGTGCCGACGCCGTTCAAGGACGACTATGCGGTGGACACGAAGTACATCCAGGCCGCAGCGAAGAACATTGCCCCGCAGCTCAAGGGTGGGGAGTTGATTGTGCTGGAGTCGACCTCGCCTCCGGGAACGACGGAGAAGATGGCGGAGTTCATCCTCGCGGAGCGTTCGGACCTCACGATGGAAGATGGCCTCGAGAACTCGGTGTATTTCGCGCACGCTCCGGAGCGGGTGTTGCCGGGTCGGATTATGGCGGAGATGTCCGCGAACGACCGCGTGATCGGTGGGGTGACGCCGCGTGCGTCGGAGATGGCGCGTGACCTGTATGCGACATTCAGCAACGGCGAGTTGCTCGTGACGGACGCGAAGACGGCCGAAATGGCGAAGCTGACAGAGAACTCGTTCCGCGACGTGAACATCGCGTTCGCGAACGAGCTGTCGATCATTTCGGAGCGGCTCGGGATTGACGTGTGGGAGCTGATCGAGCTCGCGAACCATCACCCGCGCGTGAATATTCTGCAGCCGGGCCCCGGCGTGGGTGGACACTGCATCGCGGTGGACCCGTGGTTTATTGTGAACGCGGCTCCGGAGGAGTCGCGCCTGATCCGTACCGCCCGCGAGGTGAACGACGGCAAGCCAGTATACGTACTCGACAAGGTTGAGGCGCTCGCGCAGCGGTTCAAGGACCCGGTGGTTGCGGCGCTGGGTATCGCGTTCAAGGCGAACATTGATGATCTGCGGGAGTCGCCGTCGTTGAACATTGTGGACAAGCTGGCGACCGACGTGGCTGGGGTTGATGTTCGCGTGGTGGAGCCGAATGTTGAGGAGCTGCCGGAGCAGTTGTCGCGTCATGAGAATGTGCGCAAGCAGGATCTTGAGGGTGCGATCGCGGACGCGGATATCGTGCTGCTGTTGGTGGATCACGACTCGTTCAAGACGCTTGATCAGGAGTTGTTGAAGGAGAAGGTCATTGTCGACACGAAGGGCGTCTGGCGCTAGCCGGGCCACTTTCGCTGATCCAGGCACTTTGGTTCTCCCAGGCACGCTGACGTGACATCGATTCCCCGCAGGCGGTGGGCGCGCAACGTCGCGCTCACCGCTCAAACGGTTTCCGAGCACGTCGTTGACGACCCGGCCCTACTCGCGCTGCAGACCTCGCGAAAGCTTCCGGCTTCGCTCCGCAGCACGTTCGGCAACCTCCTCGCGCAGGTCGGGTCGCGCGGTTCTCGCACGATGGAGGCGTTCGGGTACGAGCTGGCTGGCGACCACAAAAAGGCGCGACAGGCGCTCGACACCATCATCGGTCGCATCGAGAACGAGGGCGTCGACGCCCAGCGGCACCGACTCGTGCCGCACGTGGCCGACATCGCGCTGTCGATCGGTGATCAAGACCGCGTCGAGGAGCTGCTCCGAAACGTGCCCGTCGACAAGCGCGGCGCGCCCTGGTTCGCGACCGCGTCTCGATTCGCGCTCTACCGCGGCGATCACGACGCGGCCGTCGAATACGCATCCCGGCACCCCCGCAATACCCATCTCGCGAAACGGATGATCGGCGAGCGCGACACCTTCGCGGAATTCACACCCGAGTACCCCGCCGAGCCCTCCTACGAGGCGATACCAGGGCGCATCCTGCACGCGCTCACGAACTCGTTCCCACACACCCGCAGCGGGTACGCGCAGCGGAGCCACTCGATACTGCGCTCGCTCGCCGACCGCGGCTACGAGGTGCGGGCCGTCACCCGCCCGGGGTATCCCGCATACACCGGCGTGCTGTGGAGCGCCGACGAAGACGTGATCGACGGAATCACCTACGCGCGACTCACTCCCGCTCGGCTTGCGACCGGCCTCAAGTGTCGGCTCGTCCAGCACGTCGAAATGCTCGCCGACGAGGTGCGGCGGTTCCGCCCCGCGGTGCTGCACACCACGACCCACTTCACCAACGCGCTCGTGGTGCAAGCGGTCGCCCGAGCCTTCGACATCCCGTGGGTCTATGAAGTTCGCGGCCAGCTCGCCGACACATGGGCGTCGACGCGTGGGCCAAAGGCGTTTGAATCGCAGCGCTATCAACAGTTCGTGGCGCGCGAGCGCGAGGTCACGCAGAACGCGGATGCCGTGGTCACCCTCGGCGACAATATGCGGCAGCAGCTCATCGACGCAGGAGTTAGCAGCGAGAAGATCTCGGTGTGCCCGAACGCGGTCGGTTCGCCGTTCATCGATGTAGCGCCAACGATCGCGGAAGCCCGCGAGCATCTCGGTATTGAGCCGGATGCGCTCTACGTCGGCACGGTCTCAAGCATCGTGTATTACGAGGGGCTTGACCTGCTGCTGCGCGCGGTCGCCAAGCTCGCGCCTGACTTCCCGAAGCTGCGCGTGCGAATCGCGGGCGACGGCGCCGAGCTTTCGCACCTGCAGTACATGGCCGAGGGCCTGGGCATCGCGGACCGTTGCGAATTTCCCGGGCGAGTGTCGCGTGCCGAGGCATCGTGGAACCACGCGGCGCTCGATGTATTCGTCGTCCCACGGAAAGATCATCGCGTCACCCGAGCCGTCACCCCGATGAAGACGGTCGAGGCATCCGCGGTCGGTCGACCAGTGGTCGCAGCCGACCTGCCCGCGCTCGAGGAGCTCGTGGAAGACGGCGTGACCGGTCTGCTTTTCGAGGCCGAGAACGTGGATGCGCTGGCGCAGGCGATGCGGGAGCTGCTCACTGACCCCGATCGGCGCGTGCGAATGGGCGCTGCCGGGCGGGAATGGGCGCTGACGACCAGGACGTGGGCCTCGAACGCCGAGACCTACGCCGGAATCTACGACGCGCTGACCGAGAGTCAAGCACGACGCTCGCAGGAATAGCGCTTTTCGAAGCACCATATTGTGCGTGAGGGTTCGATACACTTGCGACGGCGGCGCTGGCCGCGCCTCTATTCGTCTGGTCGTCGTTAGCTCGCGCTCGACCCGAGGATCGTGCTGACCAGCGCATCCAACACGCGGGGCTCGGAATAGGTGTCCGCAATGAACTCGCGAGCCTCGGCGGCCCTGGTTCGCCAAGTCACGGCATCCTGGGTCGTCTCGAGAATGGATTTGGCAAGGCCGTCGGTGTCGGGATGCAGCCAAGCGGCGGGGTAGAGCAAATCTGCACCCGGCCAGCTCAGCAGGAAGGGTGCGGCCCCGTGCGCTGCGCCATCAGGGGCAGTGAAGTGGAAGGACTCGAACTCGCTCGTTGAGAGCGCGACGCCGACCTGCTGATACCAGGAAGACATATCGGGCCCGAACGGTGAGAACTCGACGGCGTCGCCCAGGAGCGGATCGTTCTCGATGCGCGCGAGCTCCCTGTCGAAATATTCGCTCTCGCCGGTGCGGTCGGCCATCCAGGGGTATTCCTCTGGGCGCTTGCCGCGCAGCGACAGCGAGTAGCGCGGGTCGACCTCGCGCAGGGCTTTGAGCACGTCGAGGGCCTCGCGCAGCCCCTTGCGCGCGGGGACCATGCCGGCGAGGCCGAGCCGGAAGCGAGCGTCATCAGCGTGCTCGGGAACAGTTTCGGGGATGTGCACCATGTTCGGCATGACCGCGGTGCGTTCCTCGGCCGCGTCGCTATCGCGCAGGAGCTGCCGGCGGACGTGATCGGCAACGACGAGGGTTGCGTCGACGTTCTCCCAATGAACCGTCGAGGGGAATGCCGTGGAGAGCTCCTGCAGGTGGAGCCGGGTGACGAGCCGCTTCCCGGGGCTCATCCGCTGCGAATACCAGGCGGCGTTCCCGAGGGTCCACTCGCACCAGACGACGTCGGCCCAGTCGAGGAGCTCGTTGCTGTGCTCCTCATCATGGCGCGCGTGGCCCGTCCACTCGTCGAGCTGCACCTCGTGGCCGAGGCGCCGCAACTCGTCGATGCCAGCGTGCGCGAATTTCATGTCGTGACCGGCCACGACGATGCGCTGCGGGCGGTCCGTTGTGGATGCGCCATGGTAGAGGTGCGTGGGCTCCTGCCAGACGTCGGGGCGGTGGCTCGGGATATCGACCGTTTGCTCGAGCGCCTGGAATCGAGCGATTCTGCTCGCGATGCGAGTCGATGCGGCGAGCGCGGGTACGACGAGCTCGTGAGCCATCGCAGGGAGCGGGGATTCTGCCGGCCATGCGGCGACGGGAACGCCCGCTGCGCGCGCTTTGAATTGTGCCGAATTGACCTTGTTTATGGGCAATTCTGTAGCTGGAACTTGTGTTGGGATTACCATCGCGGAAGTGAGGCTGAAGAGGGCATTGAGCCGAGTGGCGTCCGGCGCCTCGACGACAGAAACACCGGTGCGGATTCGTCCGGAACGGAGAACGGCGCGGGCACGGCGGGTGGCATCGGGCGCCGTAATCACGATCGTGTGGAGCGAGTCCTTGAGACCGCGACGGCTGGCAAGCAGTCGGGCGAGTGCCGAAACTGGGTATGCATCCTCGCTGCCATCGACGCTCACGAACAGCACGATGCAATTCGAATCCCGCGCCCCGCCGTCGTTCGAGCGCGTTGCCGAGCCGAAGAACCACTCTGACAGGCCCTCGGCCGGTGGGAGGGGGAGGAAGGTGCGAAGGGGATCGGCGCTGTCCGGCTGGGGGCTAGGCCAGTACTCTTCCGGGACGTGGCTGTTGAGATCGCCTCGCTGCTTTAAGAGGTGAAGCGCACGCGCCGAGCCGGCTTGCGCATCCCGCGCATAGCGCTGCGCGCGGGTCTTCACCCCCCGAACAATGCGGGGAATCTCAAAGTTATTCACGGGGCCTCCGGGGCGGGTTGATGGACCTTCGGCCAACGATGTGACTGGAAGAGCGGCACAAGCGTAGCAGCGGGTTTTATAAGAACTATGGCTGCGCCACCAACCCAAGATTCGCGTCAAGCAGCAAAGAACCGACTTTCGCGAAGCCGGTGAGGCTCCGAACCTGCTTCCCCAAGCCGCGGCGTTCGGATGCGAGCGTAATTGGTGCGGGGTGCGCGGAGCCGAACTGAAACACGGTCAGGAAGCCACAGTCTCGACCGCGCAGTCGGTACTGGATCGACCCGTTCGGGGCGAGCTCGTTGTGGGTGTCGGTTGCGCCGAGCGGGGCTCCGGCGTCGCTCGAATTCACCACGTTCACTTGCTGCGCGGCGAAATGCTGCGTTGCGGTGAACTGCCCGGCACCTTCGCCGCGGGTGACACTCCCGTCGCGGGTGAGAAGCGCATCCGGGTGAATAATCCAGCGCTGTTCGAAGGGCGTGGCGCGGCGGCTGCGCAGGCGGTCCCAGACGACGAGGACGTCGGGGTCAAACTCGATGTAGATAGATCTGTATACATAGGTGTGCTCGAACGGATTTGCCGTGATGGTGTACGACTGCCAATCCGGCTCGACACGTGAGTACGTCACTTCGCTGGGGTTCTGTGTCGACTTCTTTCGGCCGCGGCTGGCGATGATCGTGCTGTGGGCCGATTGCGAGCGCAGCCACGCGCGATTCTCGTCATCCGTGTAGCCGTGGAAGCCGCCGTCTTTGATGAGTTCCTTGCCATGGGCGACGAAACGGATCGACAAGTTATCGGCATGACCGTGGATGAGCCGCCCGGGCCCGAATCGCACGGAGTACGCAGACTCTGTCTCGAATGGCCGGTTTTCGCCCCAGCCCGAACGGCCAAAGATATAGCCGGCCGAGAACGTCTTGGCGTTTTCCGTGGGGCGGGGCCCAGACGCTCCCCGGGTGGCCGCAAACTCGGCGATCGTATCGGGGATTGACCCGGCGGGCTCGATCGGGGTATCGCCGATCTCGAACCACGTGCCATCGGGCCGCGTTGCGTGGGCGAGAAAGTCGGGCATCTTCTCAATCCGCGCGCGCAGGCGGGTCACGGTCGCCTCTGAACCGGGATGACCGTCGAGGTATTCGACACAACTCTTGAGCTGCTGGTAGTTGAAGTAGTCGTAATGGACGGCCTGCTCGATGGTCACGCCTTCATCGTCGACGACGCTGAGCATCGCCGACTCGAGGCGCGCGAGTCCGAGCTGCTGGGCCTCGCGATCGCCGAGGCGCTCGGCGACATTGATGAGCGATTTTGACTGATCGACGCCGTGGTTCCAATTGCCCTGGAAGTTCTCCTCCGCCGCCAGGAAGACCTTGTGTTCGCGCAGGATCTCGTCGAGCCACTCGTGATCCTCGACACGCTCGGCGACGTCGAGGAACGAGTCGGTTCGGTACGCGACGGCGTGCGCATCCCATGCCCTCGAGATTGCGGGGGAGTCCTGCGGGTTGTGCGCGACCCAGTCGCGAATGATCTCAACGCAGACCGCCTCATCGTCGGGGCTGAGCCGGTCGGCATTTGAGAAAACGCGGAGGAAGCCGAGGCACGAGAGCCACCATTTAAACGACTCAGAGCCCTGATTGAGTGAGGCGTAGTCGAGTCCACCCGCCCAGGGGATGGGATCGACCTGGTACTTCGCTGGCACAGTGATGTGCCCGCGCCGAAGGTCGCGTCGCAAGTCCGATCGGCTCAAGTAGGTCGCTCCTTGGTGAATTCTTGGGTGCCCTCGTGACCCTACTACGGGGAATGGGGACACCGATTCTGCCGCGACGGCCAGTGCAAAGCTGACTCCAAAGCGCCTTGCGACATAATCGGCCTGTTGAGGCTTCAGAGCCCGTGCGCACTCAGCGCGCAAAGAATTGAACTGCGGGTCGGGTCGGAGCCAGCCCCGAGAAGGTAATTGATGAATCCCAAGCGGCCGTGGCGCCAGAACATTTCGCTGACGGGGCAAACCGTCGTCGAGCACATCGTCGATGACCCGATTCAGCTGATGCTGCAGATTTCGCGGCGATTGCCCGCGAAGGCTCGGGGGCCCGTCGGTAAGGCAATCGCGAGCCTGGCGGGTGACCGCTTCGGCGCCGCCGCAACGGTCGGGCAAGAAATCGCGGGGGACCGCGCGGGGGCCGAGGCGGCACTCGATCAGGCCACGCAGGGCGCGGCCCTCACTCGGAGTCAGGGTGGCAGCAAGGCGGCGCACCTCGCCGACGTCGCCCTGTCGATGGGCGACCACGAGCGTGCCGAGCGGCTCCTGCAGCAGGTGCCGCCAGCATCCCGCCGCGCCGCGTGGTACGCGGCTGCCGCACGGATCGCGCTGTATCGCGGCGATCACGATCTCGCCGTGGAGTTCGCGAGCCGCCACCCCCGCAATGTTGCGCTCGCGCGACGGATGCTGGGGGAGCAGCAGGTGTTCGCGGGATACCGGCCCGACCTACCTGCGGAACCGAACTACGAACCCGTGACCGGTCGCGTGTTGCACGTGCTCACCAATTCGCTGCCGCATACCGCAAGCGGTTACGCTCAGCGCAGCCACTCGATTCTCAAGTCGCTCGTCGAGCGCGGATTCGAGGCGCAGGCCGTGACGCGGCCCGGCTACCCGGTCCAGGTGGGCATCCCGTGGGCCGCGTCCGAGGACATCGTCGAGGACATTCACTATGTGCGCCTGTTGCCGACGCGCCTCGGGCAGGGCCTCAAGGCGCGGGCCGATCAGCATGCGGCATTGCTTGCGGCGGAGGTGCGCCGGTATCGTCCGGCGATCCTCCACACCACGACACACTTCACGAACGCGATCGCGGTCGCCTCGGTGGCCAAAGCATTCGGCATTCCCTGGGTTTATGAGGTGCGTGGGCAGCTTGCCGATACCTGGGCATCCACCCGCGGGCCGCAGGCCCTGACCTCGCAGCGATACCGCGAGTTCTCGGCTCGCGAGCTCGACGCGGCAAAGTCGGCGGATGCGGTGGTCACCCTCGGGGAAAACATGAAGCGACAGCTCGTGGCCGGGGGCGTCTCGGAGGCCAAGATCTCGGTGTGCCCCAACGCCGTCGGCGTTCCCTTTATTAATGAGCCGCCGACGCAGGGGGATGCGCGTGCGAGGCTCGGCCTCGAACCGGATGTGCAACTGATCGGGACCGTCTCGAGCATTGTCGATTACGAGGGCCTCGACCTACTGTTGCGGGCCGCTGCGCTACTGATTCCGTCGCATCCCCGTTTGCGAGTGCGCATCGCGGGCGATGGCGTCGCCCTCCCCGGGCTGAAGGTGCTCGCGGAAGAACTCGGTATCGCCGACCGCTGCGATTTTCCCGGCCGCGTGCAGCGCGCCGAGGCGATCTGGCACCACGCGGCGCTCGACGTGTTCGTCGTGCCGCGTAAGGACCTCACCGTGACCCGCAGCGTGACGCCGATGAAGACCGTCGAAGCCTCGGCGGTTGGGCGGCCGGTGGTCGCATCCCGATTGCCCGCGCTCGAGGAACTCGTCGTTGACGGGGAAACTGGGCTGCTCTTCGAGGCCGAGAACGCTGGGGCGCTCGCGGACACGCTTCGCTCACTGCTCGATGATCAGCCGCGGATAGAGCGCATGGGCGCGAATGGCCGCGAATGGGCTCTCGAGACGCGGACGTGGGCGGCGAATGCGACGACGTACGAGAATGTTTATGCCCGACTCGCCCGCTAGCCGCCACTTCGAATGACCACGAGGACACGCATGTCGAATTTTGTAAGTAAGGCGATGAAACGCGCCGGCAAGCTCGTGCCGAAGCCGGTGCGGAAGAAGATCAAGGCATCCGGCAAGCGAGTCGTGCAGCAGCTCCCGGCGCCCGTGAAGAAGGCGATTGCCCGGCCCGCCCAGCGGCGCTCGGCACCGAAGTATCCGCTCGATCACCTGGGCCTCGCCGCGGGCGTCGCCGATCGGCTCGGTAAGGGGTCGGCGAAGAACGTCACCGGCCGCGCCGCAGCTGGCACGGTCATTGATGAGCAGGCTTCTGATCGCCTCTACCGCGCGATGTTCGGAACCGCCGCGCCGACCCGAACGGAGGCAGGCGGCCGCCCGGTCGCTGGAATTTTTGCTGCTGACCTCCGCGCCGCACTCGATCGCGCGGGCCACGCGGTGCTGCCGTTTGTGCCCGGCACCTCGAAGGCGCTCGCGGAGCGCGCCGAGGTCATCGTCATTGACCTCGCCGGCTTCGACGGCGTGTGGGACGGCGCGCTCGACCCGAGCGGGCTTGGCCTGATGCGTGAGATCTATGCGTCACTCGAGGCGGCGCGCGCCCGCGGCGTGGCGTGCTGGTTGGTGCTTCGCGGGGAGGATGCGCATCGTCACGGGGCGATCTCGCTCGAGGTGTCTGAGCTCGTCGAGACGATCGTTCCGGGTGAGGCCCGTCGCGAACAGCTGCACTTCACCGAAAACCCGGGCGACGTTCCGGGCGGCATCGTCGAAATCATTCGCAACCTGGAGGCAGTGGCGTGAGCCGGACAGTGAAGGTACTCGTATACGGCGACGTCAATCTCAACGTCATCGACGGCTCGGCCATTTGGCTGCCGTCGATCTCCGAGGCGTGGGCAAAGGCCGGGGCCGAGGTGCACGTGCAGCTCAAGGGCGTCGAACGGCGCGACCTCCTTTCCGGTCCCCTGCGCAAGCTTGCCGGCGTGCGGGTCTTTGACGCGCATCCGAAGAACCGCGAGACCCTCACGGTTGAGGAAGCGGCCGACGCGATCAAGCAACTCGACGCATCCCACGACTACGACGTCATTCTCGTGCGCGGCATACAGGCCGCCATCGCGATCGGGAACAGACCAGCGCTCGCGGCGAAGCTGTGGGCGTACGTCACGGAGTACGCGTATGGGCCCGACCACTTCGACGAGGCCCGGCGCGAGCGCATCGGGAAGATCGCGAACTCGGCCCGATTCATGCTGGCGCAGACCGAGGAAGCCCGGGCCGTCCTCGAGAATCTCATCCCGGATGCCGCGGGCAAGACGCTGCTGCTGCGGCCGATGGTGCCGGACGAAGTGCGACCAGGTGAAGAACCGCACAATCTCGCGGCGCGCGGCACGGCCGAAAACCCCCTGCGCCTGATTTATACGGGCAAGTTCGCCAAGGCGTGGCGCACCGACCTCATGCCCGCGCTCGTGGGCGAGCTCGAACAGCTCGGGGTGCATGCCGAGCTCACGATGGTCGGCGACAAGGTGCACAACGAGCCCACCGACGTGGACTGGGCCGACAATATGCGCGACATCATGGCGGCGGGACTGCCGCGCGTGACGTGGGCCGGAGCCAAAGACCGCGCGACGAGCCTCCAGATGGTCGCTGATTCGGATCTGCTGCTGAGCTGGCGCTCGCCCGAGCTTGACCTGAGTCTCGAGATCTCCACGAAGGTGCTCGAGAGCAGTGCCCTCGGGGTACCCGCAGTCATCAACCGCACGCCGATGCACGAGGCGATTTTCGGGCCCGACTACCCCTTCTTTGTGGATGCCCGCACCGACACCCCGGCGGAGATCGCGAGAAAGATTCGGGATGCGCTGCGGGCGAGCGGTGATGTGTCGCGCCGAGTCGAGGCGATCATCCAGCCGTATCGGATCTCGAGCCGCGCCGATGAGCTGCGGGGCTACCTGCGCCGGATTGGCATCGAGTGGGCCGACGGCGAGTTCCGCGACTCGGCGGTGCTGCCCGCATCCCTCGCCTCTCCGACGAAGCCGCTCAAGGTGCTGCTCGCTGGCCACGACCTCAAGTTCGCCGGCGAACTCGTCGATCTCCTGCGCCGGTTGCCGGGCGTCGAACTGCGTATTGACCAGTGGGAGGCGCTGCACTCGCACAACGAGGTCGCGTCCCAGAAGGCGCTCGAATGGGCCGACGTCATCATCTGCGAATGGGCGGGCTCGAACGCCGTTTGGTATTCGCGGCACAAGAAGCCCTGCCAGCGGCTCATCGTGCGGCTGCACATGTTCGAGTTCCGCGGCCGCTGGCTCGGAAACATCGCGACCGAGAACGTCGACCTCTTCGTGACGGTGTCGGAGCTCACGCACGATCTCTTGCTCGAGCGCCTCGACGTGGATGCGTCGAAGGTCGCGATCATCCCGAATACGCTGAGCCTCGCCGATCTCCAGCGTGAACCGCTGGCCGGGCGCGAATATCGCCTTGGTCTTGTCGGCTTCGTGCCGCTGCTCAAACGGCCCGACCGCGCGCTTGAGCTGCTCGGTCGCCTTCGCGAGGTCGACGACCGATTCACCCTGCACATCCGCGGCCGCATGCCGTGGGAGTTCCCGCACCTCTGGCAGAAGCCGGAACAGCGAGAGAGCTACCTCGACATGTTCGCGAAGCTCGGAGCGAGCGATCTCTTCGAGGCGGTCGCCATCGAACCGTTCGGCGCTGACATGGGGAGCTGGTTCCGCAAGATTGGTTGGACGCTTTCGCCCTCGACCACCGAGAGCTTCCACCTCGCACCCGCCGAGGGCATGGCATCGGGCGCGGTACCCGTCGTATGGGAGCGGCCGGGCGCCGAGGCGACGTTCGGCGAGCAATTCCTCGTGCGCGATACCGCCGAGGCCGCAGAGCGCATCCTCGCCACCGTACGCGACGCCGAGCGACTCACGCGGCTGCAGGCGGATGCGATGTCAGCCGTTTCGCGCTTCGACGAACAGGTTGTCGAGAGCGCGTGGGTGCGCGCAATCACGGGGTAGCACACGGGCGGCAAAGGGCCTGCGTGTTAGCCTGAGCGCTTGAGGATGTGCGGTCCTGCCTCACAGCCCCGAGCACCAATGAACTCACTCAGAGAAGGATGCGACTGTCTTGAAAATTGTCGTTATTGCGTTGGGCAAGATCGGTTTGCCGCTGGCTGTTCAGTTTGCGTCGAAGGGCCACGAGGTCACCGGTGTTGATGTGAACCAGCAGACGGTCGACCTCATCAATGAGGCGAAGGAGCCGTTCCCCGGCGAGCACCTGCTGCAGGAAAAGCTGGTGGAGGTTGTCGGTTCGGGGAATCTGAAGGCGACGACGAGTTATGCGGATGCGGTGCCGGGCGCGGATGCGATCGTGCTGGTGGTGCCGTTGTTTGTGGATCAGGATGCGAAGCCTGATTTTGGGTGGATGGATGCGGCGACGAAGGAGCTCGCGGAGCATTTGACGCCGGGCACGCTGATCTCGTACGAGACGACGCTGCCGGTGGGTACGACGCGCACGCGGTGGAAGCCGATGATCGAGGAAATCTCGGGCCTGGAGGAGGGCCGGGACTTCCACCTGGTGTTCTCGCCGGAGCGGGTGCTGACGGGTCGGGTGTTTGAGGATCTGCGGAAGTATCCGAAGCTGATCGGTGGGCTGTCGGCTGCGGGTGCGGAGCGTGCGCGTGAGTTTTATGAGGCGGTGCTTGATTTTGATGAGCGCCCGGATCTGCAGCGTGCGAACGGGGTGTGGGACCTCGGCAGCGCCGAGGCGTCGGAGCTGGCGAAGCTGGCCGAGACGACGTATCGCGATGTGAATATTGGGTTGGCGAACGAGTTCGCGCGGTATGCGGGTGAGAACGGTATTGACGTGTATCAGGTGATTGAGGCGTCGAACTCGCAGCCGTATAGCCATATTCACCGTCCGGGAATCGCGGTGGGTGGCCACTGCATCCCGGTGTATCCGCGGCTGTACTTGTGGAACGACCCGAAGGCGGAGATTGTGCGTACGGCGCGTGCGTTGAATGCGGACATGCCGTCGTTCACGGTGGGCTTGTTGGCGGGGGCGCATGATGTGGATCTCGCTGGTCAGCGTGTGGTGGTGCTTGGCGCTGCTTATCGTGGTGGGGTGAAGGAGACGGCGTTTTCGGGCGTGTTTGACACGGTGAAGTCGTTGACCGATCGCGGTGCCGAGGTGTTCGTGCATGACCCGATGTACACGGACGAGGAGCTCGCGAAGTTTGGGTGGTCGGCGTATCACTTGGGTGAGTCGGTGGATGCGGCGGTGCTGCAGACCGACCACGCCGAGTACCGTGGGCTGACGCCGGCGGACCTGCCGGGTATCCGCACGCTGGTGGATGGTCGTAACGTGACTGATCCCGCGAAGTGGGCGGGCGTTACCCGCCGCGTCATCGGTATCCCCGGCGAGACCGCTGAGGCGAACGCCTAATGGTTGAGCGCCAAAACGTGCGCATCGTTGATTCCGCCGATGTCGCGGACGCCGCGTCGATCGGCGCTGGCTCGTCGATCTGGCACCTCGCGCAGGTTCGTGAGGATGCGCAGCTCGGCGAGAACTGCGTGATTGGCCGCGGTGCCTATGTCGGCACCGGCGTGAAGCTCGGCGACAACTGCAAGGTGCAGAACTACGCACTCGTCTATGAGCCCGCGGAACTCGAAGACGGCGTCTTCATCGGGCCAGCGGTAGTGCTCACCAACGACACTTATCCGCGAGCGATTAACCCGGATGGCACGCAAAAATCCGCTTCCGACTGGGACGCGGTGGGCGTGACGATCAAGACGGGTGCGGCCATCGGCGCGCGCTCGGTATGCGTTGCACCCGTGACGATCGGCGCGTGGTCGCTGATCGCGGCTGGCTCCGTCGTCACCAAGAACGTGCCCGATTTCGCGCTCATGGTTGGCGTGCCAGCGAAACAGATCGGTTGGGTCGGGAAGACCGGCCACCGCCTCGTCGAGGTGGATGGTGAGTGGGAATGCCCCGACACGCACGAGCGATTTATTGAAACCGACGGCCGTCTCGCCGCCAAGAACTAAGGAAGGTTGCTAGGTGTCTGATTTCATTCCACCGGCGAAGCCCATTATCGGTGCCGAGGAGCGTGCGGCGGTTGACCGGGTCATGCAGACCGGGATGATCGCGCAGGGCCCGGAGGTCGCGGCGTTTGAGCGGGAGTTCGCGGCCGCGATGGTTGACGGGCGGGAGAGTGTCGCGGTGAATTCCGGCACCTCGGGCCTGCACCTTGGATTGTTGGCGGCGGGGATCGGCCCGGGTGACGAGGTGATCGTGCCGGCGTTTACGTTCGCGGCGACGGGTAACTCGGTCGCGTTGACGGGTGCGACGCCGGTGTTCGTGGATATCGAGCTGGACACGTATTGTGTGGATCCGGCCGCGGTGGAGGCTGCGATCACGCCGCGTACGAAGGCGATCATGCCGGTGCACTTGTACGGGCACGCGGCGAACATGACCGCGCTTGGCGAGATCGCCGAAAAGCACGGCCTGATGGTGTTTGAGGATGCGGCGCAGGCGCATGGCGCGAGGTGGCAGGGCCAGCGGGTGGGTACGTTCGGGACGTTCGCGATGTTCAGCTTGTATCCGACGAAGAACATGACCAGTGGCGAGGGCGGCATGGTGTCGGTCGCGGACCCGGAGGTGGCGCGCCGCCTGCGGTTGCTGCGCAACCAAGGCATGGAAGTGCAGTACCAGAACGAGCTGGTTGGGTTTAACAACCGGATGACGGACATTCACGCGGCGATTGGCCGGGTGCAGTTGACGAAGGTCGCGGGCTGGACATCGCTGCGGCAGGACAATGCCGCGGTGTTGACGGCCGGTCTGCGGGGCGTGACGACGCCGGTGGTGGCTGCGGGTGCGGAGCATGTGTATCACCAGTACACGGTGCGGTTGCCGGAGGCGATCGCGCCGCGTCGTGCGGAGTTGTTGGCGCGGTTGAAGGACGAGTTCGGGGTGGGTACGGGGGTGTATTACCCGGTGCCGACGAATGAGTTGCCGTCGTTCAATGTGGCGGCCGATTTGCCGAACACGAAGGTTGCGGCGGCGAGTGTGTTCTCGTTGCCGGTGCATCCTTCGCTTTCGGAGGGGGATCTGGAGCGCATTATCGCCGCGGTGAACACCGTGGTTGAGGAGGCCTGAGTATGACGATTCGGACCGGTCTGATTGGTCTGGGGATGATGGGCCGCCATCACGCGCGGGTGATGCGGTCGATCGAGGGCATGGAGCTTGTGGCCGTGGCGGATGCGTTTGGTGATTCGCATGGTGTTGCGGGGGATTTGCCGTTGTTCGCGTCGGTGGACGAGCTGATCGATTACGGTGTGGACGCGGTGATGTGTGCGGTACCGACGGGCCTGCATGAAGAGGTCGGGTTGAAGCTGGCGGAGGCGGGTGTGCACGCGATGGTGGAGAAGCCGATCGCGGAGAACGTGGCCGCAGGCGAGCGGTTGGCGGAGGCGTTCGCGAGTCGTGACCTGATTGGTGCGGTCGGGCATATTGAGCGGTTTAATCCGGCGTTGTTGGAGTTGCGGCGGCGGATTGATGCGGGCCAGTTGGGGCAGGTGTATCAGGTCGCGACGCGTCGTGAGGGGCCGTTCCCGTCGCGGATCGCGGATGTGGGTGTGGTGAAGGATCTTGCGACGCATGACATTGATTTGACCGCGTGGCTGAACCGTTCGAAGTATGAGCAGATTAGTGCAAATGTGGTGAAGATCACGGGTCGTGCGTATGAGGACATGGTGGTCGCGGTGGGGCAGCTGAGTAATGGTGTGATTGTGAATCACACGGTGAACTGGTTGTCGGCGTCGAAGACGCGGCAGACGGTGGTGACGGGGGAGAATGGTGTGTTCGTGGCGGACACGTTGACCGCGGATCTCACGTTTTTTGAGAATGGGACGGTGCGCAGCACGTGGCAGCCGGTGGAGAACTTCCGTGGGGTGACCGAGGGCGATGTGGTGCGGTATGCGTTTGAGAAGCAGGAGCCGTTGAAGACGGAGCATGAGGCGTGGCGGGATGCGATCTTGGGGCAGCCGAGTGAGTATGTGTCGATGGCCGAGGGGCTGGAGACGTTGAAAGTCGCCGAACTCATGATCGAATCGGCTCGCACCGGCGAGACCAAACGGGCATAGGCACACCCGATGAGCGCCAAGAAAAAGGTGAACACGGGGATTCGCAGTGCCCGGAGGCTGACGATACGCGCAGCGTCCGCGGTCGCGGGAAAACTGCCAGGGGGCGTGAAACGGCTCGCGAAGAACGTAGCCCGGAAGCTTCCGCAGGACACAGTGACCAAGCTGCGCTCCTCCATTCGAGAGCAACCTGGCTCCGCACCACTCATTGGCGAATCCATCAAACAAGGGCATCTGTTGCCGCTGGCTGCGGCCGGGTCGACATACTCACAGGAAGAAATTTCGACGTTTCTGCAGTATGAGCTGGCATACCTCAAGGAAGCGTATCGGCAGGCCACGGAGCGACTTGATGCGCTCAAACAACCCGAGTTATTTGACGGACTCGACGAGGAATCCGCGCATCGGGTTGAGGAGTACCTCAACAGCGCAGGTCCGATCGAACCGGGGCAAGCCTCGCATCTTGTTGTTGTCGAAATGTACCCGCGCGAGGGACAGGAATATGGCAACGGGTTCGTTCATCGCCGAGTGAAGCTTTATCAGGAAGCAGGCGCAAAGGTCCACGTGGCGGTGGTATCGCCGCGAGCTGAGCGCGAAATATTCGAGTATGACGGAGTTCGGGTTATCGCCGGACAGGGGCACGAACTCGCTGCGCTGCTCAAACAAACGCGATACACCAGCATCAGCACGCACTTCATGACCGAATACGTGTGGTCAGTACTCGCCCCGAACCTCGAGGGGCAGACGTTCTACTGCTATATCCATGGGTTCGAGGCACGCCGGTGGGTCCGGTCATTGCACAATTACCGAAGCGGTGATGTGCTTGAGCGCGAACTGGCCGCATCCATCCGGCGACAGCAATTCTGGCGAAACGTCATTGCTCACCCCAATGCCCCGAAGAAGTTTATTTTCGTGTCGAACTGGTGGTATGAGGCGGCTCAGGAGGATCTCGAGCTACGAATTCCTCGGCAGAAAGTTGAGATTATTCATAATCTCGTCGACACTGGCCTGTTTAAGTACGTAGAGAAGTCGCCGGAGCAACGGTTCAAGATCCTTTGGGTTCGAACCGCCAATAACTTCAACTATGGCAGCGACATTGCGGTGCGCGTACTCAAGGAACTCCGCGAGACGCCGTATTGGACTCAACTTGAGGTCAAGGTCATCGGTGACGGTCGATACTTCGGTGAATTTGAAGCCACGTTTGCCGAGGATGAGAATGTCGAGATCGAGCGCGGGTTCATCAATCAGGAAGAAATCGCCAGGCTCCACCGGCAGTACGGGCTATTCCTTGTGCCAACTCGGCTCGACACTCAGGGCGTCTCGAGAGATGAAGCCATGGCGAGCGGGCTCGTTCCCATTACAAATGCGGTAGCGGCTGTTCCGGAATTTGTCGGGAATGACGAGGCAATCCTTGCTGGCCCTGAAGACGTCCAAGGCATGGTGTCCGGCATCGTTGGCCTGCTCAAGCATCCTGATCGATTTTTGCAAATGTCTCGCGCGGCGGCGAGCCGAGTGGCTGGCCAAAGCGGCCCCACGCAAACAGTCGCCAAGGAAATCAAGCTCATGGGCCTGGCTCCAGAGACAGCGAATCAGTAACCGAGGAAATCTCTTGAAGATCTTGTTTCTTTCTTCGTCGATGGGGCCCGCCGAAGCTCTGTGGTACGAGCGATTGCAACGTCAAGGACATGATGTCGACGTGCTCAGTGTCAGTCACCTGTCTTGGCTGACTCGCGATGCCAGACAGCGTTTCCCGAAGCCCGATCACTGGGTCACTTCAATTACGCTTCAAAAGTTCGGTAACCAGATTTCGACGTATTTCGGCTCCGTAATCAATTCTGGGAAACACGAGGTTGTCGTGGCCTCGGGGCTTCAGGCGGCAGGCATAGCCGCGCGGCAAGTCAGCCTTCCGGTCATTCCGCTGCTGTGGCGTGAGGATCTTGATTTCCGACGGGCACGAACGATCTTTACCAGGCGATTCGAAGACCTGACGGAGTCCGCGGCGGCGTTATTCCTTGAGGACGACTTTGAGTTCGATAAGGCGTTGTCCAAGGGCTCCAAGAGCGTCCATTTGCTACACCCTCAAACTTCTTTTGCCGGCCTTCCGCCGCTGCTCGGGAACCCCCAGGATGCGAAAAAGATCGCGGTGGTCTTTCCCGAGGGCGGGGACAAACCTCGAGCCGAGGCAATCGTGCAAATGCTCGATTCTGTGGCGACCCGTCACGGAAACGAAGTCGTCCTTGTTTCGAGCGATTCGCTCTATCGCGCTCGAGATCTGATGCGTGGACACACGTTCGCGGAATCCGCACAGTCTCGATTGGCCGGAGTGTCTCACGTCGTAATGGTCGGAGCGTCACGGCACGCATCATCCTTGGGGCAATACCTCCTCGACACGGGCCAGAGCGATCGTCTCGTGGTTGAGGACACCATCGGTCAGGGCGGATGGGCCCGTCAGCAGCGTTTCACGAGAACAGCACGGGGCGGACGACTCGCGTTGGTCGTTGAGAACCTGCTTTCCGACGGCCCGAAGGCAGAGGATTACCTTCCGAACGAGCGCAATCTGGCGGACTCAGTCCCACAAGTGCTGGAACGGCTGTCCGACTCGTATCCGGTCAACTTTGAAGAACTGGAAGTCGTTGCGGCCGAGGGCCCATTCAACGCATTTTTTTCGAGCACCGGACTAGAGGACCGTACCAACGGGGCGCGCCCACAACGCATCCGAAACATGGCTCAAGCCGTCGAGGCCGATCTTCCAACAGTGCGACTAGCCTCCAACGAGAACGGATTCCGACGTCGTCGCGATCTGATTCGCGCGCTCCTCGAATCTGGCCGAGAACCACGGATGTTCTACGGGGAGAACTCCACCTCACCTATCCCCGCCCAAGACGTGCGTGTTGAACTTGGAAGTCTGCTCGCGCTCTGGGGCGAGGCTGGTGGCCGAAGCGCGTGGTTCGTGCGGGACTTGCATTGGCTCGATGAGGCCACCGGAATCGCCGACCCAACCTCGGACGGCACTATCGCGCCGATCGTGACGGCTGGCCTTCACGAGCTCAAGACCGTCGGGGAACCCGCGGACATCCTCTTGGCGCCAGACGACGCGTCGGTCGAGGGATTCCAGCGGCTCTTGTCTGGGTTCGACGCGCCGGACACGGAATGGTCTGCGCTCCCGCCAGGCGTAGCGGAGCAGAACGTTGTCGACGCCGCGGGGTTCCGACCGACTCGGTCGAGGCCGACGATTCTCTACGCCGGAGGCATCGGTGCGGTCTATTCGATGACGAATTTCCTTACCGCGACGCAACCCCTAATTGAGCGTGGCTACTTCCTTGACTTCGTGATTCGACCGGGTGAAGGCGAAGAGCTTGAGCAGCAACTCGAGGAATACGGAATTGCAAACAGCCCTCAGGTGTCGGTCACCACAAATGCGCTCGATGTGTACCTACCGCAGTCTCGGGTTACGATCGGTGCAATCCTGTTGGACAGCGAGTATGCCAAATTCTCCTTCCCATATAAGACAGTGAGCATGCTCGAGAAGGGCTTCCCGATCATCACGTACTCCGACATGGCGATTGCCGATTTCGTCGAAGCGAAGGGCGTCGGAGTCGTCGCGGAGCGCAACCCACAATCAATCCTGACCAAACTTGAGTCGATGCATGACATGGACTTCACGAATGCAATTGCTCAGGCACGAAAATCGGAATCCTGGACGTCGCGAGTTGGTCAAGTAAAGCGGTACTTGGGCGTCGGGGCGTCTGTCACCCGATAGCACTCGTAATCGCGTTGCAAGCGGCGGGAACTACGCCCCTACACGAGTAGAGAAAGCAGGAACACCATGGCAGTACTTCTCGCAGTAATCCCAAAACCGGAATCTGCACGTGCGGAGCGAAGAATTGCTGCTGTGGTGCGGGCTAGCGAGCGCACGTATCCGCAGTATTTGGGAAAACGGTATTCGACCAAGGCGACTGCGTTTGCGGGAATCTCGACTGATGGCGGGACTCTTCTCCGCTGGAATCCGGATGGGATCGACGATTCACTCGTATTGAAGTCGGGCCGTTGGGTTGCGGCATCTGCGCCCAAGACAGCGAGTCGACTGCTCAACGGCTCGACGACGCGGGCGGGCACAATTCGACTCGACGACAGTTCGTATGGTTCATACGCCGCCATCCGTGGTGATAAGAGCACCGACCGCATCGTCGCTTGGAACACCGCTCCGACCCTCGAAGCGATTCACTATGCGGAAGACGCAGACTTTGTCTATGTCTCGAATCGACCGCTCGTGATCGCCATCGCCCTCGCGGCGAATTCGCGTCGACGCATCAAGGTGTCTCGAGAATATCTTCTGGAGTACCTCAATTTTGGGTTCTCTGTCAGCGGTCATACGCCGTTTGCGGGAGTTATGGCGCTGCCACCACGGACCTCCTTGTCGGTCGCACGCGGAAAGGTCCAACTGATAGCGGCGCCCACCGCGCCGCAAACAAACCTGCAAGAGCGGGAGGACCCGCGCCGAACTGGGGCGGACGAGCTCGTTGCTGCCCTCCGGGCAGCCGTCACGCGGCTCTTGGACGCGCAACCTCGCGAGGAGATCCAGCTGCGGCTCAGCGGTGGTATTGATAGCCGCCTGCTCCTGGGGCTGCTCAAGGAATCCACGGCCACGAAAATCACCGCGGTGTGTCAAGGCGACGCCAACAGCGAAGAGGTGATGGTCGCCTCGCAACTCGCGGCCTTAGCTGGCGTCGAACTGAAGGTGAAGACTCCCGAACTCATTGACCCCACGAGCATCGTTGAGTCAATGCGCGCAAGCATCCGAGAGTCACAGGGATTCATCCCTTCCGAGGCACTCGTGTCACCATATGCGGTGAGCGACCCAATTCATCAAGGGGAGTCTCTGGCTGCCGGTCAATGGCCCTTGTTTAAAGGAGTGCTGGAACGGACGGCCGACAACGCCCTCGAGGCTACGTGGCGACTACTCGACAGTCGCAACGATGACGTCTTGACGCCTACCCTCAACGCCAAAGTAAGAGGCGAGGTGGAGCGCTGGGCGGCCAGTGTTCCCGCGTTCACGAACCTCGAGATTCTCTACATGTGGGGGCGTGACATTCGTTCGAGCCGATACCTGCAGCCACATGCCATACAGCTAGATCGTGACTCGGAAATCTTCTACCCGTATGTCGATTCAGAGGTGACCGCGGTCGCCGATGAGTTGCCGCCGTTCAGCCGGATGCGGCAGATTTCGGCCTACTTAGCAGTCGAAGCGGTGTGGCCCGAATCGCTGCGTGTGCCGCTCGCCAATAATGGCCGATTTCGATTCGAAGCTTCCGGTCCGGTGCCTGGGATCTCAGATGACTACTTCGAGGAACGCAGTGCGAAGCCACAGCCGTATACCGGCACCGTGGACCAGAGCGCGGCGGAACGCATTACGGACAGGGAGTTCGTAACCGCACCAATCTCGAGCGCCGCGAAATACGTGACATCACACATCCAGTGGCGCACCTTGCGTCGCAACCTTGACCCGGAAATCGTCCAAATAGTCGAAGAATCCGCGACAGTCGGTGAAAAGAGCGCGCGCGGGCTTGCCCCCGCGGACAAGAGCCCGCGTTGGCTACAGCTCATTACATGGCGGTTGGTGCTCGCCGTGCAGTGGCTCGAAGGCGACTGGATTCCGCGCGTCAAGCGATGACAAATTGATGCCCAACTTATGAATGCCGTTCATCTTGGTAGTGTGAACTCGGTGTTGAAATTGCGACAACACCTGTGACGCCTACTGGTGTGCGTTGTGATCTCATGTGAAAATCGCTTGTTCGGCGCGGACGATCACCCTGCCACGTGGCGTCCTTCACGCTCGTCGACCTGTCCAAGGAGAATCTTGAAGAAAATCATGCCGATTTACGGCACGCGTCCGGAAGCCATCAAGATGGCCCCGATCGTCAAGGCATTGGAGGCTTCCTCAGAGTTCGAATGCGTCGTCACCGTGACGGGTCAGCACCGCGAAATGCTTGACCAAGTTAATGAGCTTTTCGGAATCACTCCGGATTTCGACCTCAATATCATCGCGCCCCGCCAGACCCTCAACGCCGTCATGGCAAAGACGATTTCGGGTCTCGACGAGGTGCTCGAGTCCGAAAAGCCCGACGCCGTGATCGTCCAGGGCGACACCACCACGTCCACCGCGGCGGGCATTGCCGCGTTCTACCGGGGGATTCCTGTCGTTCACGCGGAAGCGGGTCTGCGCAGTTTCGACATCTTCTCGCCGTTCCCCGAAGAGGCGAACCGAAAGATGACCTCGCAGATTTCCTCCCTGCACCTCGCGCCCACCTCGGTGAGTCGCGCAAATCTGCTCCGCGAAGCTGTCGACGTGAAGGACGTCTACGTCACCGGTAATACGGTGATTGACGCGCTGCTGGATGTCGTCGAGCTCGACGTGCCGTTCAGCGACGCGGCTCTTATTGACGTTGAGCGCCAGGTTAACGAAGGCCGCAAGCTCGTGGTCATTACGACGCACCGCCGCGAGAACCAGGGCGAAGCGATGCACGGTGTGGGTCGTGCGATCAAGCGTCTCGCTGAGACTCAGCCCGACGTGCTGTTCCTGCTCCCCGCGCACAAGAACCCGGCCGTTCGGGAAGCCGTGCTCCCGTATCTCGACGGGCTCGAGAACGTCATTGTCACCGAGCCCATGCCGTACGGGGAGTTCACCCACGCGCTGAACCTCGCGACCGTTGTGCTCACCGACTCTGGTGGGGTCCAGGAAGAGGCACCCTCGCTCGGTAAGCCCGTGCTTGTAATGCGTGAGAACACCGAGCGTCCCGAGGCGGTCGAGGCGGGTACCGTCCGACTCATCGGCACCGACGAGCAACGTATTTTCGACGACGTCACGGAGCTCCTGACCGACCAGGCGGCGTATGACGCAATGGCGAACGCCGTGAACCCTTACGGTGACGGCAAGGCGGCGGAACGCACACTCTCCGCGATCGCCGAACTACTCGGCGTGGGCAACCGCATCCCTGAGTTCGACGACGGTCTCAAGCGATAGCCTCCGGCTTGGACAACAAAGCGGCCGGGTGAGTCAGTATCCTGACTTACCCGGCCGCTTTGTAGGGTCGTGTTAGTGGTTACCCGGCAGGAAATTGCGGGCCTCGAGCGCCTCGCGCTGCTCGCGTCGAATCTTGGCCGCGCCTTCGGGACGGCCCTTGGCGAGCGCCTTTGCGAAACGCTGATACTGGCGCAACACCTCGCTTGGCTCGCCATCCGCAACGACCTGGCCCTGGTCCATCCACACCGCACGGCTGCACATGCTCTCGATCGTGCCAGCAGAGTGGCTTACAAGGAAGCCGGTGCCCGAACGAGTCATGAGCTGACGCATCGCGAGCTGAGATCGCTCGAGGAATGCTGCGTCGCCCGTGGCGAGCGCCTCGTCGATCATGATAATCTCCGGGTCGGCGGCCACTGAGATTGCGAAGCGCAGGCGCGCGCCCATACCGGACGAGTAGGTGCGCATCGGCATCCGGATGGAGTCACCGATGTCAGCGAACTCGACGATGCGATCACGACGGGCTTCGGCCTCTTCCGGCGACATTCCCATCGCGAGCAACCCGAGCCGGATGTTTTCGAGACCGGAGAGATTCGGCAGGAGCGCCGCGCTGACGCCGAGCAGCTGCGGCTTGGCGGTGGCCATGACGGTGCCGGAGGTGGGCGTCTCGAGACCCGCGAGGACTCGCAGGAATGTGCTCTTGCCGGATCCATTGCGGCCAAGCAAGCCGACGAACTCGCCCTCGCAGGCGTACAGCGAGACGCCGCGCAAGGCGTGGAACGTCGTACGGGCTTTGCCGATTTGCAGCTTGCCGCGCTTCGAGTTCTTGTCGGCGTCGAGGGTGACCCGATAGTCCATGTGAACGTCGGCTGCGAATACGGTCACCTCCGCATCCGTGACGTCGACCTTCTCCGGGGGAGGGAGAAGATCGCCTTCCTCGTTTTCGACCACTTCGACCTGAGACGTATCAGTAGGTTCGCTCACGTGAGTACGACTCCTCTCCCTGCCAGAAGAACAAGAAACCAACGATCAGCAGGCCGAAGGCCCACGAGCACAGCACGATCCAGTGGTGCGTCGGCGGGACCACGCCATCGATCAACACCAGTCGGTACATGTCGAGCACCACGTAAATCGGATTCAGCTCGATAATCGCCATCAACGTCGGGTGGTTGACGAAGCGATCGATCGGGAAGATCACGCCCGAGCCATACATCAGCAGACGCGTCGCGAACGGAACGGCCTTTGAGAGGTCGGGCAGCATTACCCCAAGTCGCGAGAAGACAAGCAGCAGGCCGAAGTCCATGCACAGCTGAATCAAGAGGATGACCGGGAACAGCAACCACGCGGTGGTCGGCAGCTCGTGCGGCGGGATCACCATGATGATCGCGATCATCACGAAAATCGCGGGGATGCGCTGGAGAAACTCGCGCACGAGCACCGCCAGCGGCAGTGCCGCACGCGGGAACTGGAACGCACGAATCATCGATTTGTTCGACGAGATCACCTTCGTGCCGGCATTGATTGCCGATGAGGTGCTCTGGAACATGAACACACCGATGATGACGAACGCAATGTAGTTCGACATCCCGCGGCTCATGTTGAGCAGGAGGCCGAAGATGAGCCAGTAGAACATCGCATCCAGCAGGGGGCGAAGGATCAGCCAGAACGACCCGAGTCGGTCTTCGACGTTCGCGGTCGAGACCCTGCTCTTCGAGTCCCACCAGATGAAGTGGCGACGATCAACGAGCTGCTTGATGTATCGGCCCAGGGGCGGGCGACCGCTGACCGTGCGGAGGTCGCTGAGGTCGCCGCGCGTCCTGCGGACGGTTTGAGCGAAGGCGGAGTCCTTAAGGCTCTCGAATTCCTTCTCCTCATGCTTGGAGTGCGGGTTCGTGGCGAGAGGGAGAGCCGCGGCCGCCGTCACGCCACCTGGGGATGACGCTGCTTGTGTTGTGGGCTGATCGCTCACGAGATGTCACCGTCCTTAGACGCGGCCAACATGGATGCGGGCTCAGCGAAGGTCTTCAATATCTAGCGCAATCCTTCCATAATGCGCCCCGCGAACTGAGGAACACCCCGGTGGAACCGGCGCGCTGTCGCGGGCGGGAAGCCTGGTGTGCAGCAGACGCGCCACTCAGGCTCAATAGCGATTCATTCTAGCAACGGCCCATTCCCAGTTGTCATGCGGGGCGTATTTGGTCTGGTCGGGCGGATGAACCGCGCTACAACTGGCGTCGGAGAAGTCAGTTCGGGGTGTGGCCCCTCGCCTACACTTAGGCAGCGTTCACGCACGTAACCGGGAGAATAATGAGCGCTATCGACCATCCGAACATCCAATGGCGCCGCGTCTCGAGCAAGTACGCGACGCTCGGAGCTATCAACTACGCGATCACGACTCTCTTCTTTATCGCCGTCGCCGTTGGGCTTAGCTTTATCCCGGATGACGGCTGGTGGTGGCTGTTCGGCGCGATTCCCGCGGTGATCTTCGCCTCACAGATCTTCTTCGTGGTCATTCGTACGCGCGCGATTGGTTACGCCCTGCGTGAAGACGACATCGTCTACCGCCAGGGCATTTGGTGGAGCCGCATGGTTGCCGTGCCTTACGGTCGCCTCCAGCTCGTCGACATCAGCCGAGGCCCGATCGAGCGGATGCTCGGGCTCGCGAGCCTGAAGATGGTCACCGCCGCCGCATCCACCGGACTTGCGATTCCCGGGCTGCCGCTCGAAGAAGCGAACGGATTGCGTGACCACCTCATCCGCGTGGCCGAGACCCGCCGGGCAGGTCTTTAATGACGCAGCAGAATCCGCCGCAGGGCTGGAATGGGCAGGGGCCCGGCCAGTATCAGCAGCCGGGGCAGCCTGGCTATCACCCGCAAGGTCAGGTACCGCCGCATTGGCAGCAGCATCCCAGGCAGCAACCACCGATGCAGCAACCTTCGCAACCGTCATCTGGCGGACCGGTTCGGAACCTCGCTGACGGTGAGTGGCATCGGCTGCACAAGTTCACGCCGTGGGTCGGGATGATCGCCGGTCTGCTCGGTGCCTTGTTCGCGATTTTCTGGATATTCGTCAGCAGCTTGGCGAGAATCGTCGAGCGCGGTGGCGGCGAGTCGATCGGTCTCATACTGCTGATCGCAGGGATCCTCGTGCTCGTCATTATTGGGTTGTCGATTGTCGGCTCGGTCATGGTCTATCGGAACAAGTACTTCCGCCTGACTCCCGAGGTGTTCGAGATGCGCAGCGGTGTGATCGGCAAGGCGAACCGACAGGCGAGGCTTGATCGGCTGCAGTCGGTGAACCTCAATCGCCCGTTGTTTGCACGGGCACTCGGACTCACAATTCTCGAGACCAGCGGTGCTGGTAAGGACGCCGACATCAAGCTCCAATACCTCGGCAAAGACGAGGCCGAGCGGCTGCGCGCCGAAATCTTGCGCCGTGCATCCGGCGCGAAGCGAAACAAGCAGGCAGAACGCCGCGAGGCCTACGAGAGCGGGCCGGCGCATCCAGTCGGCCCTGCCGGTGGGCAAGGTCCTGCGGTGCCGGTAGGCGGAAGTGCCCCGGGCGCGCCGGGTGGGGCCACGCCCGCGCCGCGACGCCGTGCACGCACGCTCGGCGATTACATTGACGCGGCGGTCGAGGACTTTTCGAATCCCGAACTTCCGGCCGGGACCGCGCCCGAACCTGCCGTCGTGCGGGTTTCAGCGGGGCGGATCGCGGGCGCGACCTTCCTGACCGTCGCGTTCGCCGGAATCGTCCTGTTCGTCGTCGGTGTGATCGCGCTTATCCCGATTTCGCTGCTGATTGCCGGTGAGACCGGAGAGAGGGTGTTCATCGCCTACATCACGGGACTACTGTTTCTCCTCGGTTTCGTCGTGCTCTCGCTCATTTTTGGCGGGATGGCGTCACTTTCCACGCTCATCTCTTCCATGAACTACACGATCGCGGGCACGCCCGACGGGATTCGGGTCGGTCGAGGTGCGCTCAGCCAGATGAGCGACACCGTGCCGCCCGGGCGCATCCACGCGGTACAGGTGCGGCAGCCGTGGATCTGGCGACCGTTCAAGTGGTACGAGGTGAAAATCGACCGCGCCGACCTCATGGGGAGCGCGAGCGACGACAACAATGAGCAGAACTCGAACCAGCGTCGACAGGTGATTCTTCCGGTTGGCACGTGGGACGAAGTGCAGCGCGTGCTTGCGCTCGTGCTGCCGATGCACATGAGCCCGCAGACCGTGCGGATCCTGAGCACGGCGATGGCGAAGGGGCGGCAGGATGCGTTCGTGCCGGCGCCCTCGAGGTCCTGGTGGCTGCACCCGGTGCAGTGGCGGAGCCTCGGCTACGCGATCGATCGCGGCGTCGTGTACCTCCGCAAGGGGTGGCTGACTCGTCGCGTCGCGCTGGTGCCGGGGGAGCGGATCCAGTCGGTGACGCTGCACTCGAGCCCGCTCGAGCGTGCCGCGAACGTCGTATCGCTGTGGCTCAACACGGTCGGCAACGCGGTGACGACGCGGCTTCCGGCGGTGGATGCAACGACTTCGGTCTCGCTCTTCGATTCGTTGGAGGGGCTCGCGGTGCGGCAGGCGGCGGCAGATACCTCGCACCGCTGGAACGAGGCGCAGGCGCGCACGACGCTGAACACGGCTCGTATGGCAGCAGAGGATGCGGCTCGGCGGGGCGAGCGGATCGACCCGTACTCGCAACGCATGCTCGATGCCGAGGCCGCGTGGATGCGCGACCAGGCCGCGGCGCGTGGGCGCGGGGCCGGGGCTGGGCCTACGCGGGTTGGACCGGCGACGCCGGGGCAGCCAGGTGCTGCGCCTGGTCAGATGGGGCCGGGGCAAACGGCGCCTGGCCAGGTGCCGCCGGGCCAGACGGCGCCCGGCCAACCTACGCCCGGCGGTACACCAGACCCGTCGCAGCAAGGCGGCCAGCCGAACGCGCCGCGCGACGGACGTGGCATGCCGCCGCTGCCGCCGATAAAATAGCGCGAATGAGCCAACGAGACGGACGACTCGGCATCGGGATCGTCGGTAATGATCCGGCCGGGCCGGTACTTGCACGCGGACTTGCGGGCGCCGGGCACGCGATTATCGGCGCGTCGATTCCGGACCCCTCCGCGTACGAACGCGCGGAAGCCCTACTGCCAGGGCTGCAGCGACTGACCGACGCGCAGGTGATCGAGCGCAGCGAGCTCGTGATTCTTGCCGAGCCAGCGGAGACGCTTGCGGCCCGTGTCGCGGAGCTGACCGACGCTGGCATGTGGGTGCCGGGGCAGCTCGTGATGCACAACGTGGCCGAGTTCGGGACGGGCGTGCTCGGGGCGGCGCTCGACAAGGGCGCGATCCCGTTGGCGATCCATCCGGCCATCGATGTGACGGGCACATCGCTGGATCTCACGCGACTTCGCGAGGGCTGGTGCGCCGTGACGGCGCCCCGCCCGGTGCTGCCGATCGCGCAGGCGCTCGTAGTGGAGCTCGGTGCCGAACCGGTCGTGATCGCGGAAGAGAACCGCGGGACCTACGCGGAGGCGATCACGACGGCGACGTCATTCACCCGGTCGATCGTGAAGCAGGCGACGTCACTGCTCGCGGGGATTGGGGTCGAACAGCCGGGGTTCGTGCTCTCGAGCCTCGTGCGCTCGGCGGCGGATAACGCCCTGATCGACGCGAGCCCGACGCCAGAGCCGCCGTTCGGCGACGCGGGGCTGCCGCTCTCGGAGGATTAGGCCGCCACTGCGTTCGTTAGGACGCAGGTCAGGACCGACCACTGCCCGTTCGTGGGTCGCCTGCGGCTGGCCTGCGTCCTAACGTGCGGCGACTCGCTAGTCTTTTCGCGTGACTCAAATTTTGCAGACCATCGCCGAAACGAAAGAGGCGCTCGCGCCCATTCGCGGGGCGCAAAAGGCCAGCGGCAGGATTGTTGCCGGACGCATCCCTGTGGTCGAGCGAAAGCTCGCACTTGTTCCGACGATGGGCGCGCTGCACGATGGGCATCGCGCACTGATTCGCCTCGCACGAGAGCAGGCGGACATCGTGGTCGTCTCGCTGTTCGTCAACCCGCTGCAGTTCGGGCCGAACGAAGACTTCGACAAGTACCCCCGTCCGTTCGAGGCGGACCTCGCGATCCTCGAGGAAGAGGGCGTCGACTACGTCTTCGCTCCATCTGTCGAGGAGATGTACCCGGACCTCGAGCACCTCACGATCGTGTCCGCGGGCGATGCCGGGCGCATCCTCGAAGGCGAGTTCCGCCCGTCGCACTTCGACGGTGTCCTCACGGTGGTCGCGAAGCTGTTCAACATCGTCGAGCCCGATTTTGCGGTGTTCGGCGAAAAGGATGCGCAGCAGCTCGCGCTCGTGCGCCGAATGGTGCGTGACCTCAGCTTCCCGCTCGAGATCGTCGCCGTGCCCATCGTGCGCGAGGAGGACGGGCTCGCGCGCTCGAGCCGCAACACGTACCTCTCGGCGGAAGACCGCGAGGCTGCGCTGACCTTGTCTCGGGCACTGGTGGCGGTGGCCGCTGCGTCTGGCGAGGGCGTTTCGGCGGCGCTCGCGGCAGGGCGTGAAATCTACGAGGCCGAACCATTGGCTAGCATGGACTACTTAGAACTCGTTGACGCCGCCACTTTCGCGCCGATCACCGAGGAATTCCACGGCGTTGCGCTCGCGCTCACCGCCGCACGAATTGGTCAGACCCGACTCCTCGACAACCGACAGGTCACGTTCTAGCTGTCGGCTGCATCCATTCCTCTTCCGAACCCGACGACCTCGCAAGGAGCCGTAATGGCGAACACGCCCGAGCAGCACGAACCGCTTACCGAATCCGAAATTTCGGAACAGAAGCAGGTGCGTCTCGACAAGCGCGAGCGCATGATCGAGGCGGGGCTCGCGCCCTACCCCCTCGAGCTGCCCATTACGGCGAAAATCGCTGACGTTGTCGAGTCGCATCAGGGTCTTGAGGCGGACGTCAAGACCGGTGACATCGTTGGCGTCGCGGGCCGAATCGTGCACCTTCGAAACACGGGCAAGCTCTGCTTCGCTGCATTGCAGGATGGGGATGGTCGCATCCAGGCGATGATCTCGCTTGCCGAGGTTGGCGAAGAGTCGCTCGCGCAGTGGAAGGAATTCGTCGACCTCGGCGACCAGATCTTCGTGCAGGGCGAGGTGATCACCTCGCGCCGCGGTGAGCTGTCGATCATGGCGACCGAGTGGAAGATGGCGTCGAAGGCGCTGCGTCCGCTGCCGAACCTCCACACCGAGCTGAATGAGGAGACGCGCGTGCGTCAGCGCTACCTCGACCTCATTAACCGGCCGGCCGCGCGCCAGATGGTGCAGACTCGTGCGCTCGCGAATGCTTCGCTCCGCCAGACGTTTGCGGAAAACGGCTTCCTCGAGGTCGAGACACCGATGCTGCAGACGCTGCACGGCGGCGCGGCAGCCCGCCCGTTCTCGACGCACTCGAACGCGTTCGACACTGACCTGTTCCTGCGCATCGCGCCGGAGCTGTACCTCAAGCGCGCGTTGGTCGGCGGGCTCGACCGCGTGTTTGAGATCAACCGAAATTTCCGAAACGAGGGCGCGGACTCGACGCACTCGCCGGAGTTCGCGATGCTCGAGGCGTATCAGGCGTACGGCGACTACAACTCGATCGCGGACCTGACCCAGCAGCTCGTGCAGAACGCGGCGCGCGCGGTGTCGGAAGACGGCTCGGCCGTGGTGACCTGGGCCGATGGCACGCAGTTCGACCTCGGTGGCGACTGGCCGCGCATCTCGATGTACGAATCCCTGTCGGAAAAGTCAGGCGTCGAGGTCACGCCTTCGACTTCGGTCGAGGAGCTGCAGGCCCTCGCTGACCGCGAAGGCGTCGAAGTGAAGCTGCCGAACCACGGAAAGCTCGTCGAGGAGTTGTGGGAGCACTTCGTCAAGGGCGAGCTCGAGAAGCCGGTGTTTGTCGTCGACTTCCCGATGGAGACGTCGCCGCTGACCGCTGCTCACCGCTCGAAGCCTGGCGTTGTCGAGAAGTGGGACCTCTACGTTCGAGGCTTCGAGCTGGCCACCGGCTATTCGGAGCTCATCGACCCGATCGATCAGCGTGAGCGGTTCGTGGAGCAGGCGCGTGAGTCGGACCGCGGCGACGTCGAGGCGATGCACCTCGACGAGGACTTCCTCACGGCCCTCGAATACGGTATGCCGCCTGCCGGTGGCATGGGCATGGGCATCGACCGCCTACTGATGGCACTGACCGGGCTCGGCATTCGTGAGACGGTGCTCTTCCCACTCGTGAAGTAGGGTAGCGGGCCCCGCTTTGGCGTGGGGATTGGCCGAGGTAGGTGGGCGCGAGGTCTGTTGCGGGCCTTCAGTCGCGTTAGGGCGCACGCCAGACTCGACCCTCGCGGAATCGGCGATCACGTTGCCTGACGTGCGTCCTAAGGTGCGGCGCGAACGGTGGGGTTGTCCGGTGGCGCGTGATCCGGGTGTGAAACTCGAGTGATCCACAGGTACGGATGACGCGAGAGCAACCGGACCGGAAGAGATCCACCATGACGGTATGGACTGGGACACGATCTTTGCCACCGGCCACGGGGTCTTGACGACTGCAGACCTTTTGGGTGCGGGCATTGCGTTTACGACGATCCGCCGCGCGCTCAAGAACAAACTCATCCGCCGCATCTCGCGTGGACGCTATGCCGTGATGGGGACGCTGAGCGACTATGGCACCGCGCGAGCGCTCAACGGTGTGGTTTCTGGCCTCAGCGCGCTCAAACAATGGGGTGTGTGGCTCCCATCGCGCCACCGCAACCCCAAGCTCAACATCCGTGTCACCCGCAACGTTGACCGCAAGCACGTGTGCCATCCGTTTCGCCGCAAGACAGCAAAATCTGTGTCGGTACGTGTGCTTCCGAATTCAGTGCCGGACTCCTACACCGATCACCCCCGGGGACGAGGTAACGGGCGTCAGCTGCGCCGCCAGCCGCTAGACGAGATTCCTACCGCGATCCTCGTCGCCGAAGCGGATTGCACCTGGGATGAACTCGTCGCGATCGGTGACTCCGCCCTGCAGCTGGGCGTGGCGATGAGCACCCTCAAAGAGATCGCCAAACTTGGCACCTCCAAGCTGCGTCGGGCATTCGCGATGCTCGACAGCGAGTCGCAGTCGGGCGCGGAATCACTGTTGCGCGCGCGGTTGTCCTCGCGAGGCATCAACCTGAAGGTGCAAGTACCAATTAGCAAGATGCATGTCGATGGCTTGATCGGTACCTCGCTTGTGATCGAAGTCGACGGTGTGGAGTACCACCGAACTAAGGAGCAGGTCCTCGCCGACCGTCGTCGAGACCGAATTTTGCATGCGCTGGGCTACATTGTGCTGCGATTCACCGCGGCCGAGGTCTTCTACGAGTGGGATCGGGTTCTGCGGGAGATACTTCTCTATCTGAAGATGAATAAGCATCGGCGCAAAGTTCATGACCCGGACGATTTCGCTGACGAATTCGAAGAACTCCGATCGGCCACGTCGAATGTCGAGGCTGGCCAGGTGGACACGTCAGACGATGCGGCATACCAGTTAGACGGGCCAAACGAGCTGATGCACGAGGCAGACGAGATGGACGGACCGGACAGGCAAACGTAAAGGCCTTATCCGCACTGGTTATCGGGATCCACCTCGCGTTCGCGAACATCGCCAATCATGTGACGACGCTCGTACCGCTCGTGAAGTAGGGGAGTGCTGAGAACCTGGGAGTCCCGGTTGCAGAATTAGGCCAGCCGGTAGACTTGAACGATCATGACGCAAGAATGGTGGCTCAACGCCCTCTGGTCGGTGACGCCGACGATCATCATCGGCATCCTCTTTGGCCTGATCATCTACGCCGCGATTAACGGTGACCGTAAGGTCCGCCGCGAGCGCGCGAACGTGGAAGGCGAGGAGCGCGCACGCTTCGCCGCGGAGCGTGCCGCCGATAAGACGAGGACCGCCGAAGGCGAGTAGCGACTGCCCGGTGCTGCGCCGGCGCCCTTTCTGTCGCGTCCGCTATCCGAATACCCTGTGAGCCTTCGGGAAAACATCAGTAATCGTCGGGATTGCACTCCTACCCTTGGGTGATTGTGGGGCACGAATCACGTGCCCAGACAGTCGTCGAGGGAGGGTTGGTCTTGCGGCAAGTAGTGGTCAGCGTCGCCTTCGCGATCTCTCTCGTCCTCATCCTCGGAACCTCAGGCTGCGCATCCGCCAGCCCACAGACCGAGACGCAGGTCACCGAGTTCGACACCTACACAGCTCAACTTCAGGCGCTCCCGGGTGTCCAACAAGTCGACCTGAATGCGAGCGAACAAACTTCATCCGTGAGCCTCAATGTCCAGCTCGTTGACGACGTCGAGCCCGCGGCGCTGGCCGAGATCGGTTCGGCTGTCGCCAACTTCATCCCGACGGCCGAAGAACACGGCTACGTACCCACGGGGCCTGCGATCCGACTCGACGAGTCGGTATATGCGTACTTCAATGGGCTCACTACCGAGCAGGTTCAGGATCAATTGGGCTATTGGCTCGGCCTGGTTCGCACCGGCGTGAACTCGGTGCAGATGCGCACCTACACGTCGACCAACAACGTTCCGGCGAAGGGGACGGTCGGTGCGGCGAAGACGACCGAGCAGCCGCCGCGGTATGTGCTCGTGGACCTGCCGCCGGACATCACGGAGGAATCGCTGCGCAGCCTGATCGACGGGCTCGCGGCCATCAAGGATCCTGGCGCGCCGGGCGGTCAGTGGGACTTCCTCAACCTCGCCCCACAAACCAAGGGCGAGTACGCTGAGCCGTCGTTCCCGTCGACGACTGAGCTGTCGTATGCGGTCACCGCGGGCAATCACTTTGCGGAGGTCGATGGCCTTGCCAACGTCGAGGTCATACGGGATGCGGGGCACGACACCCCGCTGCAGATCCGCATCGCGGTCTTCGACGACGCGATGGATGGCGTTGGCAGCGGTGACGCGGCAGCCGTGTTTGAGAACACGGAAGCGTGGACGCACCTCGTGGACCTCGTGGCGCTGCTTGAGACTGCAGGCTCCCTCGACTACAGCGTCCGCGTGCTTGCTAACCCACTGAACGATGGCGGGAACTTCCAGCTCGATTTCTCGGTCCACGGCTGCAAATTCGAGGCCGATTCGACGTGGCCCGAGCTCGCTACGGCACTGAATGGTGTCTGGGAAGAGCACGCAGCCTCGGCGCGCTTTGACGCTGATCCAACCTGTAAGAAGCCGTCGGATAAGAGCCATCAAGCGCATCCTGACGAGACCTCCGGCGACTCTTCTGAGGCGACTGATCCCCAGGCGCCGTAGCCGCGCATCCACGTGCTGGATGCATCCAGCGGCCGAGAATTCGCTGTTATCTAACCGACTCACGCCCAGGGCGAACAGGGGCGAGATTTCAGGGGCCCGGCAAGTACTCTCGAAAGCAACCTGGCCACCGGTGTAGCACTGGCGCCGGAACCAGCCCGAAGGAGAGATCCGCATGTTTGAACGCTTTACCGACCGCGCCCGACGCGTGATCGTGCTCGCCCAGGAAGAGGCAAAGCTCCTAAACCACAACTACATCGGCACCGAGCACCTGCTGCTCGGCCTCATTCACGAGGGCGATGGCGTTGCGGCGAAGGCGCTTGAGTCGCTCGGCATTTCGCTCGAGGCAGTGCGCGATCAGGTGCAGGACATCATTGGCAAGGGGCAACAGAAGCCCAATGGCCACATTCCCTTTACTCCGCGTGCCAAGAAGGTGCTCGAGCTTTCGCTGCGCGAGGCGCTGCAGCTCGGCCACAACTACATCGGCACGGAGCACATCCTGCTCGGCCTGATTCGCGAGGGCGAGGGCGTCGCTGCCCAGGTCCTCGTGAAGCTCGGCGCCGACCTCAACTCGGTGCGCCAGCAGGTCATCCAGCTGCTCGCCGGCTACCAGGGCAAGGAGCCCGTTGCCGCCGGACCCGAGGGCACTAGCGGCGCAAGCCCGACTGGTTCGGCCGTGCTCGACCAGTTTGGTGAGAACTTCACGCAGCTCGCGCGCGACAACAAGCTCGACCCGGTGATCGGGCGCGAGAAGGAAATCGAGCGCGTGATGCAGATTCTGTCGCGTCGCACGAAGAACAACCCGGTGCTGATCGGTGAGCCCGGTGTCGGTAAGACCGCCGTGGTTGAGGGCCTCGCGCAGGCGATCGTCAACGGCGAGGTGCCCGAGACGCTGAAGGACAAGCAGCTCTACAGCCTCGACCTCGGCTCGCTCATCGCTGGCTCGCGCTACCGCGGTGACTTCGAGGAACGCCTCAAGAAGGTCACCAAGGAGATCAAGACTCGCGGCGACATCATCGTCTTCATCGACGAGATCCACACCCTGGTGGGCGCTGGCTCGGCCGAGGGCGCGATCGACGCCGCGAACATCCTGAAGCCGATGCTCTCGCGCGGCGAGATGCAGACGATCGGTGCGACCACCCTTGACGAGTACAAGAAGCACTTCGAGAAGGATGCCGCGCTCGAGCGACGCTTCCAGCCCATCCTCGTAGATGAGCCTTCGGCAGCGCACTCGATCAACATCCTCAAGGGCCTGCGTGACAAGTACGAGGCCTTCCACAAGGTGACCATCACCGACGACGCGATCGTCGCCGCGGTCAACCTGTCGGATCGCTACGTTTCGGACCGCCACCTGCCCGACAAGGCCATCGACCTGATCGACGAGGCTGGCGCGCGCCTGCGCCTGTCGGTGCTGTCCTCGCCGCCGGAGTTGCGCGAGCTTGACGAGAAGATCGCCAAGGTTCGGAGCGACAAGGAAGAGGCGATCGACCTCCAGGACTTCGAGAAGGCCGCATCCCTGCGCGACGACGAGAAGAAGCTGCTCGGTGAGCGACTTCGCCTCGAGAAGCAGTGGAAGGCTGGCGACGTCAAGGCGACCGGCACCGTGGATGCGGGGCTCATTGCCGAGGTGCTCGCCCAAGCGACCGGCATCCCGGTGTTCAAGCTCACCGAGGAAGAGACCGCGCGTCTCGTCTTCATGGAGGATGCGCTGCACGAGCGCGTCATCGGCCAGGAAGAGGCTGTTTCCGCACTGTCCAAGACCATCCGCCGAACGCGCGCTGGCCTCAAGGACCCGAACCGCCCATCCGGCTCGTTCATCTTCGCTGGTCCGACCGGTGTCGGTAAGACCGAGCTCGCGAAGGCCCTGGCTGAGTTCCTGTTCGACGACGAGTCGGCGCTGATCACCCTCGATATGTCCGAGTTCGGTGAGAAGCACACGGTGTCGCGTCTGTTCGGTGCCCCTCCGGGATTCGTCGGATTCGAGGATGGCGGCCAGCTCACCGAGAAGGTGCGCCGGAAGCCGTTCTCGGTCGTGCTCTTCGACGAGATCGAGAAGGCCCACCCGGACATCTTCAACTCGCTGCTGCAGATCCTCGAAGAGGGCCGATTGACTGACGGTCAGGGTCGCGTCGTCGACTTCAAGAACACCGTCATCATCATGACGACCAACCTCGGTACGAAGGACATCTCGGGTGGCCCGGTTGGCTTCCAGATCGAGGGCGACACCGGTACGTCCTACGAGCGGATGAAGGCAAAAGTCAACGAAGAGCTCAAGAAGCACTTCAAGCCCGAGTTCCTCAACCGTGTCGACGACACGATCGTATTCCCGCAGCTCTCGCCGAAGGAACTCCTGCAGATCGTGGACCTCTTCACCAAGCGTCTCGCCGAGCGCATGCTCGACCAGGACATGACGGTGAAGCTGTCGCAGCCCGCCAAGGAGCAGCTCATCAAGGTTGGTTACGACCCCGCACTCGGTGCGCGTCCGCTTCGCCGCGCGATGCAGCACGAGGTCGAGGACCAGCTGTCGGAGTACATCCTTCGCGGTGAGCTCCGCGGTGGCGACCACGTTGAGGTCGACTACGACGGCAAGGAATTCCAGTTCGACATTCAGCGCAAGGAGCGCCAGCGTGTCGGTGCGGGTTCCGGGTACGTGAACGCCGAGGGCGTTATCGACACGAAGCCTGAGGCTGGCGTGGCTGGCATCGCCGAGGGCAGCGCCACGACGCAGGATCTCGACAACTAGGTCTGACTAGCTGAAGTCGCGCCCCCTTTCCCAATTGGGAGAGGGGGCGCGACTTTTTTGTGGCTGTGGCTGAGGCCCTGTTCGTTAGGACGCATGTGAGGGCGGTGTGTGGGCAAATTCGAGGGAGGCGGCCCTCCCCTGCGTCCTAAGCGTCGGGTCACGGGTACTGGCGGTCAGTCGCCCGCGCGACGCGGGCGTAGTCTGGAGCGCATGACTGAAGGCAAGGGGGAGGCGCCGCTTTCGCGCGTGCTGACGATCGCGTTTCTGCCGACATTTATCTATTCGATCGGGCAGGGCGCCATTGTTCCGGTGATCCCGGCGGTCGCGGCTTCCCTCGGAGCCAACGTCGCGTTCGCCGGCTTCATTGCCGGATCGCTGCTCATTGGGCAAGCAATCGGAAACCTTCCCGCCGCATCCGTCGTGCGCAAACTCGGCGAGCAGAAGGCGATGATGATCGCCGCCCTCGCGACGATCATCGGCGCATCCATCTCGTACTTCGCGACATCGACCTGGATGCTCCTCGCCGGCATCCTGATTCAGGGCCTGATGACGGCCACGTTCGCGCTCGCGCGACAGTCATTCCTCTCTACCTACGTGCCGCTGCGGTACCGAGCGCGCGCGATGTCCTCGCTTGGCGGTGTATTTCGGTCGGGGATGTTCGTCGGGCCGTTCCTCGCCGCGTGGCTAATCTCGCTGACGGGCGATCCGCAGAACAACTTCCTCGCATTCATCGCCTGCTCACTCTTGGTGTTCGTGGTGCTACTGATCCTGCCGGACATCGAAAAGTACGGCTCGCCGAACACCAAGCTCAGCATGGCGAAGGAAGAGCGGCCCGACAAAGAACCGATGTGGCAGACGTTCCAGCGCAAGCGCAACGTCCTACTCACGCTCGGCACGGGCGCGGGCACCATGATGATGGTGCGGTCGGCCCGGCAGGTCGTGCTGCCCCTTTGGGGTCACGCCATCGGCATGGATGCGGGGATGGTCGCCATCGTGATCGGTATCGGCGGTGCGATCGACTTCGCGCTGTTCTTTACGAGCGGCTGGATCATGGACAAATTCGGTCGTGCGGCGAGCGCCGTTCCCGCTATGGCGGGCATGGGGCTCGGATTCCTGGTGCTGGCGTTCCTGTTCGAGGTGCCGCACGCCGACATCTGGTTCATCGTGATCACGTGCTGGCTCGCGCTGTCGAACGGCGTTGGCTCGGGCGTCGTGATGACGCTCGGTGCGGACCTCGCTGATCCGGGGGATCCCGCGCCGTTCCTTGGTGCGTGGCGAACGATCACGGACGTGTCGGGCGCGACGGTACCGTTCATCGTTGCGGGGCTCGCGGCTGTGGCGAGTCTGCCACTCACTGCTGGTGTGTTCGGTGTGATTGGGCTTGGCGGCGGGTTCCTGTTGTGGCGATACATCCCGAAGTACGTTCCGAAGCCGCCAATGACCGGGCCGATCGACCTCGCGGGGGACTAGCCCTGCCCAAGCTCTGAGCGCGCCCACGAACAAACGAATACCCCCGGAATGGCGGCCTACCCCTTCCAGCAAAGGGGTAAACCGCAACCTCGGGGGTACTCGGGAATGGGGCGGCGGCGGGAGGTGGGCGGCTGACTGCGGGGCGAGGCGGGCCGCAGCGGGCGGCTGACTCGACTAGGCCGAAGCCCGAGCGAGCGAGTCCTCGTTAGCCGCGGCGGCGACGGCGCGGAGGATGAAGTCCGCGGCCTGCTCGAGCATCCGCTCGCCGGTGGCAATCTTCCCGGCCGAAGTGAACAGGCCGTGTGCGTGGTCCGGCAGGTGCACGAGTTCGACGTGCGTCCCGCCAAGGGCCAAGCGGCGTGAGTACTCGAGCGCCTCATCCGCAAGCGGATCGAGCCCGAGCGAGAGGATCCACGCTGGCGGCTGAGCCGGCCCATCCTCGGTGACTGCGGGCAGCGGCGAGACACGGGGGTCCGACCGCAGCGCCTCGTCAAGCACGTAGTTCTCGACGAACCAGCGGATGGTCGCCGCGGTGAGCGGCACGCCGTCGGTGATGCGCGCGAACCCGGCGGATTCGTTGGCGACATCGAGCATCGGGTACAGCAGCACCTGGCCGATCACCGTGGTGTCGGCCACGTGCATCGAAGGCTGCGACGCGAGCACCGCGGCGATGCCGCCGCCCGCACTGTCGCCGATCGTGACGATGCGGTTCGCGTCCCACGAGCGTTCCGCTGCGGCATCCCGAACCCAGGCCACCGCATCGCGACAGTCTTCGTGGCCAGCTGGGAACGGGGCCTCGGGGCCGAGTCGGTAGTCAATCGCGACGACCGGGAGGCCAGTGAGCGTCGCGATGCGGCGGCACACCGAGTCGTGCGTCTCGAGCGAGCCGATGACCCAACCGCCACCGTGCGCGAACACGATGACAGGGTCGGCAGCCGCACGATAGGACGCAGCCTCGAAGGCACCACCCGTGGAATCGGTCGAGGTCGGGCCGTCTATGCGTCCTAACGAACGATCCGAACCGGGAGCCGATGCCGATGTCGATACCGATGCCGATGCCGCCGCCGAGTCCGAAGCCAAACCCGAACCCGATGCCGAAGCAGACGCCCGCGCGGGGCGCGGGTCATAAACCCGCACCCCGAACGAACCAACCGCAACATCCTCGACGTGAGCCACCGCATCCGGTGCCAGACCGTTCGCCGCACACGAGCGCTCGTAGTTCGCACGAGACTCGGCCACTGACGAAGCATCCTGATACGACTTGCCGCCGGCCTCGCGAAACGCCGCGATGAGCCCTCGCTGGTCTGCAGCTACGCGAGAAAGTGGGATCTGCATTATGCGGTCACCAGCGCAGTGGACTTCACGATGTAGTCCTCGGTGTTGAACTTCGCGGCCCAGTCGCGGAACTCCTCGACGGTGCCCGACCAGTTGTTGATGACCTTGCCCTTCGAGTTCTTGTACCAGCTCGAGCAGTCGCTCGAGAAGGACGAGCCCTCCATCTCGGCCTGCAGCGCCTCGTTGAACGACGCGAGGCGGTCACGGCGGATCTCCACCGACACGCCCTCGAGCTCCGAAGTCTGACGCAGCATGTCGATCACGTGATCCTGCTGGATCTCAAACATCGCGATGTTCGAGTTGTGGTTCAGGTTCGTGTTCGGGCCGTAAATAAGGAACATGTTCGGGAAGCCGTCCACCGAGGTACCGACGAACGCCTCGGCATCCTCGGTGCCCCAACGCTGGGCAAGCGTGACGCCGTCGCGACCGACGATCTCAAGGTCGCCCTGGAAGCTCTGCGAGTAGAACCCGGTCGCGTAGATGATGACGTCGGCCTCGTGCTCCACGCCATCGGCGGTGACGATGCCGTTTTCGGTGAAGCGGTCGATGCCCTCGGTCACGAGCGACACGTTGTCGCGCAGGAAGGTCGGGTAGTAGTCCGAGGTGCGCAGGATGCGCTTGCAACCGAACTCGTAGGTCGGGGTCAGCTTCTCGCGCAGCTCGGGGTCGGTGATGACGGAGTTGAGGTAGTCGATCGACTCCTGCGCGCCCTGCTGCTGGCCGTCGGTGTTGAGGCGGGTGCGCTCGAAGCCGGCCTCGCGCAGCTCGTGGATCGAGCGGCGCGACTCCTCGAAGATCGAGGGGTCCTGCTCGAACGCGTCGAGCTGCTCCTCGGTGAAGGTGATCTGCTCGCGGGGCAGGATGTAGTTCGCCGAGCGCTGGAAGACCTCGAGGTGTTCCGCATCCTGCGCGACGAACGGCACGTATTGCACTGCCGACGCGGCCGAGCCGATCGAGATGACCTTCTTGCCCTTGAGGTCGATGTCGTGGTTCCAGTGTGCCGAGTGGAACTGCTCGCCCTTGAACGTGTCCTGACCCTCCCAGGCCGGGACCTTCGGGGCGTTGAGCTGGCCCCACGCGGGGATGAAGAAGTCGGCCGTGTACTGCTCGCCGCCGCGCAGCGTCAGCAGCCAGCGTGCATCCTCTTCGAGCCAGCGAGCGGAGACGATCTCCGAGTTGTACTTGATGTGCTTGTCGAGACCAAACGCATCCTTCATTTGCAGCTGGTAGCCGAGCATCTCATCCTGGGCGGCGAACATCTTCGACACGCGAAGGTGAGGGAAGAAGCTGTAGCAGTAGACGTGCGCCTGGGTGTCGCAGGCCGCGCCCGGGTAGGTGTTGTCGCGCCAGACGCCGCCGATCTCGTCGGCCTTCTCAAAGACGACGAAGTTGTCTTCGCCGGTGCGGACGAGCTGGGCGGCCATGCCGAGGCCGCTGAAGCCGGACCCGAGGATTGCGATGCGGAAGTGCTGCGGAGTAGTCATGAAGTGTCCTTCTAATTTGGGATGTACCGAAGAGTTGGTGGTTTTTGGGCGCACTCGAGGAGGGCGCGGGGTGGGTGGATGCGCGGGCGGGGTGGATGCGCGGGGTGGGGTGCGGCTGTCGAGGCCCGCTCCTTTCGATACGCGGCTGCGCCGCTACTCAAGGAGCCGGTGGGTTACGCAGATGCGGTGGCGAGGTGGGCCGCGGGAGTTGCTTCCTCGTTGTGGGGGAAGTGGATGATTTGCCGCAGCACGGTGCCGGCGGCCAGCGCATCCATGCCCTCGTTGATTTCGTCGAGGGTGATGGTGTCGCTGATCAGGCGTTCGAGCGGGAGTTTGCCCTCGCGCCAGAGCTGTTCAAACTTGGGGATGTCGCGGCTCGGGACGGCAGAGCCGAGGTAGGAGCCGATGACGGATTGGGCGCGCGCGGTGAGCTTGAGCGGCTCGATCGCGCTCTCGGCGCCCGGTGCGGGGAGTCCTACCGTCACGAGGGTGCCGCCGAAGCCGATCATCTTGAACGCGGTCTCGAAGGCGCGGGGGTGCCCGACCGCCTCGATCACGACGTCAGCGGTGATGCCCTGCTCGACTGCCTCGGCCGGGGTGTGCGCCGCGGTGGCGCCCCATTCGCGGGCGAGGTCGAGCTTGGCCTCGTTGGAGTCGACGGCGATCACCTCGCGCGGTTCGATGCCAATCGCGGTGAGGAGAGCGGCCATGCCGACGCCGCCGAGTCCGACGACGGCGACCGAGTCTTCCGAGGTGACCTTCGCCGCGTTGAGCACCGCTCCGCCGCCCGTGAGTACCGCGCAGCCGAGCACGGCCGCGATGTCGGCCGGCACATCCTCGCCGACCGGCACGATCGAGCGGCGGTCAACCACCGCGTAATCCGCGAAGCCCGAGCACCCGAGGTGGTGCTTGACCGTTTCGTCGCCGCGGTGGAGGTGCTCGCTGCCGTCGAGGAGCGTGCCAGCCTCGTTGGTCTTCGAGCCGTTCGAGCAGGGCAGCTTGCCGTCGGTGTTGCATTCGCGGCACTCGCCGCAACGGGGCAGGAAGGTGAGGACGACGCGCTGGCCGACCTGCACATCCGTGACGCCCGAGCCGATCTCTTCGACGATGCCCGCGGCCTCGTGGCCGAGCAGCATCGGCACCGGGCGAGGACGCGAGCCGTTGACCACCGAAAGGTCGGAGTGGCAGATGCTTGCCGCTTCGATGCGAACGAGGAGCTCGTTCTCGCCCGGTCCCTCGAGCGTCAGCGTGTCGATCGTGATGGGGCGCGTCTTCGCGTACGGTGCCTCGGCGCCGATTTCGTTGAGGACTGCGCCGCGGATCGTGCGGGCAACGCTTGCGGTGGCGGTCATGAGATCTCCGTTGATGGAAAGTTTGGTGGATGCGAGCCGTTTTGCGGTGGTCGCTCCCTGGCTGCTGAGAAAAATCATGCCGGGCCAGCAAGGCCAGTTGGGTGTGTGGATTTCCACACTTTGTGAGAACTCGTAGAATTTTCACCATGATGGATGCGGGAATCCCCACCGGCGACCACGCTCAGCTGGTCGAGTGGGCAAGGCGACAACAGCAGCTGCTCACCTCAATTAGTGACTTCGCGGCGTCGATCACGCGCATCCGCGACTACTCGGATGCGCTCCAGGAGTTGGTGTCGCGCGCCCGCCTGCTGATCCAGTCGGACATGGTCTACATCAGCCTCAACGGCACCGACGGTTCGGGGTACACGAGCATCGTCGCGACCGACGGCGTCTGGAACGAGGAATACCGCACCCTCAGCATGCCGCTCGGGGCGGGCGTGCTCGGCCGGGTCGCGAAGTTCGGCAGTGCCGCGCAGTCTGCAGACTACGGGGCAGACTCCGCGCTCGTGCACGACCCGAACGTCGACCGGATCGTCGCGGCCGAGGGTGTGCGGGCGATTCTCGGGGCGCCGATGCGCAGCGAGGGGCAGGTGATCGGCGCGCTGATGGCGGCGAACCGCTACCCGGGATCGTTCAATACCGAGCAGTTCTTTATCGCGCAGGCGCTCGCGAACCTCGCTGGAGTCGCGATCGAGAACTCGGCGCGGCTGGATGCGCTGGGCGCGCAGATCACGCAGCTGCGGCTCAGCGAGGCGGAGGCCCGCGAGGGGCTCGAGGCCGAGCAGCGGCTCGCGCGCATCGACGAGGTATTGCTGTCGGTGATGGGCCGTGGCGGCGGATTCACGGAGCTCGGTGAGGGGATGTCCCGCGTGATGGGGCGCGAGGTGCAGATTCTCGACCTCACCGTTCGGCACGACATGCGCAATGCGGTCGCGAAAATTGGTGACAACGAGCGGCCCCTCGTCGTGCTCTCAGCGCGCGCCGACGAGCCGATGACGTCGACGCGCGGTGACGGCACGCCGTTCACCGTGATGGCGGCGACCCAGGACGAGGCTCCGGTCGGGGCGGTGATGGTCGACGGTGAGGTGGATGCGCAAGACGAGGCGATCCTGAGCCGCTGCGCCCGGGTGCTCGGCGTGTTCCTGAGCGCGCAGAACCGGGAGCTTGACGCGATCGTGCGGCGACGCCGGGAGCTGATCGCGCAGATCCTCGCCGCTGGTGCGGGCGGGCTCAACATCGCGGTGACCAATCAGCTGCGCGAGCTCGGGATCGCCGAGGGGGAGCCGTTCCGGATTGTCGTGGTGGACGGCTCGGAATCGTCGCTCGGCGACTTCCAGCACCGCATCGACCTCGACTTCGGGCTCTCGCTCCTCTACGGCGAGTTCGACGGGCAGCTCGTGAGCATCATGCCGGAGCGTGCGTTCGCGCGCATCCGCGAGATGTTCGAGGCTCGCGGCGCTCGCGGTTGGGGTGGGATGCTCGTCGGCCACTCGCCGGCGCTGCATATGCTCGAGATTGTGCCGGAAGAGTATTCGCTCGTGCTGCGCGTGCTCGACGCCGCGCGTCACTCCGGGCATTCGCGCACGCTCGTGTCGCTCGACACGTACGGGGCGATCGGCGCGTTCCTTACCAAGGTGACGATCGAGCCGACTAAACGGGCGATCGTCGACACGCTCGGGCCGCTGCTCGACTACGACGAAGAGCACGGCACCGACCTCGCCGACACGGCATCCGCCTACCTCGATTCAGCGCATTCCGTCGCGAAGACCGCCACGATGCTGCACGTGCACGCGAACACCGTCCGGCAGCGGCTCGATCGCCTCGCGAAGCTGCTCGGGGACGATTGGGCGGAGGGACAGCGCGGTCTCGACCACCACATCCTGCTCGCCGCGAACCGACTCGTCGGCCCCTATCGCGGTCACTGATTAACCCCTACTTGTGGTGCTCGCGGGGGAGTCGGTCGAGGTAGTCGAGCAGGACACCCTCGCGCATAGCCCAAGGCGACACGTCCATCTCGTCGATCCCGAACGCATCCATGACCTCAGACAGCACGATGCCGCCCGCGACGATCTGGTAGGAACGATCCTTCGTCACGCCGGGGAGCGCCGAACGCGACGCCGCGGGCATCTCCGCGAGGCGCGGCACCCAGTCGTCGAGCTGCTTCTTGCGCAGGCGCACGCGGTCGGCTGGGCCGACGCCGTCCGTGACCGCGCCGGCAAGTCGCGCCCACGATCGCACCGTCTTTGATGAACCAACGAACTGGTCGGCGTTCGGCAGCGAACCGAACTTCTCGACCGCTGCAGGCAAGGTTCGGCGGACATGCTGTCGCAGCTTCTTAATCTCGCCGTCCGTGGGCGGATCCCCGAAGAGGAACCGCTTCGTCAGACGCCCGGCCCCGAGCGGCAGCGACATCGCGAGCTCCGGCAGCTCGTTCGTGCCGGTCGCAAGCTCAAGCGAGCCACCGCCGATGTCCACGAGGGTGATTCGACCGGCCGACCAGCCGAACCAGCGCCGCGCCGCGAGGAACGTTACCGACGCCTCCTCTTCACCGCTCATGACCTGCAGCTCAATGCCGGTCTCCTGGCGGATGCGATTCAGCAGCTTCTGTCCGTTCTTCGCCTCGCGAATTGCGGACGTCGCCATCGGCATGAGCTCATCGAGGTTCAAGTCCTCAATCAGCGCGGCGGCGGCGTGCAGCTTCGACATGATGTGCTCGACACCTTCGGAGCTGATCGAACCGTCCGGCTCGAGGTACTTCATCAGCCGCATGGTCGACTTCTTCGACGCCTCCGGTACTGGCATTGCTCCGGGTCGTGCATTGACGACGAGCAGGTGGATGGTGTTCGATCCAACATCGAGGACTCCGAGACGCATAGTGCGTAATTCTACGCGCGCGCTACCCTGGTTCGATGCCACAGTTCACGATTCGCCCCGCGCGCACTGACGACGTCGTCGGCATTCAGGCACTGATTCAGCCGATGGTCGACCAGAACATCCTGCTCGGAAAGGGCCTCGTCGTGCTGTACGAGGCCGTACAGGAATTCGTCGTCGCAGAGACTCCGGACGGCGACCTGGTTGGATGCGGTGCGCTGCACGTGCTCTGGCGTGACCTCGGCGAGGTGCGAACGATCGCATCCTCGCCCGCGGTGCGGGGGCAGGGTGTGGGCCACGCGATGCTCGAGCGGCTCATGGTGGATGCGCGCGAGCTCGGCCTCGAGCGCCTGTTTTGCCTGACGTTTGAGACGGAGTTCTTCGGGCGCCACGGATTCCGGGCGGTGGACGAGCAGGTCGTCGACACCGAAACCTATCGCGAGATGCTGCATTCGCCGGATGCGGGAACGGCCGAGTTCCTGGATCTGCCATGGGTCAAGCCGAACACGCTCGGCAACACGCGCATGATTCTGCGGCTGTAACAGCCGGTTACCGCGCGACGGGGTCGCGCGGTTGCCAGAGTGTTGGATGCCAGAGTGTTGGATGCGTCGCTGCGGTCGGATTGTCGAATGTTCGCCCAGCCGCAGGTGAATGCCAAGTAAACGCAGGCTGGAGTGTTCGCTGCGTAATTGAATTGTGACGTTTACCGCAGGGTCGTTTCAGCCAAGTATGTTCGGGCGCAATTCGTGTTCAACCTGGCAATTAAGGAATCAATTCCGTGCGTACACATCTGAAGAAGCTGGGCATCGGCGCCCTGGCTGCGGCACTGGGGCTCGGCGGTATTACCGCTTTCGCTCCGGCGCAGCCCGCCGCGGCGGCATCGTCGACCGTGGTCATCAGCGAGGTCTATGGCGGCGGTGGTAACTCCGGTGCCACGCTGACGAACGACTTCGTCGAGCTCTACAACCTCTCGACCACTCCGATCGACGTCGGTGGCTACCAGATCGTTCGTTACTCCGCTTCGGGGAACGCGCAAAGCGACACCTTCACGCTCCCCGCGGGCTCTACGGTCGAGCCCGGCGGCTACTTCCTCGTGCAGATGGCGGCCGGCACCGGCGGCACTGAGGCACTGCCGACGCCGGATGCGGTGGGTAACCAGCCCTACGCCGGTACCGCTGGCGGGTCGGAGCTTCGCGATGCTTCCGGCGCGCGAGTGGACCTCGTCGGCTACGGAAACACCACAATCTTCGAGGGTTCGGCGCCCGCACCGACCACGTCGAACAGCACGTCCGCGCAGCGCAAGGACTCGGCGGTCGACACGGACGATAACCGCGCCGACTTCCAGGCCGTGACGCCGACCCCGCAGAACTCGGGCAGCGGCACGACGGACCCGGAGGAGCCGGTAGATCCCGAAGAGCCCGTCGACCCGAGCGAGATCACCGAAATCTCTGACGTCCAGGGCACCGGCTCGGCATCTCCGCTCGCGGGCCAGACTGTTACGACCGAGGGTATCGTTACCGCGGTCTACACCGGCCAGGGCAGCAAAAACGGTTTCTACATCCAGGAGCCGGGCGCGGTAGACCTCGCCACCCACGACGCATCCACCGGCGTGTTCGTCTACGGCGGCAGCAGCTTCGCCGGCGGCGTCCAGATCGGCGACTCGGTCGAGGTGACCGGTTCGGTCAGCGAATACTTCGAGGCAACCCAGATTACGACGACCTCGACCACCGTGCTCACCGGCGAAGAGGCCCTCGGCGAGGCAATCGCTGTTGAGCTCCCGGCCTGGCCCGAGACCGACGCTGAGCGCGAGCTCTTCGAAGGTATGCTCCTCGCGCCGCAGGGTGACTACGTCGTCACCGACAACTACTCGCTCAACCAGTTCGGCGAGATCGGCCTCGGCTTCGAAGGCCTCCTCCTCACCCCGACCGAGGTCGGCGCACCCGGCTCGGCCGAGGCAGAGGCCCAGGCTGCAAGCAACGAGGCCCGCGGAGTTCTGCTCGACGACGGCCAGACCTGGAACTACATGACCAACACAGCCGCGAAGAACTCGCCGCTGCCGTACCTCACACTCGACACCCCGGTGTCTATCGGTGCGAGCACGAACTTTAACGGCGGCGTCATCCTCGACTACGGCTTCGACGAGTGGCGTTTCCAGCCCACCGCACCGGTCAAGGGCACCGAGACCTCGCCCGTCACGTTCGAAGACGTCCGCGAGGATGCGCCGAACCTCACCACCCGCGGCGATGTCACGGTGGCGACCTTCAACGTCCTGAACTACTTCACGACGCTCGGCCAGGACTACAACTGCTCGTCCTACAAGGACCGCGAAGGTAACCCGATCGGCACGAACAGCTGCACCGGAAACGGCCCCCGCGGCGCCTACACGCCGGAAAGCTTCGACCGCCAGGAAATCAAGATCGTGAACGCGATCAACGCGCTCGACGCATCCGTCATTTCGCTCGAGGAGATCGAGGACTCGTCTGACTTCGGCCTCGACCGCGACTACGCGCTCAGCCAGCTCGTGGATGCGCTCAACGCGGAGGCAGGCGCCGACAAGTGGGAGTACGTCGCGACCCCCGCCGACTACACCGTTCCTACGAGCGGTAACGACGTCATCCGCACCGCGTTCATCTACCAGCCCGCCGAGGTGACCTACGTCGAGGACAGCTTCGCGATTCTCGACAGCCCCGCGTTCACCGCGGGCGGCGAGTACGCCAGTGCCCGTGCGCCGCTCGCCGCTTCGTTCATCCCCGCGGCCGAAGGCATCAACTCCGACGAGAACAAGTTCATTGTGATCGGCAACCACTTCAAGTCGAAGGGCGGCGCGGGTACCGGCGGCAACGCGAACACCGACGACAACGTCGGCGGCTGGAACCTCGCGCGCACGCACCAGGCGGATGCGCTGGTCCAGTTCGCTGCCGACCTCCAGGAGCAGCAGGGCACCGACCTCGTGTTCCTCACCGGTGACATCAACGCGTACTCGGGCGAGGCTCCTGTCTCCGCGATCACTGCAGCGGGCTACGAACACCTCACGGTCGGCGGCCCCGAGTACTCGTACTCGTTCGGCGGCACGGTCGGCTCGCTCGACCACGTCTTCGCATCGCAGGCGGCGAACGCACTCATCGTCGACCAGGACATCTGGACGATCAACGCGAACGAGGCCATCGCGCTCGAATACAGCCGCTTCAACTACAACGTTGCGGACCTTTATGACACGACCCCGTTCCGCTCTTCGGACCACAACCCAGCGATCATCGCGCTGCAGTTCCCCGTGACCGAGGAGCCGGTCGACCCCGAGGAGCCGAACGGCAACGAGCCGGGTAACAACAACGGCGGCTCGAACAACGGCAACGGTAACCAGGGCAACAACAACGGCGGCACCAACAACGGTGGCAGCAACAACGGCAACGGTAACCAGGGCAACAACAACGGCGGTACCAACAACGGTGGCACCAACAACGGCAAGGGCAACGGCAACAAGTAGCGAGCACATCGCGCGCCAGTAATCCCTTCGAAAGCGGGGGCAGGTCTACAGACCTGCCCCCGCTTTCGCGCAAAACAATTGTCAAAATCAGCTGATATTTACCTAACCGTTACCTGAAGCTGTGAGAGTGGTGCACGTTTCGTCTCAGACACCCAAGGAGGCCCACGTGGCTCAGGTTTCAAAGTTTGTGAAGGGTGGTGTCGCGGCCGCTGCCGGTTGCGCGCTGGCTTTCACCGGGCTTGCGCTCCCGGCGCAGGCAGAAGCGCTCAAGACCAACGCGCCAATCGTCCCGACTGAAGGTACGACGCAGATCAACCTGATCGGCTTCAACGACTTCCACGGTCGCATCACGCACGCCTCGGCATTCGCCGCCAACGTGCTCGACGTGCAGGAGCCGTTCGGCGCGGAAAACACGATCATCATCGGTAACGGTGACCAGGTCGGTGCTTCGGAATTCGAGTCTTCGGTGGCCAGCGATGTCCCGACCCGCGATGCGCTCAAGGCGCTCGGGGTTGAGGCATTCACTGCTGGTAACCACGAGTTCGACGCTGGCTACGACCTCGCGGACAACGACGTCAACGACGCTGTCGCGATCCAGCAGGACTTCGGTCACCTGCTTGCCGCCAACGTCACGAAGGAAGACGGCTCGCTCGCGCTCGACGCGTACCAGATCTACGAGGTGCAGGGCTTCAGCGTTGCCGTCGTCGGTGCGGTCACCTCCTCGACCCCCTCGGGCGTCAGCCCCGACGGGATCCAGGGCCTCACCTTCGGCGACCCGGTCGTCGCGGTGAACGACGTCGCAGCCGACCTCAAGGACGGCGACGCGTCGAACGGTGAAGCAGACATCATCATCGCCTCGTACCACGAGGGTGGTCCCGAGAACGGCGACCCGATCGACAACAACCTCGCGAACGCTACGTTCGCCGAAATCGCGAACGACACCTCGCCCGAGGTTGACGCGATCTTCAACGCGCACACGCACCGCGTCTACAACTACGAGTACAACAACCGCCAGATCGTTCAGGCCGGCGAGTACGCCGGTAACGTCGGTCAGATCGTCCTCGACGTGAACACGGAGGGTGACGTCGTCGCCTCGAGCTCGTCGGTCATCCCGACCTACGAAGGCGACGCGCCTCGTGTAGACGCCACAACCTTCACCGGTGACGCCGCGACCACGTACAGCAACGTCACGGCGATCCAGGAAGCAGCGATCGCTGAGGCAGAGGTTCTCGGCGCCGAGCAGGTTGGTGTCGTGAATGAGGACATCACCCGCGGCAAGGCATGGGACGCCGGTGCGGTCGCGGTTGAAGACAACCGTGCGCAGGAATCGACCCTCGGCGGCGTCGTCGCCGACTCGATGGTCACGTGGGCGAACGCCAACACCGAGATGGGCGCTGACGTGTCGATCATGAACCCGGGCGGTCTCCGCGCGGACATCCTCGGCGACGGCTCGCTCACCTACAAGGATGCACAGTCGGTCCTGCCGTTCGTGAACAACCTCTCGATCATCGAGCTCAGCGGCGCAGACCTCAAGACGGTCCTCGAGCAGCAGTGGCAGCTCGACGCGGACGGCAACGTCCCGGGTCGCCCGTACCTCCAGCTCGGCCTTTCGACCAACATCAACTACACCTACTCGGGCGCGACCTCGGATGACCCCGCGACCACGCAGGGCACGCACATCCAGTCGGTTTACATCAACGGTGAGGCCATCGTTGACGACCAGACCTACAAGGTAGTGCTCCCGTCGTTCCTCGCAGCGGGTGGCGACAACTTCTTCGCGTTGAACAACGCGGTCTCGAAGTTCGACACCGGTTCGGTCGACCTCTCGGCCTTCATCGCCTACGTCGAGTCGCTCGAGAACAAGGAGCTTCAGCCGGAGCAGACCCGCAACGGCTTCAACCTGAACGGCTACTTCGCCGAAGACGGTTCGACCCCGCAGGTTGAGCAGGGCGCGACCCACACCTTCACGGTGTCGGATGTTGACCTCTACTCGCTTGACCACGTCGCGAACACTGAACTGGTCGCCACCATCGATGGCCAGGAAGTCGGCAAGGCCGACATCACCGGCGTGACCGCAAACGGTGAGATCACCACCGCAGAGCTCACCATCACGGTTCCGGCCGCACTCGCCGCTGGCGCGTACACGCTCGAGCTCACCGCAAACCCGTCGGGTTCGACCGTCCAGGTTCCGCTCGAGGTAACCGAGGCTCCGGTTGTTGCCGAGCCCACGATCGTGGCCGAGAAGGACACCTACACCGCTGAGGAATCGGCCGAAGGCGTCGTCTACGCGGGCGCGAACTGGGCACCGAACGCCGCAGTCAAGATCGAGGTAACGCTGCCGGATGGCACCGTGACGGAGATCACGGGTGTTGAGACCGACGACGCCGGTGCGTTCACCGACGGCCTCGTGTGGGAGACCACGGATGAGTCGGGCAACGTCATTGAGTCGAACCTGCCGTTCCCGGTCGGTACCTACACGATCAACGCTTCGCAGGAGATCGACGGCGAGACCGTGACCGCGACGACCACCTTCACCGTGACCGACGGTGCAGCGACGGACGACGCTAACGGTGACTCGACCGGCACCGATGACTCGACCGGTGACGATGACTCGACCGGTGACGCAACTGGCACCGACGACTCGGCTGGCGCCGACGACGCTAACGGCGACGCAACCGGCGGCGTTGTGCCCCCGACCGATGGCGCTGACAGCGACACCGGCGCTCAGGGAGACAACGGTGACAACACCGACAACGGCGGCGTGAAGGGCGACAACCTCGCTCAGACCGGTGCGAACAGCACGCTGATCTTCGGCCTGCTTGCTGCCGCAGCAGCCGCGATCGCCCTCGGCGGTTCGTTCCTGCTGTTCCGTCGCCAGCGTGGCGCATAGGTTCTAGCAACCGAAGCGAACGCTAGCCACAGCATTCGCTAATCACTCGCGGCTCGCATCCACACCGGATGCGGGCCGCGAGTGGCTTTCCTGGTCGCCTTCCGCAGGTGCGAAAGCTGGCCGCCGTGGTGGATGCGCAGGCCTCGGCGAACGCGCGGGGCTATGTAGATGCGCGGGTCCGGGCGGATGCACGGTCCGTGCGGACGTGCACGTCACCGTGGAGGCATCGGGTTGCGCGGTGCGCCTCCGGTCACGTGAGGCTGCGCATCCTTAGGCTTGGGGCATGAGCAAGAGTCCGCGCAGCAAGCCAAGTCCGGCCGTCTACCGACGTCGACGGCTCATGGCGTTGCTCGGGCTGATCATCGTGATTGCGCTGATCTGGTGGCTCGTAAGCGCCATCATCGGTGGGGTTCGGGGTGGAAATTCCCAAGAAACGCCCCCACCGACGGCCGCCGAAGCAGCCGGTACATCCGCACCACCAGTGGCCACGGAAACACCGACCCCGACACCCACCGAGACACCAACCCCGAGTCCAACGCCCACACCGACCCCGAGTGTCTGCACGGACAATGAGGTTTCGGTGCAGGCGGTCGTGGACGCGGAAGCCTACGCGGAAGGTGAATTGCCGCAGTTCTCGGTGACGCTCAAGAACACCTCTGACTCGCCGTGCATCATCGACATCGGCACCGCCTCGCAGGTGTACACGGTGATGTCGGGCAGCGACACGATCTGGGTTTCGACGCACTGCCAGGTCGAGCCGAAGTCGCAGGTCGTCGAACTCGTCGCGGGGAAGGACGTTTCCGCGCCCGCGATTGAGTGGTCCCGTGAGCGTTCGAACACGAGCACCTGTGACGATGAGCAGCGCCCGGCCGCCGTCGCCGGCGGAGCGTATTACAACCTCACGGTGAAGATTGGTGGGATCACTTCCGACCCCGTCTATTTCACCCTGAGCTAGCTACTGGCGAGCTCATTGCTTGTGCCTTAGCTAACGCGCGGCAAGAGTGGCTGTGGTAGTTGATCCTTCGGCGAAAGTCCGGATGCCTCAACTGTCGCGCCGCACGAGCGCCGCGTCGAGCGCCTGCTTCACCGTGCCGTTGCCGGACCCGATCGGTGTGGTAAACCCGAGCCGGGCCGCCTCGTTCACGCGTTGGCGTTCCGATGTCACCCCGCGGATTTCGCCGACGAGGCTGACTTCACCGAAGACCACCGCGCGCTGCTGGACCGCCTGATTTTTGTAAGCGCTGGCGATCGCAAGCGCAATCGCCAGGTCGGCCGCAGGCTCCGTGACGCGAACGCCGCCACTCGTCGAGACGTACACATCGAATTTGCTCAGCGGTAGGTTGATGCGACGCTCGAGCACGGCGAGCACCATCGCGACGCGGTTGCCGTCGACTCCGTTCACAACGCGACGGGGGTTTGGCGCCTGCGTGGCGACGACGAGCGCCTGGATCTCGACGGGCAGCGCGCGGCGGCCCTCGAGCGACATCGTGACGCAAGAACCGGCGACCGCGTTGTCTCGTTCGCTGATGAAGAGCGCGGAGGGATCGGGGACCTCCCTCATGCCGTCGCCCTCCATCTCGAAGCAACCGACTTCATCCGTCGGGCCGAAGCGGTTCTTGAGCGTGCGAACGAACCGCAGCGCGGTCTGACGATCGCCCTCGATGTGGGCCACGACATCCACCAGGTGCTCGAGCAGCCGGGGACCGGCGACATTGCCGTCCTTCGTGACGTGACCGACGAGAATCGTTGGCAGCTCGCGCTCCTTGGCGATCCGCACCATCGTGCTCGCGACGGTGCGGACCTGACTTGGCTGCCCGGCCAACGCATCCACCTCGCTCGACGAGACGGTCTGCACAGAGTCGAGGATGAGCAGCGCCGGCTCGACTTCCTCGATGTGCCCGAGCACCGAGCCGAGGTCGGTTTCGTTGGCGAGGTAGAGCGTCGGCTGCAGGGCGTCGGTGCGCGCCGCCCGCATCCGTACCTGGTTCACGGACTCCTCGGCGCTGATGTAGAGCACCTTCGCGCCAGTCGCGGCCACGCGAGAAGCCACCTCGATAAGCAGCGTCGACTTGCCGACACCCGGCTCTCCGGAAAGCAGGATCGCCGCACCCGGAACGATGCCCCCGCCGAGGACGCGATCAAACTCGCTGATGCCTACGGGGAGGTGGTGCGCATCCACCCCCGAAGCCTCGGTGATGGGGCGTGCCTTCGTCGCGGGCTTCGAGGCGGTCGCCTGAAAATGCACGCCCTTCGCGGTGGCGCCGCGCTCCTCGACGGTGCCCCAAGTCTGGCATTCGGGGCAGCGGCCGACCCATTTCACGGCCTCGTACCCGCACTCGGTGCAGACGTACGCGGACTTGGGGCGAGCTTTTGTCTTCGGAGGCATGCCGTAAGGGTATTCCGACCCACCGACATCGCCGGGGAGCACCCCACAGGGCGCGGGAATCGAGCCAATTTTGCGTATGAATTTGCCAGGGCTCTTTCAAAGTCCTGGATGAGGCGTGCGCGCGGCGTGGCCGCTTTTAACCGATGAGAACTCCTGTTAATCCGGTGGTTACCACAACCGTTGGAACACAGGAGTTCTCACATGTCATCATCGTTGATCGACCTGATTTGCGCCACCACCACTGCTCCGACCGACTTCGAGGCTGTCCCCGAAATCGATTTCGAGGCCCTCCGCAATCTCCTCGCGACCACCCCAGACCCACGCTCCCGACGCGGCTGCCGGTACGAATTCGCGGAACTCCTCAGCATCTTCGTGGCCGCGGTACTCTGCGGCGCAAAATCCCTCACCATGATCACCGAATGGGCCGCCCACCAAGCCCAAACCCGGCCGTTCCCATCAGGACGAACCCCCTCCCTCGCCACGATGCACCGCGTCGCGACCAGCGCCGACCCGGTCTGGCTCGACGAACACTTAGGCGCGTGGACCCGCAACCAGCACTCCGTCACCAGCAAGGTCGTCGCCATCGACGGCAAAGAAGTCCGCGGCGCGAAACACGCCAACGGGCAACGCGTGTTCCTGATGGCCGCGTTCGATCACGGTACCGGCTGTGTGATCGAGCAAGAACCCATCCCGGAGAAAACGAACGAGATCCCGCACTTCCCGATCCTGCTCGCCAGGCTCGGTGACCTGCAGGGGATGATCGTCACTGCGGACGCGCTCCACACCCAAACATCCCACGCACACTGGTTACACGAGCACGGCGCACACTATGTCTTCACCGTGAAATCGAACCAGCGAGCACTGCGCGATCGGATCATGCAGCAGAACTGGGCCCACCACCAACCCGGCTTTCTCGACACCGAGAAGAAACACGGCAGGATCACTCGCTGGGAAGCGACCTGCCTGCCCGCCCCGACGCGAATCAGGTTCCCGCACGCGGCACAAACAATGCGATTGACGCGCGACCGCACCAACCCCCGCACCCGCGAGTCCACGCGCGAGCACGTGTTCGTGATCACCTCGCTGCCACCCGAACAGGCCAGCCCCGCCGCCCTAGCGAGCTACATTCGCGGGCATTGGGGTATCGAGAACCGGTTGCATTGGATCCGCGATACCGCCTACCGCGAAGATGCTTCCCAGGTCCGTACCGGCAACGCCGCGCACTTGATGGCCACGATCCGAAACCTAGCGATCACCGTGCACCGTTTGGCTGGCGCGACGAACATCACCGCGGCCCTGCGCCATGCTGGCACACGCCCGAACACGATCAGAACCATCACCGGACTTTGAAAGAGCCCTGATGAATTTGCATTTCTGGAGAGTGTGCCCGTATATTTGTCCGCGGTGACGTGTCCGAGCGGCCGAAGGTGCAACACTCGAAATGTTGTGTGGGGGCAACTCCACCGTGGGTTCAAATCCCACCGTCACCGCCACGAAATAACCCCCGACTTCGTTGGAATACCAACGGAGTCGGGGGTTTCTCGTTTCTCGTTTCTCGTTTCGCGAGACCGCTCCCGTGCCCACATTCTGCCCACACTTGAACTAATCCGTGCCTGTTCGAGAGCATCCGCGACGGCCTCGAGATCGTCGTCAAACGGTCCGGAGTAGGCCTCCTTCGCCGCATTTTGGAGGCGGTGGCAGAGAACCCGCGAGGCGTCCTGTTGACTGATCCCGGCGGACTCGTGATGCTGATGCGAAATGTGTGAGACGGGCCGCGCTTGTGCTCGAGGTTCGACGGGGATTCGTTTGGTGCGGCGTCCATTGGACGGTGAGCGCCGCGTACGCTTCCTTGTGCATACTTCGGCGACTGAGCGCGCGAGTGTTCAGCGATGTTTGCGGCGACACCCAGCTACTCAGGTTCATGTTCTGTTTCTTGCGTGATGAAGAAGTCGTCCGCGGCATCGCTGTTCGGCCTCAGCAAGAATATTTTGGCCGGGAACTCTTCGTGAAGGTATTCGAGAAAGCAGCGGCCCTGCTTCACGGGTTCGCGACGACTCAATATTTCCACGATGGGAACAAGAGAACGTCATTCTTGTCCGCGACGTTGTTCCTCGAAACGAACGGCTATGAGTGGATCAGCCCGGAAGTTGACAAGCTGAAAGATTCCTCTCGGCTGGCGGGCTAAGACTCGACGTTGCGAAAGATCTCGTGATCCGGTTCGAGGCGAGCGCGGGTGAGAGCGATCCGATAATCCTCGGGCGAAACCACGCGAGCGAGCGGCGTGCCTTCGAGTTCATAGTGGGGGAGTGCGCGACCTGAGTGCCCTTGCGGCGGGAGTCCGGATGCGGGAACAACTCGCCACCACGCCACACCGCTGCCATACCGAGCCATCACCATGCCAACTGCGCGGGGAGCGTTAGAGCCCACCGCTGCGGCAACATCGCCGTACGTCATGACTCGGCCGGCGGGGATGCGCTGAACCACGGCAAGGACCTCGTGGATGAACTCTTGGCTCGGCATGGAGAAAGACTATGGCGGTCACTTGAGGATGCGGCTGCCAGATGCACGCTGAAATCGACTGTGATTGCTCCTGAGACTCGAAAGAGCATCGAATACTGGCGTTTGACACGCCCGGGTTGAAGGCTCTGTGCCGCGTGGTGGTGCGGAAGTCGGCTTGTTTGGGGGTGTGGGTTTGCGTGGGATCGATGGGTTGTCATATGCTTATCGAGTTGCCGGAAACGGGAACAACACACCAGGGCCTAACGGTTCGGTGCGTGTCACGAATAGCCCTGTTGGGTTGGTGGCTTCGAAAGATCGGTTAGATCTCACGGGAGTGCGCGAGTTGACATGCTGGAATTGCCTGGTGTAGGTTAGTGAAGTTGCCTCCGCGAGGCCCACCACGAGAGAACATCCGAGTGAGGGTGTGGTTGGTTGGGTACATGGTAGGCATCCGATCCTTGAGAACTCAACAGTGTGCACTTTTATTGTCTAATGCCATTTTGGATCCTTTTGTGGTTCCTTATTTTGGATAAAAGAAAAGCCAGTCCGACCGTGTTGGTTGGTTGGTTGGTTTGTTTTGTCAGTTGATTGAACTCAGCCCTGTGTGTTGCTTTGGTGATGCGGGGGTTGGTTTGTGAATATGTTTGCTTTCGCCGGCGTTTTGTTGGTGGGAGTGTTGTTCATTTACGGAGAGTTTGATCCTGGCTCAGGACGAACGCTGGCGGCGTGCTTAACACATGCAAGTCGAACGATGAAGCTGGAGTTTACTTTGGTGGATTAGTGGCGAACGGGTGAGTAACACGTGAGCAACGTGCCCAGGACTCTGGAATAACGTCGGGAAACCGTCGCTAATACTGGATAGGTGCCATGGCCGCATGGTCTGTGGTTGGAAAGATTTATTGGTTCTGGATCGGCTCACGGCCTATCAGCTTGTTGGTGGGGTAATGGCCTACCAAGGCGACGACGGGTAGCCGGCCTGAGAGGGTGACCGGCCACACTGGGACTGAGATACGGCCCAGACTCCTACGGGAGGCAGCAGTGGGGAATATTGCACAATGGGCGCAAGCCTGATGCAGCAACGCCGCGTGAGGGATGACGGCCTTCGGGTTGTAAACCTCTTTTAGTAGGGAAGAAGCCTTTTGGGGTGACGGTACCTGCAGAAAAAGCACCGGCTAACTACGTGCCAGCAGCCGCGGTAATACGTAGGGTGCAAGCGTTGTCCGGAATTATTGGGCGTAAAGAGCTCGTAGGCGGTTTGTCGCGTCTGCTGTGAAAGCCCGGGGCTCAACTCCGGGTCTGCAGTGGGTACGGGCAGACTTGAGTGCGGTAGGGGAGATTGGAATTCCTGGTGTAGCGGTGGAATGCGCAGATATCAGGAGGAACACCGATGGCGAAGGCAGATCTCTGGGCCGTTACTGACGCTGAGGAGCGAAAGCATGGGGAGCGAACAGGATTAGATACCCTGGTAGTCCATGCCGTAAACGTTGGGCGCTAGATGTGGGGACCATTCCACGGTTTCTGTGTCGTAGCTAACGCATTAAGCGCCCCGCCTGGGGAGTACGGCCGCAAGGCTAAAACTCAAAGGAATTGACGGGGGCCCGCACAAGCGGCGGAGCATGCGGATTAATTCGATGCAACGCGAAGAACCTTACCAAGGCTTGACATATACCGGTAACGGCCAGAGATGGTCGCCCTGCTTGCAGTCGGTATACAGGTGGTGCATGGTTGTCGTCAGCTCGTGTCGTGAGATGTTCGGTTAAGTCCGGCAACGAGCGCAACCCTCGTCCTATGTTGCCAGCGGGTTATGCCGGGGACTCATGGGATACTGCCGTGGTCAACACGGAGGAAGGTGGGGATGACGTCAAATCATCATGCCCCTTATGTCTTGGGCTTCACGCATGCTACAATGGCCGGTACAGTGGGTTGCGATACCGTGAGGTGGAGCGAATCCCAAAAAGCCGGTCTCAGTTCGGATTGGGGTCTGCAACTCGACCCCATGAAGTCGGAGTCGCTAGTAATCGCAGATCAGCAACGCTGCGGTGAATACGTTCCCGGGCCTTGTACACACCGCCCGTCAAGTCATGAAAGTCGGTAACACCCGAAGCCGGTGGCCTAACCTTTTGGGGGGGAGCTGTCGAAGGTGGGATCGGTGATTAGGACTAAGTCGTAACAAGGTAGCCGTACCGGAAGGTGCGGCTGGATCACCTCCTTTCTAAGGAGTATTTTTGAGCATCCAGTACAGCGCGAATGTCGTTGTTGGGTGTGGGTGGAACGTTAGACGTGTGCACGCTGTTGGGTCCTGGGGGACCGGACACAGCAATTGGTTGCCCCTTGAGTGTGGGTGGCGGGTTGGTGTGATGGTTTTCTTCGGGCCAGTTCCCGCCAGGTTGGTTGTGACCAAGTTGGTGGGGTTGGGTTCGACTGTATGTTGAGAACTACATAGTGGACGCGAGCATCTTAGAAGCATCGCTGGTGTTCCCTTTCGAGGGGGTGCTGGTTGGTGTCTTCATAAGTAGTTTCTGAAAAGTTCAATGATTCTTTGATTGTTGATTCTTTTTCGATTTCTATTCATGTATCAAATTTCTAAGGGCAAATGGTGGATGCCTTGGCATCTGGAGCCGATGAAGGACGTAGTAATCTGCGATAAGCCTCGGGGAGTCGATAAACGGGCGTTGATTCGAGGATTTCCGAATGGGGGAACCCGGCCGCATTGTGTGTGGTCACTCCGGTCTGAATATATAGGGCTGTGAGGGGGAACGTGGGGAAGTGAAACATCTCAGTACCCACAGGAAGAGAAAACAATAGTGATTCCGTTAGTAGTGGCGAGCGAACGCGGATGGGGCTAAACCGGTTGTGTGTGATACCAGGTAGGGGTTGCATGATCGGGGTTGTGGGACATGCGTGGTCGTTCTATCTGGCGGCTGGCGTTTGCGCATTGTGTAGGTGAACAGGTTTGAATGCCTGACCGTAGGGGGTGCGAGTCCCGTAGCTGAAACATGGTGTGTGCGTTTGTGTGTATCCCAAGTAGCGCGGAGCCCGTGAAACTCTGTGTGAATCTGTCGGGACCACCCGATAAGCCTAAATACTTCCAGGTGACCGATAGCGGACGAGTACCGTGAGGGAAAGGTGAAAAGTACCCCGGGAGGGGAGTGAAATAGTACCTGAAACCATTTGCTTACAATCCGTCGGAGCCTTTTGGGGTGACGGCGTGCCTTTTGAAGAATGAGCCTGCGAGTTAGTGATGTGTGGCGAGGTTAACCCGTGTGGGGTAGCCGTAGCGAAAGCGAGTCTGAAGAGGGCGTTGAGTCGCATGTTCTAGACCCGAAGCGAAGTGATCTATCCATGGCCAGGTTGAAGCGAGGGTAAAGCCTTGTGGAGGACCGAACCCACCTAGGTTGAAAACTGGGGGGATGAGCTGTGGTTAGGGGTGAAAGGCCAATCAAACTTCGTGATAGCTGGTTCTCTCCGAAATGCATTTAGGTGCAGCGTTGCGTGTTTCTTGCTGGAGGTAGAGCTACTGGATGGCCGATGGGCCCGACAAGGTTACTGACGTCAGCCAAACTCCGAATGCCGGTAAGTGAGAGCGTAGCAGTGAGACGGTGGGGGATAAGCTTCATCGTCGAGAGGGAAACAACCCAGACCACCAATTAAGGTCCCTAAGCGTGTGCTAAGTGGAAAAGGATGTGGAGTTGCAGTGACAACCAGGAGGTTGGCTTAGAAGCAGCCATCCTTGAAAGAGTGCGTAATAGCTCACTGGTCAAGTGATTCCGCGCCGACAATGTAACGGGGCTCAAGCACACCACCGAAATTGTGGAATTCAATTTTTTGTTGGATTGGTAGGAGAGCGTCGCGTGTTGGGTGAAGCGGTAGTGTGAACTGATCGTGGACGGCACGCGAGTGAGAATGCAGGCATGAGTAGCGAAAGACGGGTGAGAAACCCGTCCTCCGAATGACTAAGGGTTCCAGGGTCAAGCTAATCTTCCCTGGGTTAGTCGGGTCCTAAGGCGAGGCCGACAGGCGTAGTCGATGGTGAACGGGTTGATATTCCCGTACCGATGGTGTGACCGCCCAATGCGAGCGGGTGATGCTAAGCAAGTGAAGTCTTCTTGTGGCCTTCGGGTTGCTTGGGGGTGGAGGTTGTGAACCGAATCCGTGAGTGTAGCGTATTAACAGGTGTGACGCAGGAAGGTAGCCGAGCCGGGTGAATGGTTGTATCCGGGCAAGGATGTAGGGCCAGTGATAGGCAAATCCGTCACTGAATAGCCTGAGATCTGATGCGGAAGTCTCTTTTGGGACGTAGTCGGTGATCCTATGCTGCCAAGAAAAGCATCGGCGTGAGGTTGCAGTGTTGCCCGTACCCATAACCGACACAGGTGGTCAGGTAGAGAATACTAAGGAGATCGAGAGAATCGTGGTGAAGGAACTCGGCAAAATGCCCCCGTAACTTCGGGAGAAGGGGGGCCATCCACTTATACGGATTTACTCCGGACAGGGTGTGGTGGCCGCAGAGACCAGTGGGACTCGACTGTTTATCAAAAACACAGGTCCGTGCGAAGTCGCAAGACGATGTATACGGACTGACGCCTGCCCGGTGCTGGAAGGTTAAGAGGAAGGGTTAGCTTTGGCGAAGCCTAGAATTTAAGCCCCAGTAAACGGCGGTGGTAACTATAACCATCCTAAGGTAGCGAAATTCCTTGTCGGGTAAGTTCCGACCTGCACGAATGGCGTAACGAATTCCCAGCTGTCTCCACCGCGAACTCGGCGAAATTGCAGTACGAGTAAAGATGCTCGTTACGCGCAGCAGGACGAAAAGACCCCGTGACCTTTACTATAGCTTGGTATTGGTGATTGAAATGGCTTGTGTAGGATAGGTGGGAGACTGTGAAGCATTGACGCTAGTTGGTGTGGAGTCGTTGTTGAAATACCACTCTGGTTATTTTAGTTATCTAACTTCGGACCGTGATCCGGTTCAGGGACAGTGCCTGGTGGGTAGTTTAACTGGGGCGGTTGCCTCCTAAAGAGTAACGGAGGCGCCCAAAGGTTCCCTCAGCCTGGTTGGTAATCAGGTGGTGAGTGTAAGTGCACAAGGGAGCTTGACTGTGACACTGACAGGTGGAGCAGGGACGAAAGTCGGGACTAGTGATCCGGCAGTGGCTTGTGGAAGCGCTGTCGCTCAACGGATAAAAGGTACCTCGGGGATAACAGGCTGATCTTGCCCAAGAGTCCATATCGACGGCATGGTTTGGCACCTCGATGTCGGCTCGTCGCATCCTGGGGCTGGAGTAGGTCCCAAGGGTTGGGCTGTTCGCCCATTAAAGCGGTACGCGAGCTGGGTTCAGAACGTCGTGAGACAGTTCGGTCTCTATCCGCTGCGCGCGTGGGAAGTTTGAGGAGATCTTTCTTTAGTACGAGAGGACCGAGAAGGACGAACCTCTGGTGTGTCAGTTGTTCTGCCAAGGGCATTGCTGATTTGCTACGTTCGGGATGGATAACCGCTGAAAGCATCTAAGCGGGAAGCCGGCTTCGAGATGAGACTTCCTTCCCTATTTTGGGGTGAGGTTCCCAGTAGATGACTGGGTTGATAGGCCGGGTGTGGAAGCACTGTAAGGTGTGGAGCTGACCGGTACTAATAGACCGAAGATTTGATTCGTGTAACGATGTTTGCGTCCGCTTTGTGGTTCTCGATATATAGTCGAGTGCCGTGCTCTGTTACGAGTGTCAATCCGTGTGGGTTGGTGTTCGTGGTGGGGTGTGGTGGTTGATAATTCGATAGTGTTTCGGTGGTTATAGCGAGATGGAAACGCCCGGTTACATTCCGAACCCGGAAGCTAAGCGTCTTTGCGCCGATGGTACTGCATGGGGGACTGTGTGGGAGAGTAGGTCACTGCCGGACTTCTTTTTGAGGGGGACACTCGTTTTGGGTGTTCCCCTCTTTTTTTGTTTCCGAAACAAATGCCCGTGGGAGCGCAGCCAGACTCCGGGCGCATCCCGCTTCAATACGCACAAAAAATAGGCCCCGCCAAGTGGGGCCTATTTTTAGTTAATTTGCGCGGATGATTCGCTCGAGCGCGTGCAGTGCGTCATGTGCATCCATGAGCTGCTGGAGTTGCTCGGGGATAGCGCCGCGATCGCATCGTCCAGCCCGGCGGCCCAGGCGAGTGCAATCTCGGCGTGCTCGGTCTCGCCCTGCTCCGTCGCGTGAATGTGCACGACTCGCTTATCGGAGGTGTCGGGCACTCGCTCGACGAAGCCCCGCTCTACCAGCGAGCGGACCGCAGTGCTCGTATTCGACTGCCGGATATTCAGGGCCGCCGACAACTGGCCGACCGTCGATCCGGGCTGATCGATGATTTGCTTCAATAGCGTCAATTCGGTTGACGGCACTTGAGCTCGATCCGGAATCCGATAGTGCACGGTCCACGCTAATTCGCGTAATGTCACGGTCAATGCGTGAACGGATGCATCCGATTCGGGGGCGCGAACTTCTTCCGCCGACACCGTATCCTGGCGGTCAGTCATGGGCTGAGCCTAACAACCCTCGGCGCATGCGGCTGGCCGACAGGTCAGGCAACCTATCGGCCAGCGAGATACGTGTCGAAGCGTTTGGCGCCTAGAGCGGCTGTGCCATTATTTCGAGGACATGGTTCGTGGCGGCCACGTTATCGAAGTCGTCCAGGTGGCCGCATTCCCATTCGCCAATGGCGAGCGACGTCTCGACGATGAGCTTGCAGCGCTCGAAGCGACGCTCAGTGTAGTTCGCGAATGCCTCTTCGAGAGAGCCAGCGTTCACAAGACTGTCGGCGAGCACGACGCCATCTTCGATGGCCTGAGCGGCGCCCTGTCCGAGGTGTGGAGTAATCGCGTGCACCGCGTCGCCGATGAGCACAACGCGACCGTTGTGCCACTCGCCGTAGGCCATTAGTGACTCTTCCGGGCGAAGTACGATGTCCGCATCCTCGGTGAGGTACTTGTCGCGAATCTTGCCGGTGATGCCCTTGTAGTCCGAGAGGTACTCGCGCAGCGAGGACACGAGCTCGGCACCCTGGGGGCGACCCTCGCGCGGCATTTCCGCGTTGAAGAAGAGGTACGCCATGTCCTTACCGATCGGCACCAGGCCGGCCATGCCCTTCGGCCCCTCCTGCAGGATGATGCGGTCGATTTCGGGTTCGCGGGGAATGTTCAATCGGTAGGCGGACTGGCCGATGTAGCGGGGCTGCAGTTCTGCGTCGAGCACGTAGAGGCGGACGGCCGAGCGGACGCCGTCCGCCCCGACCACGAAGTCGTACTTGTCGGATGAGCCGTCAGCGAGGGTGACGACGACGCCATCCTCTTCCTCGGTGAGCTCCGAGAACGCGGTCGAGTAGTCGATCCGGGCCCCGGCTGCGAGCGTGGCGTCGGTGAGAATCTTGTGCAACTTCGGGCGGGTGAGGCCGTTCATCGGGGGGAGGTCGTCATCCTCGATCTTGGAGCCTGCCATCTCGTGAAGGAAATTGCCGTCTACGTCGTACATGGCGCCCCACGCCTTCGCGGGGAAGCCCTGGTCGAGGCACTCGTCGAGCACGCCGAGCATCTTAAGGGCGCGCAGCGCATTGATCGGCTGGATGATGCCCACGCCGAAAATCGAGGAGCGGAGGTCCTCGTGCTGTTCGACGACGCGTACCTCGTAGTCCGCGTTCGCCAGCGCGATCGCAGTCGAGAGTCCGCCAATGCCGCCACCAACGATGAGAGCTTTGCCTCGGGTCATTCGAATCACCTACACCTTTGTCGTGTGATTGGGGGTGCCCTGTTGCACCAGATTTCGCGATGCTCAACGGTGAGGATCGCTTGGGAACATATGTTGGCATATATAACCTTCGCTCCACAAGTTATGTTTGCAGATATATCGAAATCGCGCTAACTTTGTCCCACGACGCCGAGACACAGACGTCTCGCGGATCAACAACGCGATCGCCTCACGGTAGATCGCCTTCCACTGCAACGACGCAGGAGGCCTGGTGAAACCAGATCAGCAACTCAAAGCGCCACCGACGGACGAACGCGGCGCCACAGTGATCGACATGCACAGCATCTCGAAGCACTTCGGCGGTGCGGCGGCACTGCGCGATGTCGACTTCGACCTCCGTGCGGGGGAGGTGCACGCCCTCGTCGGGATGAACGGCGCGGGTAAATCCACCCTCGTCAACGTCATCAGCGGCAGCATCGTGCCCAATGAGGGCGAGATGTACATCGACGGTGCGGAGGTGCATTCCCTCACCCCGCGTAAGGCTCGCGAGCACGGGATTGCCACTGTGCCGCAGAAGCGCAATCTCGTGGACAGCCTGACCGTGGGGGAGAACCTGCTCATCGGCCGACTCCCCAAGCGCGGCGGCGCGATCGACTGGAAGCGGGTCCACGAGCAGGCGCGCGTGCTCCTGGGCGAGATTGGGCTCGATATTGACCCGCGCATCCTTGCCGGCAACCTGACGTCGGCCGAACAGACGCTTGTCGAGATTGCGCGCGAGAACCACCAGGGCCACATCCTGATCCTGGATGAGCCCACGGCCACGCTTGGCGGTGCCGCGGCGGAGCGCGTTCGCGACCTCGTCAAGCTACTGCGCAGCAAGGGGCGCGCGATCATCTATATCTCGCACCACCTGGATGAGATTCTCGAGTTGGCAGATCGCGTCACCATCATGCGCGACGGTCGCAAGCGGCTCACGGTGCCTCGTAGCGAACTGGATGTGCCGACGCTCGTCCGCGCGATGGTCGGCAGCGACGTGGTGCAGACCCGCCCTGATCGAGCCGATCGCGCTCTCGGTGAAGAGCGGATCGCGCTCGAAGACCTCAGCTCGGGCCGTCGGTTGCAGCGGCTGAATGTCCGGGTTCGCGGCGGCGAGATCGTCGCCGTCCTGGGGCCTGCCGGCGACGGGCAAGCCGTGCTGTTCGGCGCTCTGGCCGGGCGATCGATTCCCGACTCGGGGAAGCTTGAGATCGACGGACAGGTCGTGCCCTTCGGCAGCGTCAAGAAATCGCTACGAAGCGGGCTGCGCTGCATCACCGGCAACCGCATTGCGAATGGCCTGGTCGGTGGGCTCAGTGTGGATGAAAACATCCTGATGGCGCGAGACCGCAAGGAGCGCCGGAGCTTCGTGAACTGGCAGGACCTGCATCGCCGAGCTCGCGAGCTGCGGCAGGCCTGGGGCGTCAAGACCATTGGCGCGGATCCCGCCGTCGCGATGCTCTCCGGCGGAAACCAGCAGAAGGTGCTGCTCGCGAAGTGGCTTGCCGACAAGCCCGACGCGATCTTCCTCGAGGAGCCGACCAACGGCGTCGACATCGCCGCGAAGGAAGACATTCACCGCGAGATCGACCAGCTCGCGGAGGGCGGCTCCGCCGTCCTCCTGTCCTCGTCCGACGTTCACGAGGTGCTTCGCCTCGCTGACCGCATCATCGTCGTCAACGGCGGCCGCATCGTCGCGGAACGCAACGCCGAATCTGTCACCCGTGACGAACTCGTCGCACTCACTATCGGAGAACCCGCTCGTGCCTGAGAACACCACTACCGCGCCGGTGAGCGCGATCACCAAGTCCGCTGCACCGAAGCTGAGCACGCTCAATACGGCTCACATCGGCCTCATTGTCGTCATCATCATCGCGGTCATCATCACCTCGATCGGCACCGATGCCTTCCTGACGACGAACAACATCCTGAACGTGCTGAAGCAGGTGAGCGTGCTCGCGGTCATCGCCGCGGGGCTCACGATGCTCATGATCTCGGGCGGGATCGACTTCTCGCTCGGCAGCAACCTCGCGGTCACGATGGGCATCGTCGCGCAAATGCTGACCCTAGAAGTGCCCACGCTGCTCGCCATTACGATCGGCCTGATCTGCGCGACCGCGATCGGCTTCGTCAACGGCATCGTCGTTACCTATACGAAGGTGACTCCATTCGTTGCAACCCTCGCCACTGCGACCCTGCTCGACGGTCTCGCACTCGTCGTCATCGACGGACTGAGCGTCTCGGCCCAGAACAAGCTCTACGAGTTTGGCAACGGTGCGATTCTCGGCATCCCGTACATCCTGCTCGCCGCCATCGTGATCTGCGTCGTCGTGGCTCTCGTCCTGCGCTACACCTCCTTCGGCCGCAACACCTTCGCGATGGGTGGCAACGAAGAGGTCGCCCGACTCACTGGCATCCCGGTGGCGCGCAACAAGATCCTGCTGTACTCGATGGGTGGGATGCTCGCGGGCATCGCCGGGGTCATGCTCCTCGCACGGCTCGGCGCGGCAAGCCCGGGGATCGGCGGCCTCAGCCTCGAACTGCAGGCCGTCGCGGCCGTGGTCATCGGTGGCACGTCGCTGGTAGGCGGTAAGGGCAGCATCCTCGGATCGGTGCTCGGCGTGCTGCTGCTTGGCATTGTCGCTAATGCGCTCAACCTGCTCGGCGTCTCGAGCTACTTCCAGGCCATGTCGGTCGGCGCGGTGCTGCTCATCGCTGCGATCCTCAACGTCGTGCAGTGGCGCCGGCGAAAAGTCTGAGCTCGCTCCGGCCGCTTACCTCTCACCACATCCCCTTTTAGCTCCATCCCCTTTATATCCATCACATCGATCCGGCCGCACCGGCCGGATCGTGAGGCACGACGGCGTGCTTCGAGAAAGGAATCATCATGAAGAATCGACGTTATGGGCTCCTCGCTGGCGGGGGTGTCGCACTCACGGGCTTGCTTCTGGCAGGATGCTCGTCCGGCGGCGACACGGGCGCGACCGCGGATGCTGGCGGCGCGGAGGCGAGCGGCGGCCTCACTGTCGGGTTCATTGGCAGCGCCGACAATGAGTGGGGCACCTGCCTGTTGAACGGTGCCGAATCCGGTGCAGCTGAGGCCGGCGTCGAGATTCTCACGGCATCTTCCGGACAGGATGCGACCCAAGAGATTGCGAATGTCGAAGACATGATCTCGCGCGGTGTGGATGCGATCGTGCTGAACACGGTCAGCGTCGACTCGCTCGAGGGTGCGATTCGCACCGCGACGGATGCGGGTGTACCGATTTATCTGACCGCGGTCATGACCGAAGACCTCGACTCGGTGCTGGGCGCGACGGTCGTCGACCTGGCCCACGTGGGCGAGCTTGCGGCCGACTGGGTCGACGAGGATGCCGCCGGTGCGGATGTCACGGCGGCGGTTGTGGCGGGCGCGCCGGGCGCGTCCAGCGACTTCGTTGCGGCCGGTTTCGAAGAAGCGCTCGACGCGAATGTGTCCGTCGTGGCGAACCAGCCGGGCATGTTCAACCGCGGCAAGGCGCAGGAAGCTGCGGAGAACATCATCCAGGCGAACCCGGATCTTGACTACGTGTTCGTGCTTAACGAGGACATGGCCTTCGGCGTGCAGACCGCGCTCGACGCCGCCGGTTCGGATGCGCAGATCGTCACGACGAACGGCACCGACCCCGGCCTCCAGGCGGTTACTGACGGCACCTTTGCCGCGACGGTGTCGGACTCGGCGGCGCAGCTCGGCGCGAACTCGGTGATCAACGCCGTGGGACTGCTCGAGAACCCCGACGGCGAGAAGGTCGCGCAGTCGCCAGTGCTGCTCGTGACCGCCGACAACGTCGACGAGGCACCTGCGTTCTGCGAGTAGTGCCCGGCCAGCCCGCGCGCCCTTCCCCTGGGAAACCAGGGGAAGGGCGCATCGTTGTGTCCGCCTGAAAAAGTTTTCGCAGGTACCTGTTGCTATTTCCAACTGGGGCCTGTAGATTATTCAACAGGTACCAGAACTACAGGTACCAGCAACTTTACGAAAGGATCCAACTCATGGATACCGAAACACTTTTTCAGAAGTTTCGACACGTTTCACGTCTTATGAAGCCCCGCGGCTATCGCGGCGGCTCCCACCGTCCCGACTCCGGCCGAGGCCTCGGCGAGCACGTCGGGCCGGGGCATGCATCCGACCCGACTCGCGGCCAGGGCCGCATCCTTGCGGCGCTCAAGCTCCAGGATGCCGTCCCGACGAAGGACCTCGCGTTCATCCTCGGCATGCGGGTTGCCTCGCTCAACGAACTCCTCGGGAAGCTCGAACGCGCCGGGCTCATTGCCCGCGAGCCGTCCGAAGAAGACAAGCGCGTCATCCTCATCCGCCTGACCGAAGAGGGGCGGAACACTGAGCAGCTCAAGCCGCAGCATCCGGATGCGTTCTCGGCACTCACCGAGGAGGAGCAGGTGCAGCTCGAGGGATTCCTCGACCGCATCATCGAGCAGCTTGAGTCGCAGCTCGAGGCGGAGGGTGAAGTTCTCGACGAGGACTTCGACCGCTGGAGCGAGCAGGCCCGCGCGCGGATGGGGGAGGAGCGCTTCGAGCGCTGGATGTCCCAGATGTCCGAATACGCGCCCGACGGTTATGCCGGGATGTACTCCCGTCGTCACGGTGGTCGCGGGCACGGTGGTCACGGTGGCGGGCGCGGTCATGGCGGCGGTCGCGGTGGATGCGGCGGCGGCCACGAAGGTCACGGCGGCCCCCAAGAGCGGCGCCACCACGGTCGCGGCCACGACTACGGTCCCCGAATCCACTAACAAACTAGCACTCGAAAACGAGAGCAGCGCCTGCACGCGCTGCTCTCGTTTTTCTGCCTGCGAACACATCTCGTCGGATTCTTGAAGAAATCTCTTGTGATTTCTATTAGGATTCAAGGATGGTTAGCAACGAAGCCGCCAGCACGAAAAGCAAGTCCGAGCAGGCATACGACATTCTCAAAGCCCGCATTGCCGACGGCACATTCGTCCCCGGATTCCGAATCGTGATCGATCAGGTGTCGCGAGAGTATGGGATCAGTTCGGGCCCCTGGCGCGAATCGCTTCGGCGCCTCGAGGCTGAGGGGTGGGTCGAGATCACGCCGAACGTCGGGGCTACCGTCAAGCGATTCGACGGCGACGCGTGGAAGGGAACGTTGCGCGTGCTGTCGAGACTCGAAGGCCTCGCGACCGCGCTGTCGGCGCCGAACCTCACCGCGGATGATCTTGCGGAAGCGCGCGAGCTGAACGCGCGGATGCGCACGGCTCTCGAGAGTTTCGACACTGCGACGTTCGGTCAGCTGAACCGAGAATTCCACGGCGTGCTCTACGAGAAGAGCGAGGACGAGCACCTCAACACTCTGCTCGACGCCGAGTGGATGCGGATGCAGGTGATTCGTCGATCCGCGTTCTGGGCGGCACCGGGCCGCGCGTTCGCGACGCTGGAAGAGCATGAGGCAATCGTTGCGCTCATTGAGGGTGGCGGCGCATTCGACGAGGTCGAAACCCTCGCCCGGCAGCACGAGATCAACACCCTCGTCGCGGTCGAGACGCAGGACCTCGAGGACCAAGTCGCCAAGTTCACGGACTCCCAGACGAAGTAGCGCGCCCCGGGCACACGCCGAATTCGGGATTGGCGAACAACGTTTGCTCGCCGAACTGGGGATTGAGCGCGAGTATTACTCGGATGGGGTGAACCGTCCGAGTGCGTCGCGAGCTCTGCTTTTTCCGGTTGCGCGTGGGTCGACCGCCCCCGGCGGTCCGATCAGCGCTCGCGCATCCTCGAATCGCACTTCGTCGAATATGTCTGCAAAGTAGTCGAGTTCCCTGTCGGTCGCGCCGAGCTCGCGGGCGTTTCCGGGCACACTGGCAGCGGCCTCGATCGCCAGTGCAATCGACTCCCGCGCAAGGTCGAGACTTACGCCATAGCGGTCTCGGTCGGCGATGAGCCGCCTTAAGTCTCGGTTCGTGGGGTCGTCGTCTCGATCGATCGGCGTTGCTTCAAGAGGGGCAGGATGCGGATTGACGTCGAACGCAGGTGAGATCTCCCAATCAGATTCGGTTCGCAGGAAGCCGTGATTTCGGGCGTGATCGTCAACATTGTTGACCAGTACCGTGAATGCCACACGGCGGAAGAGTTCCGCGCCAAGCTCGTCTTGTCGCGTTGAAACGGCCAGAGCCGCCGACGCGAGATCCGCATACGAATAGTCAGTCGCATCCGTGAGCTCAAGTAGCCCGGCTCCGCTCCTGTAGCCAATGCGGCGACCGTCGATCCCCCTGTCGAATCGATCGATGACGGTGATTCCATCGCTGCCTTCGTGACCGGGGACATAGTTGATCTCGGGAACTCTAATTCCCGCCTCGACAGCAGCTCGGGCAGTCGCCACTTCCCAGCGCGCCACATCCCAGCGGTCGGAACGGCTGGGGAGTTTTGCGAGCGCCAGTCGGCCCGATGGCAGGCGAACCGTGAACTTCGGGCGCGCGCCACCTGCACCGGTGCCCGTCGGTAAGAGCCTGAGTGCCTGCTCGTCGAGCGCGTCGTCTGTCTCAATGCGTCCGGTTACCGCAGCAACCCAAGGAAGTCGCTCCACTGGTGCAATATCGGCCGAGGGAGGCGCGGGCTCCCCCTCCTTGAGGAATCGGAGCGCGCCCTGTCTTGTCTCATCCGGAATGCGCAGAAGAATATCGAGGTCGGTCAGTCGCCGTGGTGCACGGCCTGCGGCCCGGGCATCGCGGCGTTCCGCAGACTCGATGAGTCTCTGTCCCCAGCGGTCTGGCTGAACATCGCGAAAGGCGTGGAACGTGTTGAGGTGGATTGCAGGGACGTGAATGGACCGATCGAGTGGCAAATCGGGCGAAAGCTCATACGCGAGTGTCTCGGCGAGGTAGCTGTCAGCGTATTGAAAGGTCATCACCGGGCTTCGCCTCGGCGGGACGACCGCCTGGCGAATGGCGCCGCAGGCAACCATTCGGCCGTCTGGAAGCTGAACTTCTACGTCGACATCGAGGGGACTCGTCATTTTTGTTTCCCGTCGAGGTACGCGTTGAGTCGAGCTCGCCCCTGGTCTGACTGCAGTGGGTCAGCGCCCTGCACAACCTGTTCGAGTAATCCAACGGCGCGGAGAATTTCGAGCGCAGAGACGAACTCGACGTTTTCGCCACGCTCGAAGTTCCGGAGCGTGGTGAGGCTCACGCCAGCACGAGCGGCGGTCTGTTTTGCGTTGAGGCGGCTAATCTTGCGCATCACGGTCACATGTTCGCCAATGGTGCGCATGGCTCGCTCCACTGGAGCAGTTGGCGGGGTCATCGCGGTCCCTTTCAGGTCTACCACCAGGCTAGTTGTTTCAGGGTGAAAGTGCCAGAATGTTGGTAGTCGAGCGACCGTTAATCAGCGATGGCTTCTTGCCAAGCGCTGATGAGTGCTTTGCCGTAGTCGTTGCCGTTCGGGTGCCGCAGCGTCGAGTGCACGTGGAAGCGCGCGGGCGTACGGTTACTCAACCAGACCCCGGCGTGGTGGTCGAGCTCGGCAATGATGACCGGGCTCTGGATGCGCAGATACGACGGTGTCGAACCATCCGTCGCGCCGTACCACGCGAGATACGTCTCACCGATGTGCTCGTCGTACTCGGCGAGCGTGAGCTCGACCTGCTCGGGACGAAGCAGCCCGTAGAAGTCCCGCACGATCTCGCGCAGCAGCTCACGCTGATCATGGTCGAACTCAGTGGCAAGGATGCCCTCGTAGGGCACGATTCGATTGTCGCGGAAGGCGCCCGCGACGTGCCGTTCGTCGGCGGGGTGGATGCGGTCATCCGGCATCTTCTCGTCGAGCACGGATGTGTAGACCACAGCTTGATCGCGCTGCTCGGGTGTGAAGGTTGCGGCAAGCTCGAGGGCTAGGCGCTCGCGGCGCTCGAAGATCGGGGGATGCTCGGGTTCCGAGAGCGCGGGTTCGGCGCCGATAAACACCGGCGCGCACACCTCGCGGCCGCCGACGAACACGAAATTCAGCGCGACGTGGCGGCCGAAAAGCTGCCAGCCCCACGGCTCGGTGGTCGACGGCTTGCCGTAGATCGCGAACCAGTAGCTGCGATCGTTCATGATCTGCGGCAGTTTCGTGATCTCGCCAAGGAACCCGTTCAGTGCCATGGCCTCGCGCACGCGCTCGTAGCCTTCCGCGCTGAGGGACTCGCGCAGCAGACCGTAGACGAGCTCAGCCTGCTCGTCGGCGAGCTCCTCGAGCCGAAGCCCGATTCGCTTGAACACGAACTCCGGGTTGCTCCAGCCGCGCCATTCCGGCGCGTCGAGCGCGTAGGTGACGGCCGCGCGCTCGACTGGTGGCAGCGCATCCAACAGCGAGATCGCGGCAGCGACCGGGGCGGATGCGTTGGGTTCGGCAGCGTCGGTCCCGGCCGGGCTCGGCAGGCGGTAGAGGCCATCGCGACGGTGACCATCCGAGGTGATTCCGACGAATGGCTCGCGATAGAGCCCATCCCAATACTCGAGGAGGTTGCGGAGGAACTCCGCCTGCTGGCGATCCTCGGTGAACTCCTCGTAGTCCATCGCGCGGTAGGGCCGCACGACCGGGTCATCGAGGTCGTACACGAACTCGCGATAGTCGGAGTCCGGGAGCGCGATCGCCTCGCCCGTGCCGCGGGTGCGATCGGTCGAGAAGAACTCGTCGATGTCGTTCGCCGGGGCGCTGGCGGGGGATGCGCTGGTCGGCTCGGGACCGGTCGGGTCGGCTCCAGTCGGCTCGGCACCGTTCGGCTCGGCGTTGTTCAACCTGGTGTTGTTCGGCAAGAGAATCACCTCTGGACTGGTCGTTAGATGGGCAGGTTGAACAGGCGCTTCGCGTTGCCGGCGAAGAGCAGCTCGCGCTCCTCGTCGGTGATCTCGAGCTCGTTCTCGACGAACTCGACGCCCTGGCTCATCCAGCTGTAGAACACGGGGAACGAGGAGCCGAAGAGGTAGTGGTCGGCGCCCGAGACCTTGATCGCGGCCTCGACCTGGTGCTTGCCCCACGAGTGCGGGTGGGTCATGTCGAAGAAGATGTTTTCGCGCATGTACTGCTGAATCTTCTCGCCGCCGGTCGGGTCGAGGCGCTGCATGGCCTCCTTCTTCTGCGGCTTCTTCGGGGTCAGGAGGTTCGCGTTCGCGAACCAGTTCCCACCGAACATCGTGTGGATGAACTTGAGGCCGGGCATCTCGTCGAACATCCCGCTGAACAGCTCGCGGCCGACCGCGGTGGCCTGGTCGGAGATGCGACCGAACTCGCGGCGCAGGTTCGTGTACTCGAGGATCGACTTGTACTCGACCGGCAGGGGAGTGTGGTGCACGACGACGGGGACGTTCAGCTTCTCGATCTCGCGCAGGTAGGGGCGGAACGCCTCGTCGTCGAGGTAGAGCTGGCCGTAGTGGCACGCGAGCTGGACGCCGACGAAGCCGAGTTCCTCGACGCAGCGCTTGAGTTCATCCACGTTCTCCTGGCGATCCCACGGCGGCACGCACGCGGTGGCGAACAGGCGCCCGCCGGAGCGCTCGACGATGGATGCGGCGTTGTCGTTGACGGCCTTGCAGGTCTCGAGGTCGAGCCACTCCTGCCAGACGGGCACGCGCATGATGCCGTAGTCGACGCCGGCCTCGTCCATCGCGGCGAGCTTTGCCTCGACCGAGTAGTCGCCCTCGACGTAGTTGAGGTTCGGATAGCCCTTCGGTTTCTCGAGCACGAGCTGCTGCTTGCCGTTTTCCATTTCAATGACGCTGGCGATTTCGCCGAAGCCGCGCGGGGCACTGTTGAGGAAGCCGTTCAGGATCTTCTTGTTCGTGAAGAGGTCTTCCGGGAGGTGGTGGATGTTGATGTCGACGACAGTCATGACACTCCAAGTCTCTGGTGCGGAGCGCGCCGTCGCGCTCGCGGTACGATCATCCTGCAAGAAATCCTAAACGAAATCAAGTGATGACACTTTTTGGGAAATCATTTAGGATCAGCCCAACGCTGAATTGAACTGATCCACATCCGACGAAGGAGTCGAACATGAAGATTGCGATTATTGGCGCCGGGCCCGCGGGACTCGCGGCCGCCCTCCGCCTCCACCAGCAGGGATTCTCCCCGGTCATCTATGAGAAGGTGCGCGAGATCAAGCCACTCGGCGTTGGCCTCGACATCAAGGTCTACGGCGTGCGCGAGCTCGACGAGCTCGGACTGCTCGAGCAGTTCGAGGAGATCTCGAACGAGGCCGTCGACTCGATCTTCTACAACAACCACGGCCAGGAGATCTACGCCGAGAAGTGCGGCACGCACATGGGCTACCTGCACGAGCAGCGCTTCGTGCACCGCGGCTACCTGCAGATGCTGCTCTACCGCACGGTGCTCGAGCGGCTCGGCGAGGATGCGATCCAGCTCGGCGTTGGACTGGAGCGCTACGAGAACACCGGCAGTGGCGTGAAGCTGCACCTCGCGCGACGCGACGGCGAGACCTTCGAGGAAGATGTCGACGTGCTGATCGGCGCAGATGGCATCAAGTCTGTGGTTCGTGCCCAGATGCATCCGACCGAGTCGGACCCGAAGTTCTCGGGCATTCGCATGTATCGCGGCGTGACGGTCATGGACCCGTACCGCGACAGCCACACCATCCTGCACATCGGTGCCCCGCGCATCGCCTCGATGATCGTGTACCCGCTGCACCTCGACTACGAGGGCACGGGTAAGGCGCTCATCAACTGGGTCGTCGAGACCGAGGGCGAGGAGATGTACGAAGACTGGAACACCCCCGGCGATGTCGACGATCTCATCCCGCGATTCGAGGACACGAAGCTGCCGTTCCTCGACGTGCAGCAGATGCTGCGCGACGCCAAGGAGGTATACGTGTATCCGCTCGTGGACCACGACCCGCTCGACCGTTGGGTCGACGGCCGGGTTGTCCTTATCGGCGACGCCGCCCACGCGATGTACCCGCGCGGAGGCAACGGCGCGTGCCAGTCGATCGTGGACGGTCGCGTGCTCGCAGAGCGGCTCGCGGCGAGCCAGAATGCGCCCGAGGTCGGGCTGCAGGAGTTCGAGGATGCGCGACTCGAGGGAGTGAACCGCCTCGTCATGGCGAACCGCGGCGAGGCCTACGAGGTGATTCGCCGGCTCGTGCAGGATCGCACCGACGCGCAGCCCTTCGACGACATCGAAGAGGTGCTGCCGATGGCGGAGGCCGACAAGATCTTCAGCCACTACCACGGGCTCGCGGGCCAGCCGCGCCCCGGCTACGAAGACGGCGAGACCACGGGCTTCCGCACGTGGGAGGCCGAGGACTCCTGGGAGAATCAGCATGCAGTCCGCTAACTCTGAGCAGCACGCCGGGCCGGTCGAGACCGCGAGCCAGGCCGGGCCAGCCGAGGCCGTGAACCCGGCAGGGTCAGTCGAGGCCGCGAGCCAGGTCGCGCCTGCCGACCCCGCGCTCCGGCGCGAGATCGAGGCGGTCGAGGCCGCGCGCATCCGCGCCCTGATGGCCGTCGACATCGCGGCGCTCGCGGAAATCTACGACGAGTCGCTCGTGCACATCCACGCCCCCGGCGTGCGCCACACGAAAGAGATGCTGCTCGAGCACACACGCACGCGGCAGGCCTATCGCGAGATTCAGCGCGGCGAGCTGACGATCACCTCGCTCGCCCCGGATGTCGTGCTCGTCACCGGCTCGATCCGCAATCGGCTCGGCAATCCGGATGGGAGCGAGCGCATCGTCGAGGGCATGGTCGCGCAGGTGCTCCACCGGGGTGAGGATGCGCGGTGGCAGTTCGTGAGCTTCCAGCTCACGCCATTCGGCGAAAAGGTCTGGGGGGATCTGCCCTCGGAGAAGGCCGCGGCGGCTGGCGCATCCGACGGACCCGGAGCATCCGACAGACCCGGCGCATCCGACAGACCCGGCGCATCCGACAACTGAGCCGACAAGGGACACTAAGAGAGAGGAATGGAACGATGAAGCTTGCTCGTTTTCGGCAGGATGCGGGGCCGGCTCGCGTCGGTCGCGTCGACGGCGACGTGATCGTGGACGTGACGGAACTCGTCGGCGACTCTGTGCGCGCGGTTCTGCCTTCGCTGCCGGAGCGCGCGGCCGAGATCGCCGCGTTCGAGGGTGACGCGATCGCGCTGTCGGACGTGGAGCTGCTCGCGCCGATCGACGCCCCGCAGAAGTACCTGGCGATCGGCATGAACTATGCCGAGCACACGAAGGAGGCCGCGGCCGACGGCATCCCGACCCCGAAGAACCAGTTCTGGTTCAACAAGCAGGTGTCGTGCATCAACGCCCCGAGCGGGGACGTGGTGCGGCCGGAGGTTTCGGACAAACTCGACTACGAGGCGGAGCTTGGGGTCGTGATCGGGCGCGAGTGCAAGCACGTTTCGCGCGACGACGCGGCGTCGGTGATCGGCGGCTATCTCGTCACGAACGACTTCTCGGTGCGCGACTGGTTGCAGAAGCGCTCGCCGACGTTCACCCTCGGGAAGTCGTTCGATACGCACGGGCCGATCGGGCCGTGGCTCACGACCGCCGACGAGGTCGAAGACCCGCACAATCTGCGCATCCGCCTGACCGTGAATGGCGAGGAGCGGCAGAACGGGCTCACCGACGACATGATCTACGACATCTACGACCAGATCGCGGAGCTCACGACCGTCATGACGCTCTACCCGGGCGACATCATCGCGACGGGCACGCCGTCCGGAATCGGAGCGCCGAAGGGCGTGTTCCTGCAGCCCGGCGACGTCGTCGAGACCTCGATCGAGGGCCTCGGCTCGCTGCGCAACGTCGTCGTCGCCGAGGACTCGGCCTAACCTCCCTCACCCCCGAAGAAAATTGTGCACGCATGAGTGCGACACGCCCCCGACACGCCGTGGGCACTGCTCATACGTGCACAATTTTCGTGGGCGTGGCGTGGCGTGGCGTGGCGTGGCGCAGGGACAGGGACAGGGACAGGGACAGGGGCAGGGGCAGGGCAGGGGCAGGGGCAGAGACAGGCGCAGGTAGGTAGGCGGATGCGCAGCCTAGCTGTTTGGCTTCAGGACCAGCATCGTGGTGGAGCCGGGCTGGGTCGCGATCGTGAGCGGCTCCGCTGCCGACAGCGACAGCGCCGCCAGCCTCGGCTCAACCGGCACGAGCGCAGTCAGCGAGCTCTCCTGCGCGGCCAGCGACTCCCCGGTGAGCAGCGAACCCGACGCGGGAGACCAGCTGCCCGGCGCATCCGCCCCGAGGCCCGAAGGCGCCGAAACCGTCACCGGCAGGGCCTCGGCACCCGAGGCAGGATCACGCAGATCGGACACGACCAGCGTGAGCGACCCATCCGCGCCGAATACCCCGTGGACCATGACCGTGCCGTCCCCACTCACGGTCGGTGTGAGCATGTTGCCATCCGGGATCCAGCTCAGCTGCATCAGCGCGAGGTAGCTCGTGCGGCCCTGGACGATCGTGCCTGGGTCGGAGTACGTCCCGGTCGCGCAGATTGGGCTCATGGGAGCCCCGCCCTCGCAGGCCGCGAGCGTCGAGTGGAACGCGATGCGTTCGGCGCCAAGCTCGGCTGCGGTCAGCACGTAGTCGGTGGTCCAGAGCGACTGCGCGTGGGTGCGCGAGGTCTCGTTGCCGCCCGAGCACGAGGTCGGCCCGGTCTCCTCGATCCACAGCGGCAGGTCATACTGCTCAGCGGTCTCCGCGCCCATCCCGACGATGTTTCGCGCGCTCTCGCGCAGCTTGGGCGAGGTGAGGTCCTCGAGCGTCGGGTTCGCGGTTGAGGATGCGGGCCCTGAGCAGTCCCACAGCGGATACCAGTGCATCGACATGGCCGTCTGGTTCGCGACCGAAGAATCCGCGAACGCGCGCCACCACGTCGCGTCATACGCGCCCGGCCCTGAAATCGGGGTGCCGGGGGAGGCGGACTCGATCGCGGCCGCATACTCCTCGAGCCCATCCTGATAGGCGTTGGTGTCCCATGTCTTATCGCGCACGGAGCGGTCCGGCTCCCCCTCGAGGAAGTAGCCGTTCGGCTCATTGCCGATCGTGATCGCGAGCAGCCGGTCGCCGAAGATTGCGCGGGCGTGGGCGGCCATGTCGGCGGCGCGGTCGGGGTCGTATCGTGCGAGGCTCACGACCAGGGTGACCGATGCATCCACCTCGTCGGCGACGGCTGCGACGTTCTCGAGATCCGTGGGTGTCACGGTCGCTTCAGCCCACGAAGGCGCGGGCTCGTTCGCCGAGGTCCACCACACCCTACGGTCACCCTTGAGCCCGCCGAAGCGGATCACCGGGTTTTCGACCGCGGCGAGCATCTCGTTGAGATTGGAATTGTCGGGATCCCACATCGGCGACGCGAGGTCCGCGCCCTCGAAACTGAACCCGACCGTGCCGCCGAATGGTGTCGCATCCTGCTCGAGCTTCAGGGACGCGCTGATCGCATCCCCGGTCAGCGTCGTCGCGTCGGGGAGTTTAAAGGTCGGCGGATACGGATCGAAGCCGGGCGCGAGCACCGAATCGGCAGGGTCCGCCTGCCACGATTCCTCAACATCCTGAGGATGCGAGGGCACGGGCGTGGAGGTCGTCGGGAGCGTGGCGGTCTGCTCGTCGTCGGGGAACGCGATTGCGACGAGAATAATGCCGACAGCCGCGATGGCCGCAGTGAGGCCAAGGATGCCTCGCGTGCGTTTCGTGTTCTCGGTCGGGTCGCGGCGCGGCACAGCCATGAGCGGTTGGGCTCCTCTAGTTCGGGCCGACGCGCGGGAAGGATGCAATTCGAAAGTCACGAGTATGGGTGCGACGGGCCGCACTCATCGTAACGACCGCCTGTGGCCTGCCCGAATCGGGCCCGTCGTGACTTGTGAGGTGCGCGCAGGGAATTTGTGTGACAGCGCAACCGCGCACTAAGTTCTTGCCATGGACCAGCTTCAAAAGATTCTTGATGCGATCAGTGGCTTTGTATGGGGGCCGTGGTTGCTCATCCCGCTGCTGCTCGGCACGGGCATCTTCCTGACCATCCGACTGCGCTTCATCCAATTCCGGAAGCTGGGCCCGGCGCTCAACCTCGGGCTCATCCGCCGCAACGACGACACCGAGGGCGGCGACATCTCGCAGTACCAGGCGCTGACGACCGCGCTTGCCGCGACGGTCGGCGTCGGCAATATCGTCGGTGTCGCCACCGCGATCGCGATTGGCGGGCCGGGCGCGCTGTTCTGGATGTGGGTCACCGGCTTGTTCGGTATGGCCTCGAAGTATGCCGAGGCGTTCCTCGGAGTGCGCTTCCGCAAGACAGATGCGAACGGCGACAAGTCGGGCGGACCGCAGTACTACCTCGAGCGGGGTATTAAGGGGAAGTTCGGTAGGTTCCTCGCGATCTGGTTCGCGGTGTTCGCCGTGTTCGCGAGCTTCGGGATCGGCAACATGACGCAGGGCAACGCGGTCGCGACCCAGCTCGAGGGCGCGTTCAACATCTCGCCGTGGGTCACCGGGATCGTGCTCACCATCCTGATCGGGCTCGTGCTGCTCGGCGGCATCAAGTCGATCGGTAAGGTCACGGCCGCGTTCGTGCCCGCCATGATCGTCCTCTACATCGTGTTCGGCATGGTCGTGCTGATCGCGAACGGTCCGGCGCTGCCGGGTGCGCTCGCGCAGGTCTTTACGATGGCGTTCTCCGGCACGGATGCGGTGGCGGGCGGGTTTACCGGCTCGGCCATCATGCTCGTGCTGCAGATGGGTGTCGCGCGCGGCATCTTCTCGAACGAATCGGGCATGGGCTCGGCGGCGATCGCGGCGGCCGCGGCGAAGACGACGCATCCCGTTCGCCAGGGCCTCGTCTCGATGACGCAGACGTTCATCGACACGATCATCGTCGTGACCTTCACCGGCCTCACGATTGTCGCGACGGGTGTCTGGGAGACCGGCAACGCGAACGGCGAGGCCGGCCTCATGACCTCGCACGCGTTCGCCACGACGCTCGGCGACTTCGGCAACATCATCGTTGCGCTGTCGATTGCGTTCTTCGCGTTCTCGACCATCCTCGGCTGGGCCTACTACGGCGAGCGCTGCATGGAGCGGCTGTTCGGTGTGAAGGGCGTGCCGGTCTACCGCATTGTCTTCACCCTGGTCGTGTTTATCGGATGCACGGTGCCGCTCGCGCTCGTGTGGACCTTCGCGGACATCATGAACGGGCTCATGGCGCTGCCGAACCTCATCGGCCTGCTCGTGCTGTCGGGACTCATCGCCCGCGAGACCAAGCACTATCTCGACCATGACCCGAAGCTGCGGGCCAGCGCATCCGAGATCGACGCGTTCATGGAGGGGCACGAGCGACACGACGCGGATGTGGTTGGTCAAGGGGCGGTGCGCGCCACGTAGGCCACTCCCGAAAACACCTAGAAAAAAGTGCACGCCTTAGCACGACACGCGGCGACACGCCGACGGTTCTGCTCAGGCGTGCACTTTTTTCCGAGTGGGCCACCCCACTGACTCGGCCGGCGCATCCTTACCCAACACGGGGGTTTGGATGCGCCGGCCGGTTTCTTCGTTTCAGTGCGGATGCATTTCAGTCGGCTGGCATTGCGGGTTCTTTCGGAGAAGTCGGGGAATATGCTCGGGACAGTAGTTACATTTCAGTCGCGCGAGAGAGGACTTCACCGATGAACCGCCACGCCGGACCAGCTGAGAACGCCAACGAGACTGCTAACGAGACCGTCGCATTCGAGCCCCGCGAAGACGAGGTGCTCGAGAGCACCGATGACATCGATGAGACTGACGACCGAGTGCTGCAACGAACCGCTAAGCACCTCGCCGACCGCTACGACGGGGTCTTCTCGCAGGACCTCGTCGAGCGGTACGTATACGAGTCCTACATGACGCTGCACCGCAATGCGCGGATCAAGAAGTTCGTTGCCTCATTGTCGGCGAATTTCGCGGAGAGTCGACTTCGCTCCCTCGCCTACGCGACGGGAAAGCTGCAGCGTCCGAAGCCGCAGGTACTGTTTGTATGCGTCGAGAACGCCGGTCGTTCGCAGCTCGCGGCGGCGGCGCTCAACGAGATTGCGGGGGATGAGGTCGAGGTTCGCTCGGCAGGGTCGCGGCCTCGCGAAGACCTCTACCCGGAAGTCGTCAAGCTGCTGCAAGAACGCGGCGCTGACCCGGAGCTGCTCTTCCCGAAACCACTCACCGACGACGTCGTGCGCGGCGCCGACTACGTCGTATCGATGAACAGCCACGAGGACCTGCCGCCGTATCCGGGGCAGACGTTCTTCGAGTGGGACATGCAGATTCCGAGCGACGTGACGCGGGCGAACGTCGAGCGCGTGTTCAACGACGTCAAGCTGCGCGTCGAGGGGCTGTGGGAAGACATCCGCGCGAAGTGGCAGGCCGATGAGCCGAAGCCGTTGAAGGATGCCGAGTCGATCTAAGGCCGAGCGTGCCTCACGCTTAGGACGCACGTCAGCGGGATGCGCAACCCAATTCGGGTGCGCATCCCGCTCGCGTGCGTCCTATTGTTCGCGGGGGCTACGCGTCGGGCGTCGCCGCGGCGGCTGCCTCGGCCGCGGCTGGGAGTGCCGCCTCGAAGTGCGCGAGCGCCTCATCGTCGTGTGCGACCGACAGGAACCACGCCTCGAACACGCTCGGCGGGAGGTTGACGCCCGCGTCGAGCATCGCGTGGAAGAACGCGGGGTAACGCCAGCCTTCCTGCCGCTTGACCTCGGCCTCGTTGATCGGCGCGGGCGAACCGAACTCGTCGACGCCCGACCAGCCGAGGTCCGCGCCGTCACCCATCGCGAACGAGAACAGGTTGCGCACGCGCTGCACGGCAACCGGCACGCCGACGAGATCGAACTCGCGCTTGACCGCGCCGATCACGCGGTCGGCCGAAGCATCAATGTGTGCGTAAACCGCGTCATCCGCGAGCCGTAGCGTCGCGATGCCAGCGGCGACCGCGACCGGGTTGCCGCTCAGCGTGCCACCCTGGTAGACGGGGCCGTTCGGGGCGAGCGTCTCCATGATCTCGCGACGTGCGCCGAGCCCGGCCACGGGCATCCCGCCGCCGATGACCTTGCCGAACGTGAAGATGTCGGGGGTCCAGCCACCGCGCTCCGGGTCTTCCTGCTCGCGGCCCCACCAGCCAGCGGGGCCGGTGCGGAACCCGGTGAGCACCTCGTCGCAGATGAGCAGCGCGCCGTCGGTGTGGCAGATCTCCGCGAGGCCGCGGTTGAAGCCGGGGAGCGGCGGCACGACGCCCATGTTGGCTGCGGATGCCTCGACGATGATCGCGGCGATGCGGCCCTCGTGCTCGGTGAAGGCGGCGCGCACGGCGTCGAGGTCGTTGTACGGCAGCACGATGGTCTGCGAGGTGATCGGCTCGGGCACACCAGCGGAACCCGGCAGCGCCAGGGTGGCGAGGCCCGAACCGGCCGCCGCGAGCAGCCCATCCGAGTGGCCGTGGTAGCAACCCGAGAACTTGATGATGAGGTCGCGGCCGGTGACGCCCCGGGCAAGGCGGATCGCGGTCATCGTCGCCTCGGTACCGGTCGACACAAGACGCACCTCGTCGATCGCGTTCTCGTCAACCTGCTTGAGCCGCGCGACGACCGCCTCGGCGAGCTCGACCTCGCCGGGGGTCGAGCCACCCGGGCACATGAGATCGGCAGCCGTCTGCTGCACCGCATCCACGACCTCGGGATGCGAGTGGCCGAGCAGCAGCGGACCCCAGCCGCAGATGAAGTCGACGCGACGGTTGCCGTCGGCGTCGGTCAGCCAGGCGCCCTCGCCCTTGACCGAGAACGGGGGAGTGCCGCCGACCGAGCCGAAAGCGCGGACGGGGGAGTTGACGCCGCCGGGCGTCACCTGGCGGGCGCGGTCGAACCATTCGGCTGAGGTGGTCATGTTGCGGGCTCCTTCGATTCGGGTGGACGTTCGTACTAATGGTGGTCCGCGGTTACTCTCATATCGTGTGTACCCCCGAGATTGCGATTTACCGCTTCCCTGAGAGGGGTAGACCACCATTTCGGGGGTACTCGGGACGGTGGCGCGGGGGTATTTGCCACTTTCGGGAGTACTCGGGATGCTCGAGGGTACTCGGCGGACCGGCGAGGCGGACGGGTGAGGGCCGGGCCCGGCTAGAAAGCGCGCAGGGCCTGGGCGTATTCCGTCGCGAAGTAGGTGAGCACCGCATCCGCGCCGGCACGGCGAATCGAGACGATCGACTCGGCGATCGCGCGCTCGCGGTCGATCCAGCCGTTGAGTGCGGCGGCCTGAATCATCGCGTACTCGCCCGAGACCTGGTACGCCCACACCGGCACCTGCGACTCCGCGGAGACATCCGCGAGCACATCGAGGTAGCTCATTGCGGGCTTCACCATGACGATGTCGGCGCCCTCTTCGATGTCGAGGCGCGCCTCGAGGATGCCCTCGCGACGGTTCGCCGGATCCATCTGGTAGGTGCGGCGATCGCCCTGCAGCTGCGAGTCGACGGCCTCGCGGAACGGGCCGTAGAACGCGGATGCGTACTTCGCCGAGTAGGCGAGCAAGACTGCGTCGTCGTGGCCAGCGTCGTCAAGCGCGTCACGCGCCGCGGCGATCTGGCCATCCATCATCCCGGACATGCCGATAATCTGTGCGCCCGACTCGGCTTGCACGACTGCCATTTCGGTGTAGCGCTCAAGGGTTGCGTCGTTGTCGACGCGGCCGCGCGAGTCGAGCACGCCGCAGTGGCCGTGGTCGGTGAACTCGTCGAGGCACAGGTCGGCCTGCACGGTGATCGCGTCGCCAGCTTCCTCGGCCACCACGCGAAGGGCGCGGTTCAGGATGCCGTCGGGGTCGGTCGCGCCGCTGCCCACCGCATCCCGCTCAGCGGGTACGCCGAACAGCATGATGCCGCCGACGCCGGCCTTGGCAGCCTCGTTCACGACGCCGCGGATCGAGTCGAGCGTGTGCTGATAGATGCCGGGCAGCGACGAGATCTCCTGTGCCTCGCTGATGCCCTCGCGCACGAAGACGGGCAGGACGAGCTCGTTCGGGTGCACGTTCAGCTCGCGCACCTGGTTGCGCATCGCGACCGACTGGCGCAGGCGTCGGGGACGAATGACTGGCTTCTGCATGGACCTATTCTCCTTCGGGCTCGCGGCCCTGTTCGATGGCATCGAGCATGCTCGAAACGGTGCGTTGCGCCGCTTCAAAATCTACGCGGAGCCCGGCTTCTCGCGCGGACCTCGTGGTGTTGGGGCCGATCGTCACGATCCGTAGCGGCGCATCCGCGCCAATCTGGTCGACCAGCTGGCGGGCGATGCTGCCGCTCGTGACGAGCGCGAACCGCAGCTCTCCCGTAAGGATGCGCGCACGGGCTTCCGCAGTCAATGGTACGCCGACGGTGCGGTACGCGATCGTGGCGTCGACCCGGTGGCCGAGGGCGGTGAGGCCTGTGGCGATCGTCGGGGCGGCCTCGGACGAGCGCGGCCACAGGATGCGCTGGGGAGCGGTGACGTGCGGCCACTCGCTCACGAGCCCGCGAGCGGAATGCTCGTTGACTGGCACAAAGTGTGGCGAGCGGCCGAAGCTCTCGAGTCCGGCGGCGGTGCTGTCGCCGACCACGGCGATGCGGGTGTTCCGGTGGATGCGCAGCTCGGTTTTCGCAATCGCGTTTGAGTTGCGTTCCGGGATGGCGATCGCGGTGACGGCGCGGGGGCTCGTGAGCACGAGCCAGTCGTAGTCGCCGTTTGCGAGGCGTGCTTGCGCTGCTTCGAGCGGCGCGGGGTCTTCCGGCGGTGCAAATCCGATGAGCTCGGCGATGACCGGCTCACCGCCGCGCTCCGCGATCTCGAGGCTCGCTTGCGTGCCCCAGTCCCCGCCGCGCGGCACGAGCACGGTAGTGCCTGCGAGTGAGGCCGTCACCATGTCGCACCGTTGCGGTCATTGAGTGTGCTGCGAAGCAGCGTGTATCGAAATGACCGACGGTGGTCTCCCCTTCGATACGCGGCTGCGCCGCTACTTAGGGCGCGAACAGCACTCATTCGCCGATGAAGTCGCCGGCGCCCTGCGCGAACAGCGAGTCGACGAGCTCGGCCGCGAGCCGAGCCGGCACGTAGTCCTGCTTCGCGACCTCGCCGCGCGCGTACCCGAGCGACTGCTCGTAAACCGGCTCCAGATCGATCGCGACCTCGCCCCGGGCCTCGGCCAGCGCATCCTTGCCGTACACCCGCGCGAGCACCGTAAGGACGCCGTCGCGCACATCCGCGTGGATGCCGACAGGCGCCTGGCAGCCCGCGTCGAGGCCGTTCAGGATCGCGCGCTCGGCGTCGGCGGCCGCGCGGGTCGCGGCATCGTCGAGGCCGCGCAGGCCCTCGAGATCCCAGCCCTCGCGGGTCTCGATCGCGAGGGCGCCCTGGCCGGGCGCGGTCGGGAAATCTTCGAGCTCGAGGAAGCCGGTGATCACCTCGGTGCGGCCGACCCGGTTCAACCCCGCGGTCGCGAGGAAGACCGCATCAAGCTCGCCGTCGGTGACGAAGCCGATACGCGTGTCGACGTTGCCGCGAATGTCCCGCAGCTCGAGGTCGGGGCGCACGCGGCGGATCTGCGCCCGCCGACGGGGCGAACCGGTGCCCACCTTCGCGCCATGGGGAAGGTCGGCAAAGTCGAGGCCGTCGCGCGCAACCACGGCGTCGCGCGCATCCTCACGGGCGGGATGCGCGGCGAGCTGCAGCCCGGGCGCGGGCGCGGTCGGGAGATCCTTGAGCGAGTGCACCGCGATGTCGACCTCGCCGTCGAGCAGCGCCTCGCGCAGCTCGGTCGCGAAGACGCCCTGCCCGCCGAGCGTCGAGAGGGACGCGCGGTTCACGTCGCCATGGGTCGTCACCTTGATGATCTCGAATTCACGGCCGGTGAGGCGTGCGAGGTCTTCCGCAACGATGCTCGTTTGCGCGACCGCGAGCTTCGAACCGCGCGTGCCAATGCGGATGATCGGCTGATCGCCGGGGGTGCCGAAGCGCAGGGGAGCGGCCGAGGAAGACGTTGCAGACATAGGTTCCATCCTAGGACTTTGGCTGGTGAAAGGCTCGGCTGCGGGTAAGCATTGCCGTTAGCGCTACCCCGGGCCGGTACTTCGGCGGGGCCGAGCGCTAGCTGCAATGGTCGCAGCAGTGCGCGGAGCTAACCATTGCCGCTATCGCTTGTCATGGCTGGTACTTCGGCAGGGCCTGGCGCTAAGGGCAATGACCACGACGTACGCACCTCACCAATGGGGCGTGTTTGTCTTTGAGCACCGACTTGCGAGCAATCACGCGGCGCTAGACCACGCACGTAGTGCTTCGCGAATCGCCTCTGACCGGTTCAGATTCTCTCGATGGGCGCGCTCCATCACAGCGTCGAGTTCTTCCTTTGTGAGGCGAACCGGGACGACCTGCGAAGCTTCTTTGCTTCGAGCCGGTCGCCCAACAGCTCGCTTACGGAGCTCCTCAACCTCGTAGCCAGCTTCGGCTGCCGCGACCCATTCGTCGACCTGGGATTCGGAAATCTCTTTGCCCTGTATTTTCCGTTCCATGAAAGTATCGTAATACGAAACTGGTTCATGGGAGTTGCGGTCTGCTGATCGTTCTGCCGGTCTATTGGTGATCGGTAAATCTGTCGAGGATGCGCTGCGCCGCGTTCTCGGCTGACGGTAGGACGCTCGCTAGGCCGGTTCCGTCGATCCACGCGCCGCACAGTTCGATGACGTGCGTCCTATCGTTCGGTTCGGTAGCAGCGCCGAGGCGCTCGCGGTAGGCCGCAAGTTTGGCCGTGCGTCCCAGGCGCGCGGCGGGCATCGGCATCCGCCACTCGTGGCGCGCGAAGTCGCGCCGCCGGTCAGGCGCGAGCTCGACGCCGAGGATGCGTGATGCATCCGCGAGGGCCTGTCGCTGCAGTGCCTCGTCGCTCAGCGCGAGACTACGCGCGGGGCCGTCTGCCTCCACCGGTCCGTATGACAAACGCAGGATGTGCTGGCCGGGCTGGGTGCGCTCGTCGAGCCACTCCCATTTCGCGGTGACGTGCGTGAGTGCCTTCGCCTCGACGTCGGTTGCGTCCGAGACGAGCACTCCGGTGCCGCGGGGATGCGCATCGAGCTCGGGTGCGTCGACGAGGAGCGCGACGACCTCGCTCGAAACGGTGGGGGCGTTCGCGGTGAGCGCCGACTCCGTCGTGATGAGGATTGCGTCGAACTCGGTCAGCGACGGTCCTTGAGCCGGTGGCGTGGCCGCCGTATCGAAAGGTCCGTCCGTCTCGCGGGCCTCGATACGCTCGCTTTGCTCGCACTCGGCCATCGGCTCAAATGGACCGGCCAGCGTGTTTAACTCAAACGAAACCCCGAGCCGCTCGCACTCGGCAACGAGCGCCCCAACGAATCGGTGCATCCCGCCGCGGAGCCCGCGCACGAGCGCGCCCGGCGTCGCCTTCGGGCGCAGCGACGCGACCACCGCCGACAGCGATCCGGCCTCGGCCAATCGCACTTCAATTCCCGGAATCAGCACGCGGTAGTCGACAACTTCTGGATCGAGCGAGTACACCCCACGGGTCACGGGTGCGACCAATCGCGAGAGCACGACCTCCCCATAGCGCGCCCGAATCAGCTCGGCGAACGACGCCGCCGAGGCGCCGACCGACGCATCCAACGACGCCTCCGCAGCAACGGCCGCAACGCCGGAAGCGCCAACAACATCCTCGAGCCCATCAGCATCCGGGCCACTCGGAATCCCGAGCATCCCGCCCGACGGCGACTGCTGGGCGCCAAGCGCCCCATACGTCCACGACCCGAGTGCGCGCGGCTCGACCAGGTCATCCGTAAGCCCGAGCTCGCGCAGATACGCCTCGACAACCCCGCCGCGCACCGCGAAGGCCTCCGCGCCGATGTCGATCGTCACGTCACCGAGCTGAGCCTGCTGAAGCATCCCGCCGAGCGCATCCGAGGCCTCAAAGACCGTGACGTCGACGCCCGCCAGCGCGAGCCGCCGCGCGGCAACGAGCCCGGCGACACCGCCGCCGACGACCGCGACGCGCGTCATTCGATGACGCCGGAGCCTGGCAGCGTGTGCACGTATTCGACGAGCCTCGTGAGCACAGTCGGGTCGGCCTCGGGCGGAACGCCGTGGCCGAGGTTCACGATGTGCGCCGGCGCTACGGCGCCGCGGCGCACGACGTCGAGCGTGTGTTCGTGCAGCACCGCGTCGCCCGCGAACAGCGTCGCCGGGTCGATATTGCCTTGCAGTGGCACGCCCGGCAGGCGACGGGCAGCCTCGTCGAGGGGGATGCGGTCGTCGACGCCCTGGACGTCGCCGCCGGTCTCGTGCATGTCGGCGAGCAGCTCGCCCGTGCCGACGCCGAAGTGAATCGAGCGGATGCGCTCGCCCGCCGGGGTCTCAAAGGTCGCGGCGTGCCGCAGGGGGATGGCGCTTGAGGAGGCGACCGACGTGCGGTACGACTCACGCGAGAGCGAGCCCGCCCACGAGTCGAACAGCTGCACGACCGAGGCACCCGCGAGAATCTGCGTCTCGAGGAATGCGGCCGAGATCTCGCCGATCGCGGTTGCGAGCTCATTCCACGCATCCGGATCGGAGCGCATGAGGCCGCGGGCGCGGAGGTGATCCTTCGAGGGACCGCCCTCGACGATGTATGCGGCGAGTGTAAAAGGGGCACCCGCGAAGCCAATTAGCGGGGTCGAGCCGAGTTCGGTGACGGTGAGACGCACAGCCTCCGCGATCGGCGCGAACATCTCGAGACTCGTCTCGCCGCGAAGGCGGGCGGCGAACTCGCGAACACCTGCCGCATCCCGAACCGGGTTGGCGAACACCGGACCGCGCCCCGGCACGATCTCAACGTCGATGCCCGCAAGCTTGAGTGGCACGACGATATCGCTGAAGAATACGGCGCCGTCGACGCCGTGGCGGCGGACCGGCTGCAGCGTGATCTCGCTCGCAAGTTCGGGGCGGAGGCACGAATCGAGCATCTCGATGCCCTCGCGCAGCTTGCGATACTCGGGCAGCGAACGCCCGGCCTGGCGCATGAACCAGATTGGTAGCGTCTCGGAGCGCTGTCCGCGGGATGCGCGCACGAGCGGGGAGCTGTCGGTGCGGCCGTCGACGAGGGGGTGATCCGCGGGCAGAATGGTGCTCATTTGGTCAATTGTGGCCCATTTCCGGGCACCCCGCAGCGAACCCCGGCGCATCCCATAGCTGACCAAATTGACGTGTGCGCAAAGCGCTCGCGAACGGCCGCGCGGAAACCTGACAGTTGGCGTAGAATCGCCTTCATCATGCTGGTCTGTGTAAGCGCCAATCACCGCTCGGCTGGGTTCTCCCTCCTCGAGCGGTTTAGTTCGGTCTCCGTCACCTCACTCGAGGAGCTCATCCGTGACTCCGCCGAGGTCGTCGGCGGCGTCGTGCTGTCGACCTGCAACCGCTTTGAGGTGTACCTCGACCTCGAGGGGCCCGAGCAGTTCGCGGCATTTGTGCCGGCGCTCGCGGCCGATTTCGGGATGCGCGAGGACGACTTGCGCGCCCACGTTCGCGTGATCGGTGATTCGGATGTGTCGAGTCACCTCTTCTCGGTGTCGAGCGGCCTCGAGTCGGTCGCCCTCGGCGAGGAAGAGATCGCCGGCCAGGTCGGCCGCGCGCTTGAGCAGGCGCGGGATGCGCAGGTTACAACGCGCGATCTCGAGCGGCTTTTCCAGTCTGCCGCGACGGCGTCAAAGGGCGTGAAGGCGCACGCGAACCTCGCAACCCAGGGGCGCTCGCTCGTGAGCCTCGCGCTCGACCTTGCCGCGTCACAGGTACTTGATTGGTCCCGCGCGAATGTCGTGCTGATCGGCACCGGAACCTATGCCGGCGCATCCTTGAAGTCGCTGCAGGATCGCGGCGTCGGCACAGTCGACGTCTACTCGCCGTCTGGCCGCCAGCACACGCTGGGCGAGCGGTACGACATCCGCGAGATCGAGCACGGCCGGCTGCCTGAGCAGCTTTCGAGCGCCGATCTCGTGATCACGTGCACGAACACCGAGACGTACGTGCTCGACTACGACCAGGTGCGCAACGCGCGCCTCGCGCCGGGCTCGAGCGACGGCCTGCTGATCGTCGACATGGGCCTGCCCCGCAACGTCGACCCGCTCGTCGCGAAGCTCGACACCGTCGACCTCCTCGACATCGAGACGGTTCGCCAGCACGCGCCGCTCGAAGACCTTGGCGCGACCGAGCTGGCCCGCTGCATCGTCGCCCGCGCGGCGACCGAATTCGAGCAGGAGCGTCGCGAGCAGAAGTCGGCGAAGGCGCTCGCGCAGTATCGGTCGGTGGTCCAGGCGCGCGTCTCCGAGCAGATCGAGAAGACCGGCGCCGAGGATGTGGTGGCCGAGTCGATGCGCAAGCTCGGCAATGCGCTGCTGCATCCGACCACGATGCGCATCAAAGAACTCACCCGCGAAGGACGCAGCGACGAGGTTATCGCGGCGCTCAACCTCTTGTACGGGGACGGCTCGGCGAAGGTGTCGGTGCAGGCCCCCGCGACCCCATCCGCGGACGAGGTTCGTGACGGCGCGCAGGCGCTGCTCGCGGCGCAGGCCGAAACCGGCGAACCGCAGCTGTGTGCCGCCGCGCAGCTGCACCTGAGCACCGAGCATCGCTGCGCGGACTCCTGCCCGATCGCGCACTAGCCGCAGGCGCCCGCAGCGGCACGAGGGCGAGTGTTCACTTCACGTCACTTAGGACGCACGTGGGCTGCAGGCGTCACCGGTTTCGTGCGCATCGAGCGCGCTCGTGCGTCCTAAGGTAGCTAGAGGGGCAATTTCGGTCGGGCGGAGGGAACAGCAGCGTGAGCAAGTCGGTATATCAGATGCCGGGGATGCCCGAGGTGCTTGCCCTCACCGTCATCTCGTTTACGGGGTATTCGGCGCTCTTGCCCGTCGCGCCGATGTGGGCGGTCGAAGGCGGTGCCGATGAGGTTGGCGCGGGCTTGGTGAACGGCGTCCTGCTCCTCGTCACGATCCTTACCCAGCTGTCAATGCCGCGTTTGCTACGGAACTTCGGCTGGCGGTGGACGCTCGTGAGCGCAGCACTCCTGCTCGGCCTTCCTGCCGGAGCCCTGGCGCTGAACTCGGATCTGTGGTTCGTGTTACTGGTCTCCGCGATCCGAGGTGTGGGGTTCGGCATCATCACCGTGGGCGCGACCTCCCTTATTGCGCAATTGGTGGAGCCAGCGCGGCAGGGGAAGGCGATCGGCGCATTTGGGTTGGCGATCGCGGTGCCGCAGGTGCTGTTCACTCCGGCGGGGCCGTGGGTCGCGAAAACCGTCGGGTTCGAAACGGTCTTCGCCATCGGCACGCTCCCGGTGCTCGGCGCGTGGCTTGCCTGGCGCCTGGCCGGGAAAGCGAAGGCCGTCCCGAAGACGTCCGGCGAGCCAGCACCCTTTCGAAATCTCGCCCGACCAATGGTGATCATGTTTGGCCTGACGGTCTGTGGCGGCGGGATACTGACGTTCATGCCGCAGATGGTCGCGCTGCCAACCGAGAGCCTCGCGGCGCTGCTGCTGCTGACGCTCACGGCGGCACTCACGCGATGGCTCGCCGGAACGCTCGCCGACACGTACGGTGCGCGACGATTCTTGTGGCCGTCGATCGTGATCACGACGGTCGGGATGCTTCTCGTCGGCTTCGCCGTTCGCGAGCCCGAGGCGACGAACCTCGTCGCGCTGCTGGTGGGCGCGGTCATCGTTGGTGTCAGCTATGGAGCCCTCCAGACCTTCACGTTGAGCGTCTCGCTGCAGTCGGTGAAACCCCAGCACTACAACTCGGCGAGCACCGTCTGGAACGTGGGGTTCGACGCGGGAACGGGCGTCGGGTCCGTCCTCGTGGGCGCCATCGCGGCGGGCACATCGTTCAGCGTCGCGATGTATGTCGGCGCGGCGCTGTCACTCCTCACCCTGCCGCTGGCGTTTGGGGTGCGACGCGCGTAGCTCCTTGAGTAGGCGCCAACGCCTCGATACGCCGCTTCGCGATTACTCGCCGAACGCGTGCCTTGAGTAGGCGCCGCAGGCGCCGTATCGAAAGGTGCACGAAGCTCTTCGCCAGGGTGCGCAATACTTGACGCATGCGTGCCAAGCGGATCGTGTATGCCCTCAACCCGGCCTCGGGACAGGGCCTCAAGGACGACGACACCGTCTACGAGGAGGGCGTCGAACTCGCAACCGGCGCGACCTTCGAAGAGCTGCACGCCGCAACCGCTCAAGCACTCGAGGCTCCCGCGGATGCGCTCATCGTCCAGGGTGGCGACGGCATGGCATCCATGGGCGCCGAGTTCGCCACGAAACACGGGGTGCCGCTCGGCGTCGTCCCGACCGGCACCGGCAACGACTTCGCGCGCTCGACCGGCATTCCGCGCGGGCGAGCCGCGCGGGTCCGGGCGAAGCTCATCCACGGTCTGAAAGACGGCACCGCAAGATTCCGCACCGTCGACGTCCTGCGCTTCACGCTCGACGGCGACCCGCACGTCGCCGTCAACTCCATCAACATCGGCTTCGACGCGCTCGTAAACGAACGTGCGAACGAAATGCGCCACCTTCGAGGCACGACGCGTTACCTCGTCGCACTGCTGCAGTCGGTTCGCCGCTTTCAATCTGAACGGTTTCGCTACCAGCTCGACGGCGAACCGGTTCAGGAAATGGATGCGCAAGTCCTCGCAGTCCTGAACGGCCGCACCATCGGCGGTGGCATCCCGCTCGGGCCAGATGCTAGGCCAGATGACGGTGAACTCGACACGGTGATCGTGCGGGGCCTGAACCGGCCCGGCCTCCTCGCGCTCTTCCCGTCGGCCCTCGCCGGGCTCCACACGCTGTTCCCGCAGGTGCAGACGCTCCGGGGCCGAAGTATCCGCATCGAGTCACCGCCGGGCGTCGCGATTTATGCCGATGGCGAGTGCCTTCGCGCCTCGAGCACCGCATCCGGGTCGACAGTCGAAGTAACGATCGACCCGCGCGCGCTCCGACTCGTGCGGGCGCACTGAACCCAACGCACGCTAATCACGAGCGTTTGAGGCGTGGAGCCGAGGAACCGCGATCCCCACGCCCAGTGATCGCTATACGCCGAGGATCCGCCGGGCGCGCAGAATGACGGGACGGTCCACCATCTGCCCGTCGACTTGACCGAGCCCGTCCTGCACCTCGAGTACGCGGCGGGCCCAATCGATCTCCTCGTCGGTCGGCGCGAATACCTCAGCGACGATCGGAATCTGCCGCGGGTGGATGCATAGCTTGCCAGTGCACCCGGCCCGCTTCACCTGTTCGGTGTCGCTCCGGACCAGCTCGTCGTCCTTGAACTCGGCAGAAGGCGAGTCGAGCGGCCCCTGCTTACCGGCGAGGGCACACGCGATCACGAGCTGCGCGCGAACGTAGTCCATGGTGGTGCTGCGCACCTCGCAGCCGAGTTCGACGGCCATGTCGATCGCGCCAAGCCCCAGGCGAGACACGCGAGGATGCGTGGCGAGTTCGGCGGCGTTGACGATCCCGGCCGGCGACTCGATCAGCGGCACAAGCGAGACTCCGGCAGCGGCGGAGGATGCGTCGAGCACCTTTGCGACGAGGTCCAGTTCGGCAGTCGTCTCGATCTTCGCGACCATGATGGAGTCGAGCCGGGCGACGCGCGCGTCATCGGTGACGATCGATTCGAGCCAGTCGATGTCCTGCTTCCCGTCCTCGCTCGAAGGTGTGCTGAAGCGGATCGCGATCGGCTGAGCTGCTCCGTCCAAGTCGAACTCCTGCGGCTGGTCAAACACGCGGGTGAGCGTATCGCGGGCCCAGCCCTTCGCATCCGCAGCCACCGCATCCTCGAGGTCGACGATCACAGCGTCGGCACCTGCGGCGAATGCCTTTGCGATGCGCTCAGGACGCGTCGCGGGGACAAACAGCGCGGTTCGCGCGAGGTCGAGTCGGGCCGGCTTCGGGCCATCGGTAGTGTTCGCTTCATTGCGTGCATCGCTCATCAGGCCAGCTTTCCACGTTCTCGATCTCGCCGCGCCTCGATACGCGGCTGCGCGGCTACTCGGCGATCGAGCCACTGGTCAAACCTGGAATAGCTGACCCCAATCCCAGTTAATCTGTGGATTAACCCCGCACAATTCCGTTTGAGTAGCGGAATCGCCTCTGCCTACGCTTAGTGCCGACCGCGGGGCAGACCCTGCGGCATCTCGTCAGACAAGGGAGTCATCGTGACGAACACTGCAACCGCAGAAGATCGCCGCTTGGCAAGAGAGCGCCGCCGCATCATCGGCGCCGTCGTTGTTGGAACCACCGTCGAGTGGTACGACTTTTTCGTGTACGCGACCATGGCCGGTCTCGTGCTCGCGCCGCTCTTCTTCGAGCCGGCAACCCAGGGTAACGAGGGCTTCGCCACGATTCTCTCGTTCCTCACCGTGGGTATCTCATTCCTCTTCCGCCCGCTCGGCGCATTCCTTGCGGGCCACTTCGGCGACAAGATCGGTCGCAAGCCGATGCTCGTCATCACGCTGCTCCTCATGGGTGTCGCGACCTTCGCGATCGGTCTCCTCCCGACCTACAACGGCACCGAAGGTGACTGGTTCGGTGGCATCGGCCTGGCCGCGCCGATCGCGCTGCTGTTCCTGCGCATCCTGCAGGGCATCTCGGCCGGTGGTGAGTGGGGCGGCGCCGTCCTCATGGCCACCGAGCACTCGCCCACGAAGACCCGCGGTCGCATGGGTATGTTCCCGCAGCTCGGCGTGCCGTTCGGCATGCTGCTCGCATCGGGCATGATCGCCGCGGTGACCGCAATCACCGGCGACCAGTTCGCCGTCTGGGGCTGGCGCATCCCGTTCCTCTTCTCGGTCGTGCTCGTGGTCGTCGGTTTCATCGTCCGCCATTCGGTCGAGGAATCCCCGGTCTACAAAGAGATCGAGGCGCGTCAGCAGCAGGCGTCGGCGCCGATCGCCACGCTCTTCCGCAAGCACGGCCTCAGCGTGATCCTGCTCGCAGCCCTGTTCATCGGCAACAACGCGGCCGGCTACATGACCACCGGCGGCTACATGCAGAACTACGCCACGAAGACGCTCGGCATGGATGTCACGTTCGTCATGCTGGCAGTACTCGGAGCGGCCGCGATGTGGGCCCTGTTCACGTACATCTCGGGCTTCATCACCGACAAGATCGGCCGTAAGAAGAGCTTCTTCCTCGGTTACAGCCTGCAGCTCATCACCGTGTGGGTCCTCTTCGCGATGGCCAACACCGGCGAACCTGCGATGCTCCTCATCGGCCTGCTGATCTTCGCTATCCCGCTCGGCCTCACCTACGGCCCGATCGCCGTGTGGTTCGTCGAGTCCTTCCCCGCATCGGTCCGCTTCTCGGGCGTCTCGATCGGTTACGCCCTCGGCGCGATCCTCGGTGGCGCGTTCGCCCCGACCATCGCGACGTGGCTCATGCAGACCTTCAACAACGTCTACGCGATCTCGACCTACCTGTTCATCGCCACGATCATCAGCCTGATCGCCGCCGCGCTGCTCAAGGACCGCACGGGCATCCCGCTCACGCACGCCTTCGAGGAGACCGGCAAGTTCGACACCTGGAAGCCGGGCGACCCGACCAAGGAAGAGTACGAAGCACTCGGCTCAACGGTCACCGACGCGAACTTCGTCGCGACCCAGCGCGGTTAGCAACTCGACTCAAGCGAGCGAGGTGGATGCGCATCCGGTCACCAAAACCCGACCACGCGCATCCACCCGAACCGCGATAACGCCGCCGCCTCCCCTCGAAATGAGGGGAGGCGGCGGCGTTTTGAATTGCACCACAGAGAGTGCAGTTCCGCGGGGTTGGATGCGCAGGATCGGCTTAGCGGGGCCGAAGTTGCGTGGATGCGCGCAGATCACTTTGTGACCACTCGGTCAGTTATTCGGAATTTCCGGGATGAATCCACGGGCAAACCCGTTATGCGGGATCGTATATCTTCAAATACGCTGATCGACGGCAAGCGGACAACAACCGTTGCCCTTATGCCGTGAGGCAAACCTCACGGCCGATCAGACAAGGGAGTCTTTGTGTCAAACAGCGCATCCGTACCGGATCGTCAAGTGACAAAGGAACGTCGCCGCATCATCGGCGCCGTCGTCGTCGGCACCACCGTCGAGTGGTACGACTTTTTCGTGTACGCGACCATGGCCGGTCTCGTATTCGGTCAGCACTTCTTCGGCCCCGCGACCGAGGGTAACGACAACCTGGCCACCATCTTCTCGTTCCTGACGGTGGGTATCTCGTTCCTGTTCCGCCCGCTCGGCGCGTTCCTCGCGGGTCACTACGGTGACAAGATCGGTCGCAAGCCGATGCTTGTCATCACCCTCCTGCTCATGGGTGTCGCGACCTTCGCGATCGGCTTGCTGCCGACATACAACGGCGTCGAGGGTGACTGGTTCGGCGGTATTGGCGTTGCCGCGCCGATCGCGCTGCTGTTCCTGCGCATCCTGCAGGGCATCTCGGCCGGTGGTGAGTGGGGCGGCGCCGTCCTCATGGCCACAGAGGGTGCGCCCACGAAGATCCGCGGACGCATGGGTATGTTCCCGCAGCTCGGCGTACCGTTCGGCATGCTGCTCGCCTCGGGCATGGTCGCGCTTGTGACCGCGCTCACGGGTGACAACTTCCTCGTGTGGGGTTGGCGTATTCCGTTCCTCTTCTCGATCGTGCTCGTCGTGATCGGCTTCATCGTGCGCCACTCGGTCGAGGAGTCACCGGTGTACAAGGAGATCGAGGAGCGCCAGCAGCAGGCTTCGGCGCCGATCGCGACACTGTTCCGCAAGCACGGCGGCACCGTCATCCTCCTCGCGCTGCTCTTCGTCGGCAACAATGCCGCGGGGTACATGACTACGGGTGGCTATATCCAGAACTACGCGACCAAGGGTCTCGGGATGGACGTCACGTTTGTGATGCTTGCGGTGCTGGCCGCGGCGGCAATGTGGGCGCTCGTTACCTACATCTCGGGCTTCATCACCGACAAGATCGGTCGCAAGAAGATGTTCTTCATCGGCTACGGTCTGCAGCTCATCACCGTGTGGGTGCTCTTCGCGATGGTGAACACGGCCCAGCCCGCGCTCGTGCTCATCGGTCTGCTGATCTACGCCATCCCGCTCGGTATCCAGTACGGCCCGATCGCGACCTGGTTCGTCGAGTCCTTCCCCGCATCCGTGCGCTTCTCGGGCGTCTCGATTGGGTACGCGCTCGGCGCGATTCTCGGTGGCGCGTTCGCCCCGACCATCGCGGCGTGGCTCATGCAGTCGTTCAACAACGTCTACGCGATCTCGACCTACCTCTTCATTGCGACGCTCATCAGTCTCTTCGCGGCGTGGAAGCTCAAGGACCGCACCGGCATCCCGCTGACGCACGCGTTCGAGGAGACCGGCATGTTCGAGACGTGGAAGCCCGGCGACCCCACGAAGGAAGAGTACGAGGCGCTCGGGGAGACCGTGACCGACGCCAACTGGGTGGCCGACAAGCGCTAGCCAGGCAGTAGCCCGTGCTCGAGGCGGGGTGCAGCCCAAGTTTTTTTGGGCCGCACCCCGCCTTTTTATGATTTATCACCTGGTGCAATTGCCAAATAGGATGTGGCCATGAGTGATGATCAGCTTTCGAGCATCCCGAGCCCCGACGTCACCCTTCGCCAGCTTGAATGCTTCGTTGCAGTGGCCGAGGACAGCACCATTACCGGTGCCGCGGCGCGGATTCACTCCTCCGGTTCGGCGGTTTCGGATGCGGTCACCGCGCTCGAACGCGTGCTTGGCGTTCCGCTGATGGTGCGCCGTCGCTCGCAGGGCATCACGCTCACCTCGACGGGTCGCTCGCTCGTTCCGCTCGCCCGCGAGGTGCTTGCGGGGGCGCACGAGCTCGAGCTGATGGCGCGAGGGGATGAGGGGCGGGTCGCGCCGGTGCGCATCGGCTCGTTCCACACGATCGCGCCCACCTTCGTGCCGCCGATCATCCGCCAGTTCATGAACCGGCACCCGGAAGCCGATATCAGCTATGTCGTGGGGGAGCAGGATGTGCTGGCCCAGCAGCTGAAGAACGGTGACCTCGATATCGCGATCGTCTACGAGCTCGACTTCCCGCTCGAGTTCGAGCGAGTGCGGCTCGTGCGCTCGCTCCCTGTCGTGCTGCTCCCGGAGGGGCACCGGTTCGCGTCGCGAAAATCGATCCGGCTGCAGGAATTGGGCGACGAACCGTTCGTCCTGAACGACATTGCCCCGAGCCGGCAGTATGCGCTCGACATCCTCAACGACGCGGGTGTGCATCCGCCGCACGTGCACGCGAGCGCGAACTACGATCTTTGTCGGTCACTCGTGGGTGAGGGAATCGGCTGGACGATCCTCATGGATCGGCGCTTCTCGCCGTCGACGTGGTCGGGCAAGACGCTCGTGGAGATTCCGATCGAGCCAGCCCCGCAGCCGCTCGGGATTGTCGCCGCATCACGTCCCGAAGCACATCCGCCGCGCGTCGCCGACCTCATCGACGTGGCGCGCGAGGTCAGTCGGGATCTGATGCGGTAGTTTTTCGCGGCCTGAGTAGTCGCGGAGCGACGTATCGAAGGCCCTCGATGCTGCCCATTGCCAAGTACCCCCTAATGTGCGGTGTACCACTTCTGGCGAAGGGGTACACCGCATCCTCGGGGGGTACCGGGGGTGGTTCGACACTCGACGAAATGTCCGAGGCGTCGTTAGACGTCCTGCGTCTTATGCCGCCTCGGAGTGCGGCTTCTTAGAGGTCCGTGATCACGACGCGGTTGATCTTGGGATCCTTGAGCGAGGCATAGCCTTCGTTGACCTCATCCAGCGTGATCTTCTTCGAGACCAGCGCGTCGAGCTCGTAGCGGCCCTGCAGGTACAGCTCGGCGATCATCGGGATGTCGCGCTTCGGCGTGGTGGAGCCCATGTACACGCCCTGCACGCGCTTCTGGGTCATGAGCGCCTCGACCGAAGAAACCTCAATCGAGTTTTCGGGGTTCAGCAGCCCGATGAGATAGAGGCCGCCACCCTTCGCGGCCATATCGAATCCCTGGCGAGTCACGCCAGCGCCGCCGACGAAGTCGAAGACGTGGTCCGCGCCACCATTGGTGATGCGCTGAACTTCCGCAACGGGATCCACCTTGGTGGAGTTCACGACGTGGGTCGTGCCGAACTTCTTCGCGTTCTCGAGCTTGTCGTCCGCGATGTCGATAGCGATGATCTTCGATGCACCTGCAATGACGGCGCCGCTGATGGCGTTGACGCCAACACCACCGACACCCATGATCGCAACTGTGTCACCAGCCTGGACATTCGCGGTGTTCATGACGGCGCCGGCGCCGGTGACCACGCCGCAGCCGAGGAGTGCTGCCTGCGGGAAAGGAATTTCTTTCGGTACGCGGGCCAGCTGGTTCTCGTGCACGAGGGCGCGTTCTGCGAAGCCGCCGAGCCCCATGCCCTGGTTGAGGGCCTTACCCTCGGCATCAAGGATGCGCGGCGTCTCCGTGTCGGTGCGCAACGTTGCATTCGGGTTCTCACAGAGCCCGACCTTGCCCGACAGGCACTTAACGCAGGCACCGCAGTACTGTACGAGGCAGCCGACAACGTGGTCGCCGATCTCGAAACCGACGACATCCGGGCCCACTGCGGTGACGACGCCGGCGATTTCATGCCCGAAGACGGCGGGAACGTCGTACCCCAAGTTGGTTTCTGCCGCGAGTTCGTCGCTGTGGCAAAGCCCCGAAGCTTTGATGTCTAACAGAACTTCGCTGCCGATTGGATCCGCGAGAGTGACGTCTTCAACGTGGAAACCTTGGCCAAATTCTCGTACAACAGCAGCCTTCATGGCGCTTCCTTTCATCTTCTGGGATGGGTGTTCCCGGCTGGCATCGACACCACTGACGATGGCTCCGCCGGAGACCCCATCACTATACGACGAATGTTGTTGAAAAATCACGGAAGCGCCAGACTGTCAGTCTCCCCGCATCCGTCGTTACGTCGCGAGAACCGGTCGGTCGTAGCGAGCGAGTGCATCCCGGAGCGCCTTCCGGCCAAACGGGGCCAGGGCGGCGTTCATGAGTTTCCAGAGCGGTCGGGGCATCACCGGTTCGTAGTAGTCGCCGCCCATACCCACAAGTGCAGCAAGCAGTGCGGCGGGAGGGCGCTTGCCTTCCGCCAGGACTCCATCGCGCGCAAGCCCGGCCAGCACGCGCATTGTCTGTTCGAAGCGACCGGGATCGTGAACCGTGACCTTGATGGTCGCCGGCCGTGCGCTGGCGTTCGTAAAGGTGTGGAATCTCCCTCCCTCGACCGTAATCGGCTTGCCGTGCTCGAGGAGGAGCCAAACATCATCACGGAGGACTCGGGCATCCCCATCCACGAGTTCGAACGTTTCCGCGAATGAATGCGAGTGTTCAGGCGGGCCGCCGCCGGGGAGTACCTCAATGAGTGTGACCAGCCGTGCACCACCGGTCTCCTCGGCGGTTTCGATGAAGGTGAATGTTTGTTTCTTCACCGGATCGACGACCGTGCGCCAGGTTTCTTCAGACATCGGAACGCTCCTGTCTGTCCAGCCCTCATCGTCGAGGCGCCGGGCGAATTTAACCATTAGTGGTTACCTCTAATGGTATGCTTCGCTCCATGGAAACGCAACGGGCGACGAAGATGGAGATGCGCTCACGTGCCACGCGGCGCGTCGTCGTGCTCGCGGCGTATGACCTCTTCTGCTCTCGCGGCTTCCGCGAAACCACGATGGAGTCCATCGCCGAAGCGGCGGACGTCTCCGTGCAGACGGTCTACTTCCAGTTCAAGACGAAGGCGAAGCTGCTGCAGGCTGTTCACGAGTGGACGGTCCTTGGGGACGACCGCCTTGCTCCCGCCGAACAGCCGTGGTTTATCGAGGCGGTGGCCGAGCAGGATGCGCGGGATGCGCTCGCAAGGATCGTCGCGGGGGTGGCCGAGTTGGACGCGCGGATGGCGCCGATGCTCCCGATTTTTAACGCGCTCGCCCAGGGTTCGGGTGGCGAGATCTATCGAGGCTCGAATGAGCTCCGGCGCAAGGGGATGTCGGAGTTGGCCGCATTGTTGGCCGCGAAGACGCCGTTTCGGCCTGGAATTACCCCGGGGTTCGCGGCAGATCTACTCTTCTTCCTCACTGGCCCCGAGTCGTACGCGCAACTCGTCATCCAAACCGGCTGGAGCCGTGAACGGTGGGTGGAGTGGGTGAGCGCGACCTTGGTTGGCCAGCTCTTCCCGAGCGATTAGTGCCCAGCATTGCCCCCGAATCCCAGCGTGACCCCCGAAGTCGCCCGTGGAGTCCCAGATCTTGACCGTGTAGTCGCAGTCGCGAAGCTGGTCGAGGGCGTAGAGGTCAGAGAAGCCTCCACCGATGACAAGCACATCGAGCACGTCAGTTTCGGTACGCGTGTTTGGGGGCAGTAATAGTCATTCGTTCTCACCTCGTTGTAAGAGTCCCAACCGTCCTTCGGTGGGTGTGAGAAGAAAACAACTGAATCGGTTGAGCCTCCGGATGTCCGATACTGAGTCACTTGGCAGTCAGGGCGGATGCGACGTGAGCCAGGGTGGATGCGCGGTGAGCCAGGGTTCCGATCGCGCGAACCAGGGCGCGGTTTGCGCGAGCCCGGGTGCCGGTTGCGCGATAAAGAGTCGGCGCGCTTCGATACGGCTTCGCCTACTCAGCGTTCGATCCGCAACGGTCGGTGAGTAGGGCGAAGCCCGTATCGAAGCGGTCGGCGCCGCTAGTAGCTCGCGCGCTCCGAATCCGAAGCGGCGCCAACGCGCTCGTCGATGAACTTCGACGCGAGCGCCTCCGAACCACGCGCGAGCATCGCGACGTCGGCGCCGACCAAGATGAAGTCGATCCCGTCGTCGAGGTACTGCGCCGCGAGCGTCGGGTCGAACGCGTTGACGCCAACCGGCTTGCCGGCCGCGCGGCCAGCCTCGAGGGCGCGCTTCACGCCGGCCACAACATCCGGGTGACCCTGCTGCCCAATCAGCCCCATCGAGGCCGCGAGGTCGGAAGGTCCGACGAACAGGCCATCCACGCCATCGACCGCCGCGATCTCGGCGACGTTCGCAACAGCCTCGGCCGTTTCGATCTGCACTGTCACCGACACGAAGTCGGATGCGCGCTGCAGGTAGTTCTCGACGCGGTTCCAGCGGGCGCCACGAGCTAACGCCGAGCCCACGCCGCGCACGCCGCGGGGCGGGTAGTGCGCCGCGGCGACGGCAGCCTCGGCCTGCGAAGCGTCGTTCACCATCGGGATGAGCAGGTTCTGCACGCCGAGGTCGAGGTACTGCTTGATGAGCACGGTGTCGTTGAACGGTGCGCGCACGACCGGGGTGATCGGGTAGGCCGCGATGACCTGCAGCTGTTGCTGGATCGACTCGAGCGACAGCGGCGCGTGCTCGCCGTCAATCAGCAGCCAGTCGAGGCCCGAGCCCGCGCCGATCTCGGCGTTGACGGTCGAGCCGGTGCACAGCCACATGCCGACGAGGCCGCGATCGGCGCCCGCGAGGTGCTGCGCGAAGGTCTGGGGAGGTTCTAGATGAAGCGGCACGAAATGGTTCCCATCTTTCCGTAGTCACACAGCACGGTGTCGCCCTTTTCAACCCACATCGGGCGGGTGAAGGAGCCCGCAAGAATGATCTCGCCGGCCTCGAGGCGCGCGCCGTGGTGGTGGAACTTGTTGGCGAGCCAGGCGACGCCGGTACCCGGGTGGTTGAGCACGGCCGCGGCGACGCCCGATTCCTCGATCGTCTCGTTCTTGTAAAGGAGTGCCGAGACCCAGCGCAGATCGATCTCGTCGGGGCGCATCGGGATGCCGCCGAGGACCATGCCGCCGTAGGCCGCGTTGTCCGAGATCGTGTCGACGATCGTGCGGCCTTCGAGCTCGATGTGGGAGTTCAGGATCTCGAGCGCGGGCGTGACGTATTCGGTCGCGCGCAGCACGTCGAAGAGGGTGCAGTTCGGGCCCTCGAGCGGCTCCTTGAGCACGAACGCGAGCTCGACCTCGATGCGCACGTTCGTGAACTTGTCGTGGGGGATGACCGAGCCGTTCTCGTACACGGTGTCGTCGAACATGACGCCGTAGTCGGGCTCGGAGATGCCGGTCGCCTGCTGCATGGCCTTCGACGTCAGGCCGATCTTGCGGCCGACGAGGCGACGGCCAGCGGCGATCTCGCGGTCGCGCCACATTCCCTGAATTGCGTAGGAATCTTCAATCTGTGCGTTCGGGTAGCGGGCGGTGATGCGCGGAATGAGCGTGTGCGTGCGTTCGGCTTCCGCAAGCTCCTCGGCGATCGACTCGATCTCTGTTTGTTCAAGCATGGGTCTCATTATTCCCCACCGAGACTTGGCCGAACCGGGATGCGTTGACTCTGCGCGCAGTTTCCTCGGCCGCACCGTTGGGAAATTGTGCGATTGTGGGAAATAACTCTTGAAATCCCACAAATCCCACTTCACAATGGATGTAGGACAAAGGAGTCTTGATGACTAAGGACAACCAATGAGCGCCGAGACCCGACGGCGGCACATCCTCGAAGAACTCACGACAGCCGGCCGTGTGCGGGTCGCGACTCTCGCGACGCAGCTGGATGTTGCGGACGAGACGGTGCGGCGCGATCTCGTCGCCCTCGAGCAGGAGGGCGAGCTCGTGCGGGTGCACGGGGGAGCGGTGAGCGCCCTCGGGCCGCGAACCTTCGAGGTCAGCCTCGAGGAGCGCATCCAGCAGGGCCAGGATGCGAAACGCGCGATCGCGGAGCGAGCCTACGAACTACTTCCCGAGCAGGGCGGCGCGATCCTGCTCGACAGCGGGTCGACGACCCTCGAGCTTGCGCGAATCATCGCGCAGCGGGCGCCGACGGCCCGGTTCAGCATCGTCACCAACTCGGTTGCCGCGGTCTCGGCGTTCTCGGATCGGGCAGACCTCTCGGTCTACCTCATCGGCGGCACGGTGCGCGCGATCACGCAGTCGGTCGTGCCGCTCGATGCGTCGGCCCAGCTCGACCAGATTCGCGTCGATGTCGCGTTTCTCGGCACGAACGGATGCTCGGCTGGGTACGGGTTTTCGACTCCCGGCCCGGACGAGGCGGCGATCAAGCGCGCCTTCATTGCGAGCGCGCGGCAGCGATACGTGCTCGTCGACGCAGCGAAGTTCGGCGCGGAGTTCACGCACCGGTTTGCGGGGCTCGCCGAAGTTGACGGCATCATCACCGATGCCGCCCCGGATGAACGGCTCGCGCGTGCGCTGCACGACGCGGGCACGGAGGTGTTGCGGTCATGATCATCACGGCTACCCCGAACCCAAGCATCGACCGGACCGTCAAGCTCGATCGCCCGCTCGAACGCGGCGGCGTCCACCGGCTCTCGCGACCGGTGGATGTGGCCGGCGGCAAGGGCATCAACGTCGCCCGGGTGCTGGGCCGGGCAGGCATAGCGACGCGCGTGCTCGTGCCCGCCCCCGAAGGCAGCGACCTGGTGCGGCGCATTGAGGCCGAGGGGCTCGACCTCGTGCGCACGTCGGGACCCGAGGTGCGCACCAATCTCACGCTCGTCGAGGCGGACGGCACGACGACGAAGCTCAACGAGCCGGGCGGCGAGCTTGCGGCCGAGGATCTCCAGGAACTCGAGCGCGCGATCATGAACGAGTCGGCGGCGACCTCGCTCGCCGCCGCGGAACACACGTGGGTCGTGCTCGCGGGGTCACTCCCGCAGGGCGTCGCGCCCGACTGGTACCTGCGGATGACCGCGAAGCTCCGGCTGCGAGGCGTACGCGTCGCGGTCGATACCTCGGATGCGCCGATTCGCGCGTTCGCCGAGTCGGACGTGCTGCCGAACCTCATGAAGCCGAACGGTGCGGAGCTCGCGACGCTCACGGGCAACGCGACCGGCACCGGTCTGCAGCTCGAGGCCGCTGCCGCTGCCGGAGACTTCGAGCCAGTGCTCGCCGCGGCCCGGACGCTTCATCGCCGCGGTTGCGAAGCCGTGCTCGTCACGCTCGGTGCGGCCGGTGCGCTCCTCTTTACCGAGGACACAGCGTGGGTCGCGACGCCCCCGCCGATCACGGTGCGCAGCACGGTCGGTGCGGGGGACTCGAGCCTCGCGGGCTACCTCAGCGGCGTGATCGCGGATGCAGACCCGGCCAGGCGCCTCGAGCTCGCGGTCGCATCCGGCGCGGCCGCCGCATCCCTGCCCGGCACTGAGGTGCCGACCTCCGTGCAGCTCGACCTCGAGCACACGCACTCGCGCGCGCTGCACACCCGCGACGCGTAGCCGCCTCAGGCAACACTGACCCTCCGCCTGTTTGACAGGCGACAACACCGACACCACGTCTGACGCTCGCGAAAGGAAACCTCGATGTCAGATCAACAACCAGCCCTCATCACCCCCGAACTGGTCGCCCTCGACGCGAACCTCGGCGCAGCGAAGCGCGAGGTCATCACCGCCATGGCGGGGATTGTCGCGGCGACGGGCCGCGCCGAGTCCGAGGGACTCGCGCGCGACGCGTGGGCCCGCGAAGAGCAGGGCGTCACCGGCATGGGTAATCGCATCGCGATCCCGCACTGCCGCTCGGAGGCGGTCAACACGGCGACGCTCGGGTTCGCCCGGCTCGCGGAGCCCATCGACTTCGGTGCGCCTGACGGCCCCGCCGACCTCATCTTCATGATCGCCGCGCCCGAGGGTGGGAACGACGAGCACCTGCAGATCCTCGCGCGGCTCGCGGGCAGCCTCATGCACGAGGAATTCCTCGCATCCCTTCGCGAAGCGACAACGGCGGAGGAGGTCGTCGCGATCATCGACGGCGTCGTCGCCGACAACGAGCAGAATGACGGGAAGCACGCGGCGGCCGTCGAGCCGGATGGTGCACAGGATGCGGGCGCAAAGAAAGTGCGCATCGTTGCGTTCACCGCGTGCCCCACGGGAATCGCGCACACCTTCATGGCCGCCGACGGCCTCGCGCAGGCGGCGGAGCGGCGCGATGACGTCGAGCTGCGCGTCGAGCCGCAGGGTTCGGCGGGCTACGAGCCGCTTGCCGACGCCGACGTGAAGGCAGCCGACGCGGTCATCATCGCCGCGGACATCGACATCCGCGGCCGCGAGCGGCTCGTCGGCAAGCCCGGCGTGGAGGCCCCGGTGAAGCGCGGCGTCTCGCAGCCCGATCAACTCATCGACGAGGCGCTCGCGGCGCTGAATTCCCCGAGCGGGCACCGCATCAAGGCGAGTTCCGGCGGCTCCGGGGATGCGGAAGGCACCAGCAGCGAGGGCAAGGTCGGGTGGGGCAAGCGCATCCAGAAGGCGCTCATGACCGGTGTCTCGTACATGATTCCGTTCGTCGCGGCGGGCGGTCTGCTCGTGGCCCTCGCGTTCCTCCTCGGCGGCTACGACATCACGAACAGCGCGGCCGATATCGTCACCAACAACTCCCTCGCCAACCTGCCCGAGGGCGGCCTCATGACGTACCTCGCCGCGCTCTTCGCGACGGTCGGCGGCATGGCGCTCGGGTTCCTCGTCCCGGCGCTGTCCGCCTATATCGCGTACGCGCTCGCGGGACGCCCCGGTATCGCGCCCGGTTTCGTGGGCGGTGCCATCGCGCTCGCGGTCGGCGCGGGCTTCATCGGCGGCCTCGTGACGGGTCTGTTCGCCGGATTCGTCGCGATGTGGATCGGCAGCTGGAAGACGCCGCGCTGGCTCGCCGGGCTCATGCCGGTCGTGATCATTCCGCTGCTCACGACCGCCGCGACGGCCCTGCTCATGTACCTGCTGCTCGGCCGCCCGCTCGCGATGCTCATGGAGGCGCTCACCGGGTGGCTCAACGGCCTGAGCGGCGGCTCGAGCATCCTGCTCGGCGCGATTCTCGGCCTGATGATGTGCTTCGACCTCGGCGGCCCGGTGAACAAGGCGGCCTACCTCTTTGCCACGGCGGGCCTCTCGGCGGGCACGGATGCGGCGATGATGGTGATGAGCGCCGTCATGGTCGGTGGCATGGTGCCGCCGCTCGCCCTTGCGCTCGCGAGCGCGGTGCGCCCGAAGCTCTTCACGCCCGAGGAGCGAAAGAACGGCCAGGCGGCGTGGCTGCTCGGCGCGGCCTTCATCTCCGAGGGCGCGATTCCGTTCGCCGCTGCGGACCCGCTGCGCGTGATTCCGTCGATGATGGCTGGCGGCGCGGTCGCGGGCGGCCTGTCGATGGCGTTCGAGACGACGCTTCGAGCCCCGCACGGTGGCATTTTCGTCTTCTTCGCGATCGACCCGATCTGGGGATTCCTGATCGCGCTCGTCGCCGGCACCCTCGTCGCCGCGATCGCCGTGGTTCTGCTCAAGCAGTTTGCGCGACGCCAAGTAGAGGCACCGGCCGTCGAGACGCGCGAGCCGCAGCTCGTGGGCTAGCTTCGCGCTCACGCCGTCTGATCGACTCCCGAGACTAGAGTTGGTGGGATGTGGATTGGTGAGGCTCTCGTAGATTCGCCGCGCGGCGCCTGGCTCGGAATCGCATTGAGCTGGGCCCGCACGGCGTTTCTTTCGCTGGCGGCCGTTGGCATCGGAGCGACGGTGGATGCGCTCATCGGCGCTACCGCCGGGGCAGGCTCGGCGGGGCTACCGGGCACCGCAGGCTGGGGCACTCCTTCGCTCATCACGGCGCTTGCGGTCGTGCTCGGCGCGGTGTGCGGCGGATTCGCCGAGGCCGTTCCCGGACGAGTGCAGGGCGCCGAGGAGCGTCACTGGCGACAGCGAGTTCTGCGCCGCGCGATTCTTGGCCTGCGGTCCGGCGGCAAGCCAGCAGGCACTCGCGTCGGGCACCCCACCGGCAGGCCAGGCGGCCCTACCGGCGAGGGCGCGCTCGTCGACGCGGCCACGACCGGCGTCGAGAAGACCGCGAACTACCGGGCCGGATTCCTCGGCCCGACCCTCGCATCCTTTACCTCGCCGCTCGTGGTGCTCATCGTCTGGGCGATTTTCATCGATGTGCGAAGCGCCCTGCTGCTCGCGGGATTCGTCGCGCTCGTGCCCGTCGTGATCGTGCTCGTGGGCAAGTGGCTGCGCAAGCCGAACCACGAGTATCGCCGCAAGGAGACTGCGGCGGCCAACCAGTACCTCGAGATGCTGGAGGGGCTCGGCACGACGAAGGTGCTTGGCGCGGCTCCCGCGGCGCGAGATCGCTTCGCCGAGTCGGCCCGCGCCGCGATGCGCGAGCTTGGGACGCTGCTCGGCCGAAATCAGCTCATGATCATCGTGAACGACGGCGTCTTCGGGCTGCTCATGACCGGTGCCGCGATCGTGCTCGTCCTCACCGCACTCGCGGGCGGACAGCTCTCGGCAGGTGCAGCGTTCGCGGGAGTCCTTTTAACTGTGCTCCTCAACGAGCCGATCGACCGGCTCGGGCGAACCTTCTACGTCGGTCTCGCGGGCCGCGCGCGTCGCGATCAGCTCGAGGAACTCATCGGGGCGGAGCAGGATGCGCCGGAAACACAACCATCGTTCGGACGCGACAGGCCAGCATCGCCACCCGCACTCGAGCTGCGAGACCTCTCGGTGTCGATCCGCGGCGGGACCATTCTCGATCGCGTGAGCCTGCGCATCCCCTCTGGCTCACGAGTCGCGCTTGTCGGCCCGAGCGGCGCGGGGAAGACCACGCTGCTGCGTGCAATTGCCGGCCTCACCGAAACCACGCCTGGCGCGAACACCACGGGCGAGATTCTTGCCGATGGTGAACCCACCACGCCCGCGGCGCTGCGGAACCTCGTCAGCATCGTGGCGCAACACCCCGGCATCCTGTCGACCACGATCGCCGACAATCTGCGGCTCGTCGCCCCGGATGCATCCGACGAACAACTGCGCGGGGCCCTCGACCGCGCGCACCTCCTCGACGAGGTCGACGCGATGCCGAACCAGCTCGACGAGCCCGTCGGCGATCGCGGTGCCTTCCTTTCGGGCGGGCAGCGCCGCAGATTGGCCATCGCGCGCGCCTTCCTTCGCGAACGGCCGATCGTGCTGCTCGACGAGCCGACTGCGGATCTCGACCGCCGCACCGAGGCCCTCGTGCGCGAGAGCCTCGAGGAAGTCACCGAGGGGCGGACCGTCGTGCAGATTGCTCACCGCCTCGACACGACGGCAGACGCCGATCTCATCGTCGTCGTAAGCGCGGGGCGGATCGCCGCGACCGGAACGCCCGAGGAGCTCCGCGCATCCCGCGGCTACTACGCCGAGGCGTTCCGCAACGACGCTTTCCGCGCTAGCAACACGGGGGAGGACAGGCGATGACCGGAAACGTCCGCTGGCTGCTGCGCTTCGCTCGCCCAGCTACAAAGCGCCTGCGCGCCTCGGTGATCGCGCGGCTCGTCGGGCAGTCGCTCGGTGCGGTGCAACTCGCGCTGCCGGCCTGGGCGGTCGGGATGCTCGCGACGGGCGCCGCTTCCGGCGCGGGGTTTGTCATGCTCGTAGCGGTGCTTTTTGTGCTCGCGACCGCCATCAAGGCGGGGCTGCGGTACGTCGAGCAGCTGTTTGGCCACCTCGCGGCGTTCAGCCTCATGGGCGAGATGCGCGTATGGATGATCGACCGGCTCATCCCGCAGGCCCCGGCCGTCACCGATGGCGCGGGTGCGGCGCGCATCCAGTCGACGGCGGTGCGCGATGTCGATCGCGTTGAGGTGTTTTTTGCCCACACGATCGCACCTGCGATCAGCGCGGTGGTGATTCCGCTCGGCGCGGTGCTGACCGCCTGGCTCGCCGCGGGGTGGCTGCCCGCCGTGGTACTGGCCGGCGTCATGCTCGTCGGCGTCATCGTGCCCGTCCTGGGCGCCCGATCGTCGCGGGCCGCAGCTCGCACCGTCGCCGAGCTGCGCGTCAACACGACGCAGTACGTCGCCGACTCGGTGCGGCTGCGCGAGGAAATCATGGCGGCCGAGGGAGTTCCGCACCGCCTCGCAACAGCGCGCGAGGCCGACGAAAACCTCGCGGCCACGCTCCGCAGGCAGGGAACCCGGGCGGGGACGCGCAGCGCGCTCAACACTGCGAGGCTGTGGGGCGGCACACTGCTCGTGCTCCTGGCCAGCATCCCGAATCTCATGTTCGATGGTGTTTCCTTGCCCGGGGCTCTGCTCGCGGCCTCGCTCGTTGCGGGTACCGCGGCGGCGCTCGACACGGTCGAGCGGCTCGCGGGATCCTTGCCGGTCGGGTTGGAAGCGACCCGGCGCATTCGTGAGCTCGCCGCAGGCGAACCCGTCGTCAGCGAGCCAGAGCATCCAACCGAACCCGATCCACTGTTCGCGGCGCGCGCATCCACGCCCGCGATTGAGGTCGACAAGGCCGGGTTTACATATCCGGGGCGAGCGGAACCGGTGATCGACGGCGTGAGCATTCGCGTAGGCCGCGGCGAGATGATCGGCATCGCGGGGGCGAGCGGCTCGGGGAAATCGACGCTCGCGCGCCTGCTGCAGCGGCACTTCGACGTGGCCGAGGGGGAGATCCGCGTCGCGGGGAGTGCGTTGCCCGTGCTCGGTTCGGCGGAGGTCGCCCGGCGCGTCGTCGTCGCCGACCAGGAGCCGTTCCTCTTGGATGCGACGGTCGCCGAGAACCTCCGTCTCGGGGCGCCCGATGCGGACGCGGAGGAGCTGCAACTCGTGCTCGACCTCTTCATGCTCGATCTCGACCTCGACACACCCATCGGGCGACGGGGCGACCGACTGAGCGGCGGTCAGCGGCAGCGCCTCGCGCTCGCGCGGACGCTGCTGCGGGCACGGCGCGCACCGGGAGCGCTCGCGGGCGCGGTGCTCGTGCTCGATGAATCCACGAGCCACCAGGATCCGATCACACAGGCACGGCTTGTCGGGACACTGCGCACGCTTGGCGCAACGACTGTCGTGATTGCGCACCGCCTCGAGACGCTGCGCGACGCCGATCGCATCCACGTCATGGAGCGTGGGCGGATCGTGGAGTCGGGGGCCTGGCACGAGCTTGTGGCGCGAGACGGCGCGTTTCGTCGGCTCCTGCAGTCGGACGGTGAGGGGTAGTCTTCCGCGACTGCGTCACCCGGGGTGAATCAATGTGTTCCATTACCTAGCATCGATTCGCGTATTCTCATGCCATGACTGGACAGGCGGATGCATACAACACGACGCTGAGCGGGCAGGTGCTCTTCGAGCGCCGCGGCCCGGCGGGGCAGCTCGGCGTCATCACGCTGAATCGGCCGAGGCAGCTCAACTCCCTCAGCCACGCGATGATTCGCGAAATCACCAGTCAACTTGCGGCCTGGGAAAAGACCCCCGAAGTGAAGCAATATTTGCTCATCGGGGCGGGGGAGCGCGGCCTCTGTGCCGGCGGCGACATCCTCGAAATTCGGGCGGATGTGCTCGGCACCGGCGGCGAGGATGCCGCGGAGTTCTTCGCCAACGAGTATCGGTTGGATGCGGCCACCGGCGACCTCGCGAAGCCGTACGTCGCGATCATGGACGGCTACACCTTCGGCGGTGGCGTCGGGCTTTCCGCCCACAGCAAGGGGCGGCGCGTCGTTACCGAGCGCAGTCAGATCGCGATGCCCGAAACCGCGATTGGCTTCGTCCCCGACGTCGGTGGCACCTATCTCCTCGCGAACATGCCGGGCGAAACGGGCATCCATGCCGGGCTCACCGGCGCGCGGCTCGACGCAGGGGACGCGATCGCGACCGGTTTCGCGGACCACTTCGTGTCTTCCGAACGGCTTGCCGAGCTCGTCGCGCGCCTCGAGTCGGAGGCTGCGGATGCGCTCCTCGCCGAGCTCTCGCAGCCCGCGCCCGAATCCCCGCTGCTGCGGGAGCGCGAGTGGATCGATGAGGTCTATGCAGCAGAAACTCCGGCGGAAATTCTGTCGCGGCTCGACGCACGGGCGGTCAGCCGACCGGCCGCGGCCGCCGCAGCTAAGGCGATCCGCGCATCCTCGCCCACCGCGATCGCCGTGACGCTCGAAGTAATTCGGAGCAACCGCACAGCTGCGGACCTGCGTTCGGCGATCGATCTCGAGTACCGAGCCGGCATGCGCCTCTGCGTCGCCCACGATTTCCTTGAAGGCGTGCGGGCCCAGGTCCTCGACAAGGATCGCAATCCGCAGTGGCAGCCGGCGACGCTCGACGAGGTCGATCGCGCGGATGTGGATGCGTTCTTGTCGCCCGTTGAGGCCAAGACGGTTAACTGGGGGATTGGCGCCTTCGCCATCTAGCCGATGGCATGTCGGTGGCAGCTGATACTACTGAGGTAACGAAGAGAAGGATGCGTGATCAGGCATGCGTGAGTTTTACGTTCCGGCAGTGCCGCTTTTGACTCCGGTGGAGTCCGCCGAACGATTGCTCGCGGATGCCTTCTCACAGACCAGCCCCGACCAGGGCACCCTGATCACGTTTCGCGGCATGCCTGGCGCTGGCGTGGACCGCGTGCTGCAGACGGCGCTCGAGTACGCGCGCGAGCACGAGTGGCTCGACTTCTTCGTCACGCTGGTGCCGTGGGAACATGACGTGCCGTATTCTGCGCTCGAGCGCGTGTGCCTCAAGATGGTGGGGCTGCGGCATCTCCTGCCCGACTTAGTGCCGGATCGTGACCCGATCGAGCTCGGCCGGCGAGTGCTCCAGGCGCTCGATGCCCACTTCGATGTCGACGACCGGACGATGCTGATGGTGTTCGACCACCTCGAGTGCTGCGACCCGATGAGCTCCGTGGTGTTCCGCTACATCGTGATGCGCGCGACCGCGCGGGGCGCGAACTTCGTCCTTGGCGATTCGCTCGCCTACCCGATCGACCTCGGCGACGAGCTGCGACAGATGGTTTACACGGAACCAAACGCGCACCTCGTGATCCTGCCCGAGTGGTCGGCTGAGGACATCGTCACCTATGTCGGGCACCAGGTTGGCTCCGGTGTCGCCGTTGGCGAGGGTGAGCGAATTCGTCAACTGACCGGTGGTCGCTACGAGGCGGTTCGTCTCTACCTCAACAACGTGAGCGAAGACCACCTCGAAGATCTCGGCAGGATCCGGACCTTGCCGACGGTGACCTCGGCACGCATGCCGCCCGCCCCATGGCCGACTGACGGCGAACTCTCCGAGATCACGAGGTTGGCCGCCGAAGTCTGCGCGCTGCAGCCCGACGGCGTGTCGGTCCAGAAGCTCAAGCTCGTGTCCAATCGAGTGGGGGTTACCTTCACCTCGGAATCGGTGGCCGACGGCGGCGTCGTCATCATGAACTCCCTCACGGGGATGCTCCATCTCTACGATCCACTCTCTGCCCCCGATATTCTCGAGCGAGCCGACCCCGAGCGCGTTCGCATTATTCACAGCGGGCTTGCCGATCTCACGTTCGGCAATGAATCGAGGATTCACGAGCTGCTTTCGTGGCCCGAGATCGACGCCGTTGCGGTGGCCAAGACGCTTGAGACCGCGGCGGATCTCGAAGATGGTGGATATGGGCAAGAGACCCTGGACTTGCTCGACGTCGCGATTGAGCGTGCCCAGGAGTCGGGCTTTGGCAATGGGGAATACCGGGCGCTGCTGCGGAAGTTCGGGCACGTCTTCCTGCGGCAGTCTTCGCCCCTGCAGTATCAGGGCCGCATCAGCGATTTCGCGAAGTTCACGGACGATGCCGAGTTCATGTTCATCTACCTGTGGCTCCGGACGGTCAAGGCCCACGGGCGGCTAGACGCACGGGATGCTCGGCTTGCGTATCTGGAAGGGCCGCCCGAGAACATCGACCACGAATTCATGCAGGCAGAAGTCTCCCGTATGGAACTGCTCTCGGCGCTGCAAACGGGCCCGGAGGCGACCATCGCGGCGGTGCAAGACACGGTGCCGCGTTACGCTGCGCTCGTGGGCAAGACGCCCGACAACCCCGAGCTGCGATGGATCGATCCCGGAGCGAGACTGCTGTTTATCGAGGCGCTCGTGTTCGTGTTTGGGGTGTCCGCGGGCAACGTTGCTGGCTCGTCTGACGAGGCCCGGCAGTTGGCGCAGCAGGCGCGCGCTCTTCCCGACGACTCGACGGAGGCCGTCGATGTGTTGACGCTCGCCGCCCTCGTTCTCGGAGGCCGCGGGGACCGCTTTGTCGACGAGGCGAGTGAGATCATCCTGGAGGCAAAGCGGCGACTGAAGAAGGTGTCGCGCACGATGTTTGTCCGTGGACAGCTCGACGTCGTGGATCTCGACCTGACCATCAGGCGCGGCGACTGGCAGGAGGCGCGCGCCAATATTGACGAGGCGTTCGTGCGTGCCTTTGACGGCCTCGATATGCCGACGCGGATCGCGATTCCTGCGCTAAAGGCCTGGCTGCTCGCGGCGGAGGGACACCTCGATGAGGCCGAGCGATACCTCACCGTCGCAAAGGAGGCGGACCAGTACCGTTACCCGGGATATGGCATCGAGATGCTCCCCGTCACGGAATCGCAGCTCGCGATGGCGCGAAAGGGGCCGCAGGCGGCCCTCGAGCTGCTCGAAGCGGCGACGCCGGAGCCGCGCTATCTCGGATCGCTCCGAATTCGCGGGGCGCGAATCGAGATCCTTGCGGCGATGGGGCGCTTCGATGAGGCACTGCCAATCTGGCAGGAAATCGAACAGATCGAGGCCGCCCTCGCGTTCGAGGGCCCGTCCGAGTATTCGTGGCTTGGTGCGGTTGAACCAGCATCGCGCGGCGACATTCACGGCACTGTCGCGATCTTTGAGCGCGGCGCGAGGGAAGCGCGCTCGAGCTTCACCGCAGCGAAATGCCACCTCGCGCTCGCGAACCTTTACGCCCGCGTCCGAGGGCAACGCGATCTCGCGCGGGAGGAGTTTGCGGCGGCACGCGAAGGGTTCCACGAGGTGGGCGCCACCGCGTACATCGCGGACGCGGAGGCACAGGTGAAGCGCTTTTCCTCCGAGAACCAGCGGCGTATGGCGGAGCTCACCCGCCGCGAGATTCAGGTCGCGCGGCTGGCCGCCCGTGGCTGGCGGAACAAGGAGATCGCGCGCGAACTCAATATCGGCGTCGCGACCGTCGCGTTCCACATGTCGAATGCGCTCGAGAAACTCGGCGTCTCGAAACGTTCGGAGCTACCGAGCGACCTCGAATGAGCCGCGTCGCTACGCCGCGAGGCGACGAGGGAAGGACTCTTCGGGCTCGTCGCAGCTGAGTGCCTCGTAGTCGACGTCCGCGCCCGACAAAACAAGGTAGTGCGTGTCGGTCAGCAGGTTACGGTTGTTGTCCAATCGAAGGTGGATGACGGTACCCGGCTCAGTCGTTTGCGTGCTGGTTGCTTGTTCGGGAGCACCGACGTTTGCGGGACCGGTCAAGTAGTCGATCACGGCCAGTACACGGGCGGTTACCGAAAAATCGGCTTCGAGAAGACCGGCGAACAGCACGCCGTTGGTTAGCATCCACAACGCGACCTGGGTCGCCGCGATCGCGTCTTGACGCGTCAGTCCGTCGGCACCAGCGGCCGCGGCGAGTTCCTCGAGGGGGACCGCGGGGTAACTGTTGCGAGCAATCCAGACGATGCGGTCGTGAGTCGCGCTCTGGTCGTCGTTGCTCAGCGGCGTGCAGCTGTTGTCGCGCGCAAAGTCGGTTCGCGCAACAGGCACACCAAAGCAGTCCTGCTCGGTATCGAACGGACAGCTGGCGTCAAGGCAGTACGCGAGGTGACGGGTACCGTCCGGGAGCTGCACCGAGAACGCGCCTGAGAAAAGCGTGCCAGCCGCTTCACCGATATTGCTGAGCCAGTGAGCAAACTCGTAGTCTCCTGCTGAGAAGCTCAAGAGGTTCGCCGTCGTTCCAAGCTGCGAACTACGACCCTCGTTGTCTCTATCCTTCATGGCACATCCACATTCTCAAGAAGAGTTCCGGCACGTCGTGCCCTGTGTGGCCAGCTTACGAATCGGATGGCTAGGACAACACAACGAAACTATGGGGGAGGGAAACCCCAACTTAAGGGGTTTTCGGTATTGAATCGTTCCAACTTTGTTATGCGTGAACTTCAATGACAATGAATGGAAAAGTCGTACTCGGTTCCGCATGTGATCGGGCCACGCGTCCCGGCCGCGCAACAACAAAAAAGTGCGGTGGATGCGAACGCAAGGTTCGCATCCACCGCACTTTAGTGACAGCGCGAGGCTAGCGGGCTGGCTTAGAGCTGGTTACCCAGCTTGAAGCCCTTCTCCTCGTCACCCTCGCGGGTGTACGAGAAGCCGTCGGCGCCGATGGTTGCTTCGAGCTCCGAAGCGTCGGTGCGCGAAACGACTTCCTGCGGATTGCCGTCGAGGTCGAGCACGAGCGACGCGTCCGTGTACCACGACGGAACTACCGGGTTGCCCCACCAGTCACGACGCTGGTTGTCGTGCACGTCCCACGTGACAACGGGGTTGTCGGGGTCGCCGGTGTAATAGTCCTGCGTGTAGATCTCGACGCGGTGGCCGTCCGGGTCGCGGAGGTAGAGGTAGAACGCGTTCGAGACACCGTGGCGGCCAGGGCCGCGCTCGATGGCGTCCGACATGCGCAGCGCGCCGAGCTTGTCACAGATCGCGAGGATGTTGTGCTTCTCGTGCGTCGAGAACGCGATGTGGTGCATGCGGGGGCCGTCACCACCGGTGGCTGCGGTGTCGTGGACGGTTGCCTTGCGGCGCACCCATGCTGCGTAGACGGTGCCTTCCTTGTCCTGGATGTCTTCCGTCACGCGGAAGCCGAGGTCCTGGAGGTGACGAACCGCGCGGGGGACGTCCGGGGTGACCTGGTTGAAGTGGTCAAGGCGAACGAGCGCACCCGGGGTGTAGAGGTCGTAGCGCCATGCGAGTCGCTCGACGTGCTCGGTCTCGTAGAAGTACTCAACCGGGAAGCCGAGCGGGTCAACGGCGCGCACCGAGTCGCCGATGCCCTTGTTGAAGCCCTCTGCGCGGCGCTCAACGCGGCAGCCGAGTTCCTCGTAGAAGGCCACGGCCTTGTCGAGGTCTTCCGGCGTGCGAACGCGGTACGAGAACACGGCCACGGCGGCAACCGGGCCCTTACGCAGGACGAGGTTGTGGTGGATGAACTCCTCGAGCGAGCGGAGGTAGATAACCTCGTCGTCCTCTTCAGTCACGGTGAGGCCGAGTACGTCGACGTAGAAGTGACGCGAAGCGGCGAGGTCGGTGACCACGAGTTCCATGTACGCGCAGCGGAGGATGTCCGGAGCCTCGGCCTTGGGGGTCGGGACCGGGTTGGTGGGCTCGATCGGGGCTTCCTTGGTGACAAAGAACCCAGACGAGGTGCGGTCTTCTTCCTTGAATGCTGACATTGTTCTTCTTCCTTGAGTTACAGAATTGCTGGGGTATGGGTTACTTGCCGGCGCCGAAACGGGGGCTGTGTGCCTCGTTGAGCGTGACCTGGATGTTCTGCTGGGTCGTGTAGAAGTCGACCGAGCGGTAGCCACCCTCGCGGCCGAGACCCGAGGCCTTCACGCCACCGAACGGGGTGCGCAGGTCACGGACGTTGTTCGAGTTGAGCCACACCATGCCGGAGTCGATCGCGTGGGCGAAGTTGTGGGCCCGCTTCAGGTTCGAGGTCCACACGTATGCGGCGAGGCCGTACTTCGTGTTGTTCGCGAGCTCGAGGGCTTCCTCGTCGGTGTCGAACGGCGTGATCGCAACGACCGGGCCGAAGATCTCTTCCTGGAAGATGCGTGCATCCGGCTTGACGTCAACGAAGACGGTCGGCGCGACGTAGGTACCCTCGGGGAAGTTCTCGGGGCGGCCACCGCCGGCGAGGAGGCGACCTTCGCCCTTACCGATCTCGATGTACTCCATGACCTTGTCGAAGTGGTTCGGGTGCACGAGTGCCGCAACCTCGGTCGCGGGGTCGCCAGGCTCGCCCACAACGATGTTGCGCGCGCGCTCAGCGAAGCGCTCGATGAAGTCGTCGTAGATGTCGCGCTGGACGAGCACACGCGAACCCGCGGTGCAACGCTCGCCGTTCAGGCTGAACACGCTGAAGACGGTGGCGTCGAGCGCCTCTTCGAGGTCGGCGTCCGCGAACACAACCGAAGGGCTCTTGCCGCCGAGCTCGAGCGAAAGGCCCTTGAGCATCGGTGCGGCGTTGGTCGAGAGGGTTGCGCCGGTCGAGCTGTCACCGGTGAACGAGATGAGCGGAACATCCGGGTGCTTGACGAGTGCGTCACCTGCGGTGCCACCGCCGCCGAGGATGAGGTTGAAGACACCCTTGGGGAGGCCGGCCTCTTCGAAGATCTCGGGCCACAGGGCGGCCGAGAGCGGGGTGTAGCTCGCGGGCTTCAGCACGACGCTGTTACCGGTCGCAATCGCGGGAGCGAGCTTCCACGACTCCTGCATGAAGGGAACGTTCCACGGGGTGATGAGGCCTGCAACACCGATCGGCTTGCGGTTCACGTAGTTGACCTGGCGGCCCGGAACGCGGAAAGCGTTGTCGTGCTGCGCCACGATGAGGTCGGCGAAGAAGCGGAAGTTCTCGGCGGCACGGCGTGCCTGGCCCTTGGCCTGCGTGATCGGCAGACCCGAGTCCCAGCTCTCGATGAGTGCGAGGCGCTCGTCGCGCGTCTCGATGATGTCGGCGATCTTGTGCAGCACACGCGAGCGGTCGCGGTTCAGCATCTTGGCCCAGGGGCCGTGGTCGAAGGCGTGCTTCGCTGCGGCGACCGCGAGGTCGACGTCTTCCTTGTCACCCGACGCGGCCGTCATGTAGGTCTCGTTGGTGGCGGGGTTGATGACGTCGAAGGTCTTGCCCGACTTGGCGTCGAGGTATTCACCGTTGATGTAGAGCTGGATGTGGCTGGGGAGATCAGCGGGACGAGTAGTCATGCGATTTTCCTTACTTGGTTGGTTGTGGAGATGAAGTTTGGGATGAACGGGAAGATTTGGCTTCGAGGGAGCTGAGGACCGCGTTCATCGTGTTGAGCCGGTGCTCTCGCGCCTTTTCCTCGACCTCGGTTTCGCTCGCTCCGGACTCGATCAGTTCGACGAGCGCTTCGTGCTCGTCGACGGACTCGAGTGAGCGGCCAGGGACGAAGGCGAACGAGGATTCGCGCATGGTCTCGAGGCGGTGCCAACCGCGGCGCACGAGGTCCGAGACGTGGGAGTTTTCGCAGTGCTGGAACAGCACCGTGTGGAACTCCTGGTTCAGTCGGGTGAACTCGGTCGCGTCGAGCGTGTCCGATTCGGTGAGCGCGCGCATCTTGGCGTTGATTTCGCGGGCCTGTGCGAGATCCTCGGTCGTGAGGTTCGGTGCCGACTTCGCGGTCGCGAAGCCCTCCACGAGACTCAGGGTCTCCATCGTCTCGTGATAGACGTCGCTGTTGAGCATCGTCACCTGGGCGCCCACGTTGTGGACGAAGGTGACGGCACCCTCGGCCTCGAGCATCCGGATGGCCTCGCGAACCGGCACCGTCGAAAACCCGAGTTCCTGCGCGATCTGACCCAATACCAGGCGGTATCCGGGGCCGAACGCCCCCGAGGTGATGCGCTCGCGCAGGTAGTTATACGCCTGCTGCGACTTCGAGGGTTCGGCGGCAGCGGCTCGCGGGGAACTCATCGGCTCTGCTTCCAGGCTTCGTACTTGGCTTTCCATTCGGCGTTCGGCGGGAACAGACCGTCGACCTTGTTGCCAGCCTTGACCTGCTCATAGACCCACGCATCCTGCTGCTCCTGCTCGAAGCCGTCGTTGACGACCTCCTCGAAGAGGGCAGGCGGGATGACGATGACGCCGTCGTCGTCACCGACGATGATGTCGCCGGGCTGCACCGTGGTACCACCGCACGCGATCGTGCCGTCGACCTCCCACGGGACGTGGCGGCGGCCGAGCACTGCGGGGTGCGAGCCGTTGGAGTACACGGGGATGTCGACCTCGGCCACCGCGGCCGAGTCGCGCACGCCGCCGTCGGTGATGATGCCGGTCGCCCCGAGCACCTTGGCGCGCATCGCGAGGACGTCACCGAGCGTGCCGGTGCCCTTCTCGCCGCGAGCCTCCATGACGACGACGTCGCCGGGCTTGACCGAATCCATCGCGCGCTTCTGTGCGTTGTAGCCACCGCCGTGGGACTTGAAGAGGTCCTCGCGGTTCGGGACATAGCGCAGAGTCTTGGCGTAGCCGAGGATGCGGCGGCCGGGGTGGTTGAGCGTCGGGCCGTCGATCGAGACGTTGTTCAGGCCGCGCTTGCGCAGCTGTGCCGAGAGCGTCGCGACCGCGACCTGCTCGACCTTCGCGCGAAGCTCATCCGTGATGGTGCTGCGCTCGGCGGGAAGGCCGGCGGCCTCGCGGGAGCCCCACGCCTCGGCGCGCTGGTTGTCGTCAACCTGCGGCTGGGCGCCGAATGCGGCCATGTCGAATTCCGACTCGACGACGTTGGTGACGAGGCGGCCGGTCGACGGTGCGCCAGGAGCGGTGGGTGCATCCACCTCGACCTCGACGACGTCGCCGGGTTGCGCCACCGACGAACCCGCGGGGGTGCCGGTGAGGATGATGTCGCCGGCTTCGAGGGTCATCAGCTGGCTGAGGTCGGCCACGAGCTGGCCGAAGGGGAAGACGAGGCCCGAGGTGTCGTCGTCTTGCACGAGGTTGCCGTTGACCCAGGTGCGTACGCGCAGGGCCTTGGGGTCGAGACCCTCGGCCGGGATGACCTCGGGGCCGAGCGGGGTGTAGCCGTCGCCGGACTTGTTCTTGACATTCGAGCCCTTGTCGGCGTGACGGAGGTCGTAGAGGCCCCAGTCGTTCGCGGCGGTGATACCCGAAACCCTCGACCAGCCCTCTTCGGGGCTGACACGGCGGGTGGTCTCGCCGATGATCAGCGCGATCTCACCCTCGTAGGCGAGGAGCTCGGTGCCCTTGGGGCGCTCGATGGTGTCGCCGGTGTTCGCGATCGAGGTGCCGGCCTTGATGAAGTAGCCGGGGAACTTCGGCGAGCGGCCACGCTGCGCGATGCGAGATGGGTAGTTGAGGTGGAGGGCAATGATCTTGCCTGGTCGGTTCTCACGTGCGGTGAAGTCGATCGACATGGCTTCCCTTCGCGTCGTTGCAATGTATTTACCGGCGGTACCGGTTAGATATACGAAATGATATACGATCCCGCGCGCCACGCAAGAGGTGAATTCTCTGAACCTGAGAGTCGGCTGCGAGCCCGCGTCGTTGTGGGCTGGGATCAGTGGATTTTCGGGCTCTGGTCGGGGTGGGTTCTCAGTCTTACGCGCTTCCCTTAGGGAAATCAGAGTGTCGTTGCCTCCCGTCACTGCCGCCCGGTCGGTCCTGCGGGATGCGGGGAATAGCGGTGTTCTGGCGGTGGTTCACCTATGTATATGAAAATGCATCGAAGAGTGCATCGAGTTCAAGCGAAAAGGAGCCTGGCATGAGCGCGCAGGGCGAGTCGGATCAGACCACCACGAATTTCCCGTCGACCGCGCCGGAGGACCTCATCCTCGGCATCGATACGTTCGGTGACCTGGCCGTGGGTTCGGACGGCAAGCCGATCACGCATGCCCAGACGATACGGAACGTGCTCGAGCAGGCGCAGCTCGCGGACCGCGTGGGCATCGACGTGATCGGGATCGGCGAGCACCACCGCGACGACTACGCGGTGTCCTCGCCGGAGACGGTGCTTGCCGCGATCGCCGCGACGACCGAGCGCATCAAGCTCGGCACCGCGGTGACGGTCTTGAGTTCCGACGACCCTGTTCGCGTGTTTGAGCGCTTCTCGACGGTGGATGCGCTCTCAAACGGCCGCGCGGAGATCATCGTGGGTCGCGGCTCGTTCACCGAGTCCTTCCCGCTGTTCGGCCTTTCGCTCGCGGACTACGAGGTGCTGTTCGAGGAAAAGCTCGACCTGTGGTCGCACGTCGCGAAGGACGAGCCCGTCACGTGGCGAGGGACGACTCGCGCCGCACTCACCGATCAGCCGATCTATCCGCCGCTCGAGACGCCGGAGGGAGAGGGGAAGCGGACCTTCCCGACCTGGGTCGCGGTCGGCGGGTCCCCGCAGTCCGTCGTCCGTACCGCGAAGTACGACTTCCCGCTCATGCTGGCGATCATCGGCGGTTCCGCCGAGCGTTTCGCGCCGTTCGCGCGGGTGTATCGCGAGGCGCAGGCGCACTACGGGCACACCGAGGCGCACGTCGGCTATCACTCGCCGGGCCACGTCGCCGATACCGATGAGGAAGCGCGCGAGCAGCTGTACCCCTACTTCAAGATCGGTCGAGACCGCGTCGGCCGCGACCGCGGTTGGCCCGCAATGGGCCGCGGCGAGTACGAGCAGGAGGCGAATCACGGCGCGCTGCTGGTCGGCTCGCCCGAGACCGTCGCGCGCAAGATCGTCACCGGTATGAAGGCCCTCGGCGCAGAGCGATTCGACCTCAAGTACTCGAACGGCCCCATGCCGCACGAACTCCTGATGCACTCGCTCGAGCTGTACGGCACGAAGGTCATCCCGCTCGTGCGCGAAATGATGGCCGAGTAGGGCTGCGGCGAGATCGGCACGCAGCTGCGATTCTGTGTGCCGATCAGCCAAAATGGCACCGAAAACCGAAAATCGGAGTAGGGTAGCCACGAACGCAAACGTCTGTGCGGCAAGGATGCCGAGGCAGGGGGTAGGTCGTGGCGGTGGTGACGTTTGATCGCGTGAGCCTGGTATACCCGGGTGCGGACCGGCCGTCGGTCGATGGCTTCGACCTTGAGATCCCCGACGGTGAATTCCTGGTGCTCGTGGGTCCATCGGGCTGCGGAAAGTCCACCACACTCCGGATGCTCGCGGGACTCGAGCAGGTGTCAAGCGGAACGATCTATCTCGATGCCGAAGACGTCACGGAGGCCGACCCGAAAGACCGCGACATCGCGATGGTCTTCCAGAACTACGCGCTGTATCCGCACCTCAGCGTCCGCGAGAACATGTCTTTCGGCCTGAAGATGCAGCGTCGACCGAGTACCGAGATCCGCGAGCGGGTGGAGCGGGCCGCCGAGATGCTCGGCCTGACCGAGTTCCTGGAGCGCAAACCCAAAGCACTCTCGGGCGGGCAGCGGCAGCGCGTCGCGATGGGGCGAGCGATTGTCCGCGAGCCCAAGGTTTTCCTCATGGATGAACCGCTCTCGAACCTCGACGCCAAGCTTCGCGTTCAGACGCGCTCGCAGATCGCCCGACTGCAGCGCGACCTCGGCGTCACCACCGTGTACGTGACCCACGATCAGGTTGAGGCGATGACGATGGGCGATCGCGTCGCAGTGATGGATGCGGGGGTACTGCAACAGGTGGCGCCTCCCCGCGAGCTCTACTCGCGGCCGAAGAACGTCTTCGTCGCGAGCTTCATCGGCTCGCCCGCGATGAACTTGGTCGAGACCTCGGTCGCCGATGACGGCACCGTGCAATTCGGGCACCGGCGCATCCCAGTACCTCCGGGCACCGCAAAGCGCGTCACGATCGGCATGCGTCCCGAGCACCTGTTCGTCTCCGAGGAGGGTGGCTTCGAAGTCGTCGTCGACATGGTCGAGGAACTCGGCTCCGAGGCGTACGTCTATGGGCTTGGTGACCTCGGCGAGGGCAAGCAGACGGTCGTGGCGCGATTGATCGGCGACAACATCCCCGCGGCCGGCGACACCGTACGGTTCGAGGCCATGCCCGAGCGACTCCATGTCTTCGACACCGAGACCGGGTTGCGCCAGAACTGACTTGCCGACCCATCCGACGGGGGCGACCGGCGCATCCCTGAACCAACGCCCCTCCACCTGAACACCGCAATCGAACGAGAACCCAATCCGAGTACCGCAATGTCGCGGACCCATCGAGAAGAAGGAACGATCGAAGATGAAATCCAGAATTGCAGTGAAGAGCGCGATCGCGCTGTTCGGCGCCACGGCCCTCGCGCTCGCGGGATGCGCCAGCGGGTCTCCGGGTGAAACGGGTGCCGGTGGCGGTGAGACGGCGGCGGCGGAACGCGGCCCGATCACTTTCGCGATGGGCGCGAACGACACCGGCAAACTCGTGCCGATCATCGAGGCCTGGAACGCCGAGCATCCCGACGAAGAGGTGACGCTGAGCGAACTGCCGCAGGAAGCGGATCAGCAGCGCGAGACCCTCGTGCAGTCGCTGCAGGCGAATAGCGGCGACTACGACGTCATGGCGCTCGACGTCACGTGGACCGCGGAGTTCGCGGCCAACGGCTGGTTGCAACCGCTCGAGGGCGACCTCGCCCTGGACACCACCGGGCTGCTACCCGCGACCGTCGATTCGGCGACCTACATGGGCACGCTCTACGCCGGGCCGCAGAACACGAACGCCCAGCTGCTCTACTACCGAACCGACCTCGTTGACAAGGCACCCGCAACGTGGACCGAGCTCATCGATTCCTGCGGGGCCGCTGAGGAAGCGGGAGTCGACTGCCTCGTGCTCCAGCTCAAGAACTACGAGGGCCTGACCGTGCAGACCACCCAGGCGATTAACGCCAACGGTGGGGCGGTCGTGGATGAGGACGGTTCGACGCCGCTCGTCGAGGAAGCGGGCGCGAAGGCAGGGCTGCAGTCGCTCGTGGATGCGTATGCCGCGGGTGAAATCGCGCAGCGCACCGACAGCTTCACGGAGGAAGAAACGAACCTCGCATTCGTGGGCGGTGAATCGATGTACGCCTATAACTGGCCCTACATGTACGACAATGCAGGCGCGGAGGAATCCCAGGTAAAGGGTAACTTTGAGGTCGCGCCAATTGTCGGCCCGGACGGTCCCGGAGCCTCGACCCTCGGCGGCTACAACAACGGCATCAACATGTTCTCGGAGTACAAGGCCACCGCGCTCGACTTCATCAAGTTCGTCCAGAGCGAGGAAAACCAGAAGAGTTTCGCCGAGCAGTCCTTCCCACCGGTGCTCGCCTCCGTGTATGAGGATTCCGCGCTCATCGAACAGTTTCCTTACCTACCGACGCTCAAGGATGCGCTCGACACGGCCCAGCCGCGACCGGTGACCCCGTACTACGCGGCGATCTCGAAGGCGATCCACGACAATGCCTACGCGGCGATCACGGCAGGTAAGTCGGTCGACGACGCGATGGCCGACATGGCCGCCGCGATTCGGAACGCGGCGGCCTAGCCCTAGCGAATGGCGGGTCAGGTCCACGCACGACCTGACCCGCAGGCAGAACGGGAGCCATCGATGAGCACCACGCGAACCTCGAGCCGGCCGAAGATCGACCGCAGCATCCCACCGGTGCAGCGCCAAACCAAGTGGGATTCTCGCAAAGCGGCGTGGCTCGTGCTGCCGTCGATGGCGGTACTCGCGATCATCATCGGCTATCCGGTCATCCGCGCGATCACGCTCTCGTTCCAGTCGGACCGGGGGATCGACCCGGAGACCGGGATGTTCACAGAGGGCGGTTTCGCGGGCCTCGCGCACTACGCCAAGTGGCTGCTGCAAGACTGCGGCACGGGAGTCAACAGCTGCCCTACGGGCACGGTCGGTGCCGACTTCTGGTCCTCAGTCTGGGTCACGCTGTTCTTCACGGTCGTGACGGTGAGCCTCGAAACCGTGCTCGGTTTCCTCATGGCGCTGATCATGTCGCGCAACATCGTGGGACGCTCGCTCCTGCGCGCGAGCGTCCTCATCCCGTGGGCGATCCCGACTGCGGTGACGGCCAAGCTCTGGTACTTCATCTTCGCCGAGAAGGGCATCGTGAATACCCTGTTCGGCACGGATATCTCGTGGACGACCGATCCATGGGCATCGCGCTTCGCGGTGATCGTGGCGGATGTATGGAAGACGACGCCGTTCATGGCACTGCTCATCCTCGCGGGGCTCCAGATGATCCCGAAGGATGTGTACGAGGCCGCCCGAATCGACGGAGCAAACGCGTGGCAGCGGTTTCGGCAGATCACGCTCCCGCTCGTCAAACCGGCGCTCATGGTCGCGCTGCTCTTTCGGGTCCTGGATGCGCTGCGAATGTACGACCTTCCGGCAATCCTCTCGGGGACGGACAGCTCGAGTCCCGTCGCGACCATATCCATCCTCGTGGTCGCCGACATGCGGCAGGGCAACTTCAATAGTGCCTCGGCGCTCTCGACGATCGTGTTCCTACTGATCTTCGCCGTCGCATTCCTCATGGTAAAGGTGCTGGGCGCGAACGCGGTGCGCACGCAGGAGGCCACACGCAAGGGCGATGTGGATGCGGCGGTCGCGCCGCGAGGCAAGCCAGGGCCGGGGACAGAGCCAGAGCCCGGGGCAAAGACAGAGTCGAAGACCAAGCCAGAGTCGACGATATCGAACGGGGGATCGACATGACCGCGGGCACGGGAACCCCCGCCGGGACGGGAACACCCGCCGGGGCAAGGCGTGAGAAGCCGGTCGTCCACCGGCGTCGGCCCGAGAACGGCTGGGGCGCATATCTCGGCGTCGTGCTCATCCTGGCTTGGGGGCTCCTGCCCTTCTACTGGATGGTCATCACGGCCTTTCGCGAGAAGTCGCACACGTTCGACCCGACGTTCTGGCCCACGTACGTGACGCTCGACAATTTCGAGGCCGCGCTCGCGACCGACAAGGGCAATAATTTCCTCGCCGCGATCGGTAACTCGCTCATCATCGGCCTGACCACCACGGCGATCGCGCTGGCGCTCGGCATTACCGTGTCGTATGCGCTCGCACGCCTGAACTTCCGCGGGAAGAACTTCGTGACCGGCATCATCCTGGGTGCCTCGATGTTTCCCGGCGTCGCGCTCGTGACTCCACTGTTCCAACTCTTCACCGACATCGGGTGGATCGGCACCTATCAGGCGCTCATCATCCCGAACGTGTCATTCGCGCTGCCGCTCACGATCTACACCCTCACGTCGTTCCTGAACGACCTGCCGTGGGAACTGGAGGAGGCAGCGCGCGTCGACGGGGCATCGCGTGGCCAGGCATTTCTCAAGGTCATCCTGCCGCTTGCCGCGCCCGCGCTCTTCACGACCGCGATCCTTGCGTTCATCGCATCATGGAACGAGTACATGCTCGCGAGCCAGCTATCCAATAGCTCCACCGAGCCGGTGACCGTGGCGATCGCGCGATTCTCTGGTGATAATGCGTTCGAGCAGCCATATGCCGCGGTGATGGCTGCGGGGACGCTCGTGACGATTCCGCTCGTGATCATGGTGCTGATTTTCCAACGGCGCATTGTCTCGGGGCTCACCGCCGGCGGCGTGAAGAGCTGATCCGGATGGCTTCGCCACGCGTTCGCCGCGCCAGGCTCGAGATGCTGATGGGCGTGCTGACGTTCTTTCTCGCGGTCGCCGTCGTGGCCACGATCGTCGACTGGTTCGCGGCGCAGCCCGCGCTCTTGCCGTCCCTCGTGACGCTGCTGCTCGCCCTGTTGCTTGGGTTTGCCTACCGGACTTGGCGGCGGGTTGGAAGTTAGCCGGTGCTAGCTTGAGAGGGGATATCGCACCGAAGCGATGGTTCGGGTAGCGATCGTTCGGCTAGATCGGGAGTAACGGATGACCACACCCGCTGCGCAGACGCAGGATCTGCAGCCAGAGGAACTACGGCGGCTCGCACCGGCGGCGGTCGAGCTCGTGCGCGAGTGGTTGCGCGAGTCGAAGCAGGTGCCGCCCGATCCCGCGAGCCTGCAACTCGCATCCGCGCTGCGCGATCCGGACGGGCTCGCGTTTATCGTCGGGTTCGTCGACGGGGTGATCCGCCCCGAGGATCCGCGCGTCGCGGCGCGGAACCTTCGTCGCCTGGCCAAGCGCATCCCGAGCTTCCTTCCGCCGCTGCTCGCTCGGGCCGTGCAACTCGGCGGGCTGACCGCGCCGCTCGTGCCACAAGTCGTGGTCCCCGCGGCGAGGCGCGCGCTGCGGCAGCTCGTCGGTCACCTGCTCATCGACGCGAGCGATGCGCGACTCGGCGCGGCCATTCGCAGGCTCCGCGAGACCGGCGTCGACCTCAACCTCAACCTGCTGGGCGAGGCGGTGCTCGGCGAGCGCGAGGCCCAGAAGCGGCTCGACGGCACGGCCGCGCTGTTGCGACGGGATGATGTCGACTACGTCTCGCTCAAGGTCTCGGCGATCAACGCGCCCCACCAGCCGTGGGGGTTCGAGGCAGCCGTCGCCGAGGCCGTGGAACGACTGGTGCCGCTATACCGAATTGCGGCGACGGCCAAGCAGCCGAAATTCATCAACCTCGACATGGAGGAGTACCGCGACCTCGCACTCACGGTCGAGGTCTTCAAGCGGGTGCTCGAACGCGAAGAGTTTCGGCTGCTCTCCGCCGGGATCGTGCTGCAGGCGTACCTGCCGGACTCATTCGCGGCGTTGATCGACCTGCAAGAGTGGGCCGCGGCGCGAGTTGCCGAAGGGGGCGCGCCGATCAAGGTGCGCGTCGTGAAGGGCGCCAATCTCCCGATGGAGCACGTCACGGCCGAGCTGCGAAACTGGCCGCTCGCGACCTTCGACACTAAGCGCGAGACGGACACGAACTACCTCGAGATGCTGAACTGGGCGCTGCATCCCGAGCGCACGCGAAACATTCGCATCGGCGTGGCCGGGCACAACCTGTTCGACCTCGCGCTCGCTTGGAAGATCGCGGAGGCACGCGGGGTAACGGGCGACATCGACGTCGAAATGCTCCTCGGAATGGCACCCGCCCAGGCCGAGGTCGTGCGGCGGCACACGGGCGGGCTGCGACTCTATACGCCGATCGTGCACCCGGAGGAGTTCGACGTGGCGATCGCTTACCTTGTGCGGCGGCTCGAGGAGGGGGCGTCGAGCGAGAACTTCATGTCGGCGGTGTTCGACCTTGCCGCGAGCGACAGCTTCTTCGCGCGCGAACGGGACCGGTTCCTCGCCTCGATTGATGGCGTCTCAGGAGAGGTGCCGCCGCCGAAGCGGATGCAGGATCGTCGCTTCGTGACGGGCCCGGGCGAGCGCTTCGATACGTCGCTGCGCGACTACTCACCGGGCGAGTCACGAGCGTTGAGTAGCCCGGAGGGCGTATCGAAACGCACCGAGACCTTCCGCAACACCCCCGACTCCGACCCGGCCCTCCCACAGAACCAACTCTGGGCCGCAGCGATCCGTGAGCGCGCCGCCCACTCGGCGCTCGGCCGCGCGACGCTCGAGTCGCACACCGTGGTCACAAGCGGGGAACTCGAGCGACGCATCCAGACCGCCGTCGAATCTTCGTGGTCGGAGCTTACCGGCGAGGAACGCGCCGCCGTGCTGCACCGCGCGGGCGAGGCACTCGAGCAACGCCGCGGCGAGCTCCTGGAAATCGCCGCCCACGAGTGCGGGAAGACCTTCGACCAGTCGGATCCCGAGGTGAGCGAGGCGATCGACTTCGCGCACTTCTACGCCGAGCGTGCCCGGGAGCTCGATCACGTAGACGGCGCCGAATGGGAAACCGCGGGACCGATCGCGGTCATCCCGCCGTGGAATTTCCCGATCGCGATTCCCGCCGGCGGGATGCTCGCCGCGCTCGCGGCAGGATCTCCCGTGATCGTCAAACCGGCCGCCGTTGCCGCGCGCACGGGTGCGGTCGTCGCCGAGGCGCTGTGGGAAGCGGGAGTTCCGAATGATGCGCTGCAGTTCGTGCAGTTTGACGACCGCGAGCTCGCATCGGCGCTCGTCAAGCACGACGCCATCGCCCGGGTCATTCTCACTGGCGGTTACGAGACGGCCGAGGCCTTCCTCGAGATGCGCCCGGAGCTTGACCTGCGCGCCGAGACGAGCGGGAAGAACGCCATCATCGTCACCCCGAGTGCCGACTACGACCTCGCGGTTGCCGACGTGATCCACTCGGCCTTCGGGCACGCGGGCCAGAAGTGCTCGGCCGCCTCGCTCGTCATCCTCGTGGGGCAGTCGGGGAAATCGCGTCGCCTGCGTAACCAGCTCGTGGATGCGGCCAAGTCACTTCGCGTGGGCCTGCCCACCGACCCAGCGGCCACGATGGGTCCGCTCACCGCGCCGGTCGGCGAGAAGCTGCGCCGCGGCCTCACCGAACTCGGGCCGGGGGAGAACTGGGTGCTCCGCCCGCGGCAGCTCGACGCGGATGCGCGGGTCTGGTCCCCGGGGATTCGCGCGGGGGTCGAGCGCGGCGGCGAGTTCCACCGTGTCGAGTACTTCGGCCCGGTGCTCGGGGTCATGCGCGTCGACACCCTCGAGGAAGCCATCGAGATTGTCAACGACGTCGACTACGGCCTCACCTCAGGCCTGCACTCGCTCGACCGGAGCGAGATCGCGACGTGGCTCGATGGGGTGCAGGCCGGGAACCTGTACGTGAATCGGGGCACGACCGGCGCGATCGTCGCGCGGCAGCCGTTCGGCGGCTGGAAGAAATCGACCGTCGGCGCGACCGTCAAGGCGGGTGGCGCGCACTACGTCGCCTCGCTCGCGAACTGGCGGCTCGGACACGCGAAGGCGGGCGCGATGCCGCTTGAGCCGCGCATCCGCCAACTCCTGCACGCCGCTGAAGAGCTGCAAATGACGAATCGGGAGCGCCTCGTGCGCGCGACCCGCAGCGACGAGCTCGCATGGCAGCAGGTGTTCGGCGCAGCGCGCGATGCGCAGGGACTCGTCGCCGAGCGCAACGTCGTGCGCTACTTCCCGGCGGCCGTCACGATTCGCCTCGCGGAGGGCGAGGTGCCAACGCGCTTGTTGCGCGTCGTCGCGGCCGGGCTGCGGGCGGATGCGCCGCTCACGATCTCGAGTGGCGAGCAGCTTCCGGCTCGGGCCCAGCAGCTGCTGACCGACCTCGGCATCCCCGTGCGGATCGAGACCGACGCGCACTTCCGTCGTAGCGTGACCAGGCTCAGCGGCAGGCTTCGCTTCATCGGCGGGGAGGATGAGCGACGGGAGATCGCGCGTGCGGCGACCGGATGCGTGCTCGCAATCTGGCATGGTCCGGTCACCGAGTCGGGCTGGCTCGAGCTGCTCCCATTCGTGCGCGAGCAGGCGGTTTCGATAACGGGGCATCGATTCGGCACCCCGAGCACGCTCACCGATGGGCTGCTTGTCGATGCGCCTTCGCGGAACAACCCCGCGCATCCTGTGCCGTAGCCTGCGTCAGGCCGCTTGCCAGCTATCCGTCGGCTACCGACCCCGATGTGCGAGCCGCACGCGCAGATTCCCGAGCACGTGCACGAGCAGCGACACCGCGAGGAACGCGACGAGCACGATCGCGGTCATCCGGAAAACCTCGGGCCAGCCGCCATCGAGTGTCGGATCGAGAAAGGGATACGGATACCAGGTCACGAGCGCGCCGCGAATCCAGGTGTACGCAAGGTAGAGCACCGGGTAGATGAGCCATGCGAGCGGCCGGCCCCAAGTCCCGCGCACTGTCATCGTGATGAGTAGCCAGTCGAGGAGGCCCGTGACCGGCGCGAGGCGATGCAGCGCCAGGTTCGTCCACTCGAGGTCCCAGCGCATCATTTCGCCGGGCTCTGCGACGAGCAGCGCGTAGATGAGTCCCGTCATGACCATGTAAAACGCAAGTGCCCCGCGAAGATGATCCCACCAGCGCGGCAGCCGCTCGCGGGCCACGAGCGCGCCCACGATCAGACACAGGCCGAACACGAGACACGACTGATTCGTGAACTGCGAGAGCGACTCCGCGAGCGTGTTGTCGGTGAGCCCGTTCGCCGAGCGGTAGAAGTTGCGGATCACGGCGACGACTGTGACCGCGCCCAGAATAAAGCGCAGGATGCGCACCCAGGCCCGGTCAGGATGCAGGCGCTCGTTGGTCGTGCGGTGTTGGTTGACGGCGGGCAGGCGACTCGACATGGTCTGAGTGTGCCACGGAGTCGGGCCTAGTCCGCGGCAACTTCCCGCAGGTAGTCGCGGAGCACGATGCCGTGGTTGTGCTGGTGGTCTTTCGCGGCGATGAGCAGCGAAATATCGCGCGTGCCAGCGGCCTCGAGAAGCTGCTGTGGGGCGTCGCTCTCGTCGAGCTCTTGGCGATAGCGGTTGGTGAACTCGTCGAAGCGTTCGGGCTCATGGCCGAACCACTTCCGCAAGTCCGGCGACGGGGCGACGTTCTTGTCCCATTCGTCGTAGGCGAGCGCTTCCTTTTTAATGCCGCGCGGCCACAGGCGGTCGACAAGCACTCGATAGCGGCTCTCGGGTTCGGGTTCGTCGTAGACCCGAGCGACTCGAATATCGACCATGATGGCCTCCTTGCCACTGCATCCGCGCTGCCCAGCGCCGTACCGCTCACGGTAGCCCCAGATGCTGAGGGGGCCCCGGTATTCCGGAGCCCCCTCGGTCTGGATGCGCGGCTCGCGTCACAGCGGGCCTCGCGAAATCGCCCTGGCTACGGGCAAGTGACAGTGAACGAGAACTCCACGTCACCCGCGCTCGCCGGGTCAGTCGCGTCCACGCCCATCCCGCTGCCGGAGATCGTGTAAGTGTTGCCGTCGACGGTTACCTCAGCCGCGCCGCCGGTGCCTTCGGTGTATGCGACACTGACACCATCGCTCTGTGCGAGCGCCACGGTTGAGACCGTCGGGCTGTCCCCAGCGGTTAGGAGTGCGCCGAAGGTCGTGCCTTCCGCGAGATCCGGCGAGGTGACGGCGATCGCGAACGTGTCACCCGACTCCCCGCACTGCACGTTCGGGTTAGGGATGTCGATGGTTTCGCCGTCGATGATCACCTCGGCGCTCCCCGCGCCGCTCGAGACGTTGCCGCCGTCTGCGGGGGCGTCCTCGGTCGTGTCGCCGCCCGCACCGTTCGACGTGTCCTCCTGCGCCGGAGCACTTGCGTCATTATTGGACGAATTCCCGACGGGGGTCGGCTCATCTGAGTTGCCACTGGAGCACGCCGTCAGTGCGGCGACGAGCGCGAATGAAGTGCCGAGCGCTGCGAGGTATTTGCGTTTCATCGTCTGTCCTTTCGGTGCGGGCGGTGCCGACGGCGTCGCCTCACACTTGGGATGCTAGGGCCAATCGATTGCGGGCAAGTCCGTTCTGGGGATGAAACCAGGGCAAATCAGTCATGCGGCGTACGCGGGTCTATCGCCGAGAATGTTTGCGGCCGGCCCCACACGCAAGGTGTGAGACCGGCCGCATGCTCGGCGTCGGCTGCGAGCCCGCATTCGGCTGGGCAGACGCGCCCCGCTGGCTGCGTAGTGCATACCTAGTGCCCGCCGCCCTGGTAATGGCCGCGGTCGCGGAGTACCGCCATGTGCGACTCGAGTGAGAACTCGCCGGGCACCGACTCGGTGTTGCTGTCGGCGGCGAGCTCGGCGGCAAACTTGCCGAGGGCGGGGATGAACTTGAAGCCGTGGCCCGAAAGGCCTGCGACGGTGATTACGCGCTCCGACTCGCTGAGGTCAACGACCGGCAGACGGTTCGGCGTGTACGCGCAGTGGTGCACGCTCGAGCGCACTGGCTCCGGGTTGATGTCCGGGATCAGCTCCTGCATCTGCTGTCCGATGCGCACGAGCTCCTCGCGCGTGTAGCCCACCGGCACGTCGTCGACGTCGCGAACCACATCCCACGTCGGGTTCGAGCAGGCCTTGAGCGAGTAGCCGTCGAAGCTCGGCGCACCGAACACGTGTACGGGGCCCGAGTCGCGCAGGAACGCGGGGAAGTTTGCCGGCACGAACGGCTCGATGCTGGTGCGCGGCATGAACCAGGTCAGGCCGAGGATCTGCAGGCGGAGCAGGTCGTTCAGCTCGGGGCTGATGCGGTTCGACCACGAGCCGGACGCGATCACGATGCGATCGACCTTGAGGGCCTCCTGCTCGGTGCGAATGACCACGCCATCCTTGTACTCCTCGATGCCGAGGACCGGGGTGTTAAAGCGAAGGTCCGCGCCGTTGCGCTCGGCAATCTCGAGCGCCGCCATGACGCTGACCTCGGGGCGCAGGCCGCCACCCTGGAGGTCGAGGATGCCCGCGTCGTTCTCGTGGATGCGGTGCTGCGGGAATCGCGCACGCAGCTGGTCGGCGTCGAAGAGCTCGTGCGGCAGGTCGTAGTCGCGCACGGTGCCGAGCGTGGTCTGGTACTCGGGATGCATTTCCTCGGCGATCGAGAGCGTGCCCACCTCGTAGTAGACGTCGCGGCCCGACTCCTTCTCGAGCTCGCGCCAGAGGTTGCGTGATTCGAGGAGCATCGGCACATACAGACCACCCTCGTGGTAGGCGGTGCGGAACACGCGGGACTCGCCCGCGTAGGACCCGCGGGAGTGCACGCGGCCGTACTGCTCGAGCCCGATCACGCGAACGTTCTCGCGCTTCGAGAGCTGCCAGGCCGCCATCGAGCCGACCGAGCCGAGGCCGATTACTGCCACCGTGAGTTGTGGATTCGACATGGTGAGGTACCTATTCTTTGAAGTATTTCCGTGAAGTAGCGGTGTGGAATCGAATGAGTGGAGGACGTCGATGACCTAGGCCAGCTCGGGGGTTTCCCAGAGGTTCAGCTTGGTACCGATGCCGCGCTCGAGCGCGTTGCGGTACACGACCGTGCCCCACGCGACGTCCTCGACGGGCATCCCGCCGACGGAGAAGAGGATGATCTCGTCGTCATTCTGGCGCCCGGGCGTCTTGTCCGCCATGATCGCGGGGAGGTCCTCGAGGGTCTCGGCCGCGACGGTGCCCTCCTGGATGCGGTCCATCAGGTACATGCCGTGCAGTCCGATGAGTTCGTGGCCGGGGAACGGGATTTCCTCGTGCCAGGCCTCGTAGAGCCCGCGGTTGTCAGCCACGTGGCGGGCGTCGTGGAGGAGTCCCTCGTCGATCATGATGTCGGCGGGCAGGCTGATGAACGCGCCCGGCTTCACCCATTCACGCTTGAGCTTGAGGTAGTTCTCGGATCCCGCGGGGGTGGTCGGCGCGATCGTCACGATGTCGGAATCGCGGACGGCCTCCTCGAGGGTGTCGACGACCTCGACCGTGAGCTGCGGGAACTGTTCCTTCGCCCAGGCCGCGAACTCCTCGGCGCGCGATCGCGTGCGGCCCTGCACCTTGACGTGCTCGAGGCCCGGGTTCACGGCCATAAAGGCCTCGAGTGAGGTCTTATTCATGACGCCGGGAGCGACGATGCCGACGGTGCGCGCATCCTTTCGTGCAAGGTGGCGTGCGCCGACGCCGGGGATCGCGCCGGTGCGGTAGGCGCTGAGCAGGTTTGCCGACATGAACGCGAGGGGCTGCCCGGTGTCTTTGTCACTGAGCGTGAACATCAGGATCGAGCGGGGGAGCCCCGACTCGCGGTTCTCGGGGTTCGAGCCGTACCACTTGCAACCGGCGGTCTGGAAGGAGCCGCCGAGGTAGGCGGGCATTGCCATGAAGCGGCGGTGCGGGGCGTCGTGCGGCATGCCCTCGAACTCGGGGTTCTCGGGGAACGACATCATCGAGCCATGCGAGTTGCCCTGGGGTCCGCCCATGCGGTAATCGCCCTCGCCGACAAGGCGAAGTGTCTCCTCCATGGCGTCGACGCACGCGGCCATTTCCTTCACGCCGGCGGCAATCATGTCCGGCTCATTGAGGTAGATGAAATCGATGCGAGTGCTCTTGTCCGTCAAGATGCTTCCTTTCGCGGTCCGCGGCATTGCGGGTTGGTGGCGGGATTCCTCTACGAACCCGATATGTCTACAAGTGTAGAAACACTGTTGTCAAATGCAAAGCAAGCGCTCAGGCGTGCACGGAGAGACAATCCGCGGGTACGGAGAGTCAAGTGGGTGCGGGGGTTCCGATAGGCGGAGTTGGTTTGGGTTTTCGGGTCTACTGACCGCTCGCGTGGCGGCGGACGGCGCTCGGTGTTTCGCCGTAGGCACCCTTGAAGGCCCGGCTGAAGTGGGCCGCATCCTTGAATCCCCAGCGCGCGCCGATCGCGGCGACCGGCACGTCGAAATTCTCCGGGTCGGTGAGGTCGAGGTAGCAGCGCTCGAGTCGTCGCGTGCGCACATAGGATGCGACGGTCTGGCCCTGGTCCTGGAAAAGGTTGTGCAGGTGTCGGACAGAAATGAACGCGGCCGCGGCGATCGTGTTGGGGGAGAGATCTGGGTCGGAGAGGTGCTCGTCGATGTTGTCGCGGATGCGCTGCAAGAGTGCCCGGCGCGGGTCCGCGGCATAGCGCTTGAGGTCGAACTCCGTCGCGAAGAGGGTCTCGAGCAAGTCGACCGCGTTTTGCGCGAGCTTCGCCCCGGCCGGGCCCTGCAGCTCGGCGAGATTCGTGCCGATCGTTGCGAGGAATGGTGACACCACCCGGCCGAGGCCCTCGGATCCGTCCATTCGCACGGCCGTCATCTGCGCGGCGAAGTCGTGGGGGATGTGCAGGCGATCGTGGGGGAGCTGGATCACCATCGTGCGAAAGCGCTTGTCGAATGACAGCTCGTACGGCTGGGAGGTGTCGTACACGGCGAGGTCGCCGGGCTGCAACTGGACCTCGCGGTCGCCCTGCCGCAGGCGCCCCGCACCTTCAAGCTGCAGGCTGATCTTGTAGAAGTAGCGCGGTGCCTGCTCGATGAGCTCGGGCGTGCGCTCGACGACGTGCGGCATCGCGCGCACGTCGGTGAACGATACTCCGTGTACGTTGGCCTGTTGCAGTCGTGCCTCGAATTCGCCCTCCGGCACCGTCGTCGTGAGCTTCAGTGGCACGAACGAGTTCGATACGGCGACCTGAAACTGCGAAAACGACAGCACGGGAACGTCTCGATCCGCTTCGTCTTCGAGTGGCATCGAGGCTAGGGCTGAGGTGTCGTGCTGGTCTGTCATGGCGATGTCTGTCGTCCATCTTAGGTTCGAATTGCCGAGTTGTTCGTGTGCCCCATTTAAAGGTGTGCGAATTCTTCGCTCGAGGATTCATCGAGCATCCACTGAGCATCCGTCAAGCTTACCCATGACAACGCATGGAGTGTGGGGTGCATTCCGGATCAGTTCTACACTTGTAGATCAATGCTCGCTCGTTGACTTCCGGCGCATGGTCGCTGATTTTCCCTGCATTTTCTCCGCAGAGATCTCAGACTTGAACCACTGGGATGCGACGAGTGTCGCGTCTTGCTCGACTCTTCACGATGAGGTGGACTATGTCATCAACAACCAAACCGACGACTCAGCGGATTGAGCATCAGCCCGAGCGGCGCCTCGGGGTGCTCTCGATCGCGTTCATGATCGTCGCAGCCTCGGCACCACTGACGGCGATTGCCGGTGGGTCGCCGACGAGCTTCGCGGTCACCGAGCTCACGACCGTCCCGGCCGGCTACATCCTGCTCGCCGCGATCCTCGCGCTGTTCGCGTTCGGATACGCGGCGATGGCGCGATTCATTGACCGCCCGGGCGCCTTCTACCCCTACGTGGCCCAGGGCATCGGCCGCACGCTCGGTGTCGGTACCGCGTACGCCGCGGTCGTTGCCTACAACATGATGCAAATCGGCATTGTCGCGATGTTCGGGTTCACCGTCTCCAGCTGGCTCGGCGGCCGCTTCGGCATCGAAACGCCCTGGTGGCTCTGGGTCATCGTTGCGATCGTCGTGGTCGGTATCCTCGGCGTCGCCCGGATTGACTTCTCGGCGAAGATCATCGCGATCCTCGTGGCACTCGAGTTCGCCGTCGTGATCGTCTTTGACGTGATCGCGCTCGTCGTGGCACCCGAGGGCTACTCGATGGCGCCGCTGAACCCTGTCAACCTGTTCGTGCCGGGGATCGGTGCCGTGCTCGCGTTTGGCGTTGCCGCCTTCATGGGCTTTGAGTCGGCCGCGATCTACGCCCGCGAAGCAAAAGACCCGAAGCGCACTGTGGGTCGCGCGACCTTCCTCGCCGTGATCGTCGTTGGTCTGTTCTATGCGTTCAGCGCGTGGGCCATGACCGTCGGCATCGGTGAATCGCAGGTTGTCGCCCAGAGCCAGGAATTCGGCCCCGACCTCCTGTTCGTGTTCCTCTCGCAGCACGCGGGCATGGTCTTCACCGACATCGCGAACCTCCTGTTCATCACGAGCCTCTTCGCAGCACTGCAGGCCTTCCACAACACGATCGCCCGCTACCTCGCCGAGCTCGGCAACGAGGGCATGATTCCCCACTGGTTTGGCCGTCGCTCGAATTCGGGCGCGCCCTACGCCGGTTCGCTTACCCAGACCGTGCTCGCGGTACTCGTCACCATCGGCTTCGTGATCGCCGACACCGGTGACCCCCTCTTCCCCGTACTCACGATGTTCACGTGGCTTACGAACACCGGCGCGTTCGGGCTCATCCTCCTCATGACGCTCGTCGCCGTCGCGGTGATCGTGTTCTTCGCGAGGGACAATCGCGGGGTCGGCATCTTCAGCCGACTCATTGCCCCGGTGATCTCGGGTATCGCACTCGGGATCGTGTTCATCCTCGTGCTCGTCAACTTCCCGGTCCTCATGGACATGCCGGCCGATAGCTTCATGACATACCTGCTCCCGATCCTCGTGATCCTCAGCGGCGTCATCGGCATCATCGTCGGCGAGGTTGTACGCAAGCGGAACCCAGAGAAGTACCGCGGCATCGGCCACGCCATCGAAACGGGCGAGGAAGCGCACATCTAGCCTGCTGCCGGTTCGCAGCGAACGGGCCCGGCGCATCCAGCCAGCCCCCAGCATCCGGCCGAAACCCAACCCCGGAAACCGACGCACAAATCGTTTGTGCGTCGGTTTCCTGTTCCCGTGCAGCCAACGTCAACCGGCAGCCGCCGTTTCGACCCAAAATTTTAGAACCGACATCGCGGTCAGTATTGGGTGAGATGTCGACCCCTCAAACGTTCGAAGGAGAACAAAGATATGTCGCGTCACTACATCGTTGTTGGAGCAGGCTCTGCGGGATCGGTGGTCACTCGCCGGCTGCTCGACGCTGGTCACGAGGTCACCTTGCTGGAGGCAGGTCGCAAGGACGAGAACCCGGCGATTCACGACATGAGCCGGATGGGTGAGTTGTGGCACAGCGAGGATGACTGGGACTACTACACGACCCCGCAGGAGCACGCCTCGAACCGTCAGCTGCACTGGCCGCGCGGCAAGGTGCAGGGCGGCTCGCACTCGCTCAACGCGGTGATTTGGGTGCGCGGCGCGCAGGGCGACTACAACCGCTGGGAGAAGGAAGGTGCCGAGGGGTGGGCATGGGAGAACGTCGCACCCGTCTTCCAGAAGATCGAGCGCACGACCCACGGCGACGACGCACTGCGCGGCCGTGACGGCCTGCTCGACGTCGTGGCTGACTACGAAAAGAACCCGATCTTCGAATCGCTCCACGCCGCCGCTGTTGAGGCGGGCGTACCGGACAACCCCGACTACAACGGCGCGGACAGCGAAGGCGTCGGCTACGAGCAGCTCAACATTCGGGACGGCAAGCGGCTGTCGACCTTCCGCGCCTACGTCTACCCGGAGCTCGACAACCCGAACCTCCACGCGCACACGGGCGTCTGGGTAACCAAGCTCATCCTCGAGGGCAACCGCGCAGTGGGTGTCGAAGCGACCGTCGATGGCGAGACGAAGGAGTTCCGCGGCGACGAGGTCATCCTCTCGGCGGGGGCGCTCGACACCCCGCGCATCCTCATTCTCTCGGGCATCGGCCCGAAGGAGCACCTCGACGAGGTCGGCATCGACGTAGTGCTGGATGCGCCAGGCGTCGGCGCGAACCTGCACGACCACATCCTCGCACCGGTGATCGTCCACACGACAAAGAAGGAGATCGGGGGGCCGAAGCCCGGCGAACCGATCAGCCAGGTGCACCACTTCACGACATTCCGCGAGGGCAACGACGTGCCGGACACGCAGCCCATCTACTTCATGGTGCCGATGCTCAGTGACGGGATGGAGGCGCCGGCGAGCTCGTTCACGATTCACGCTGGCCTCGTGCAGCCGACCTCGCGCGGCACCCTCCGCCTCGCGAGCGCGGACCCGACCGAGGCCGCGCTGTTCGACCCGCAGATCCTCTCGACCCCCGAGGACATGGCGAGCATGGTTGCGTCGGTGAAGGAGTGCCGCGAGATCGCGCAGCAATCGGCCATTGTGGATGAATGGGGCGGCCAGGAGCTCTACCCGGGCCCCGAGGTGCAAACCGACGAGGAAATTGAGCAGTATGTGCGCGACAACTGCGTGACCTACCACCACCAGGTGGGCACGGCGCGGATGGGTGTTGACCAGGAAGCCGTCGTCGACCCGGCCAACCTCAAAGTCCGCGGTCTCGAGGGCGTGCGCGTGATCGACGCATCCGTAATGCCATCGGTGCCGTCGGGGAACACGAACGCCCCCTCGGTCATGATCGGCGAGCGCGGCGCGGAGTTCATCCTGAGCGAATAACAGCGCGTCCCAACCTCGCCTCCGTAGCGTGAGCCCCATCGTGGCCTGAGCGAGGTACTTGACTACGAGCGCACTCCGCTTTGCAACCAGTGGTGGACGATATACGAAACCGTATACACGTTCAGTATTTAAGTTGTACAGTTGCTGAGTGCGCTCGAAGTCGAGCGCTCTTCTCGTTGATGAGAGAGACATGGGAGCAATGACTACGGAAGCTAAACCACAAATGACCGCTGGCCAGCGACGTCGCGTGGCAGCAGCAACAATCGTCGGCACCACCGTTGAGTGGTACGACTTCTTCATTTACGCAAACGCGGCTGGTCTCGTGTTTAGCCAGCTGTTCTTCGAGCCGGTTGGCGGCACGCTCGGCCAGATCATCACGTTCCTCACGGTCGGTATTTCGTTCCTCTTCCGTCCGCTCGGTGCCGCGCTGGTGGGCCACTACGGCGACAAGCTCGGCCGCAAGCTCATGCTCGTAATCACCCTGGTGCTCATGGGTGTCGCGACGACGCTAATCGGTGTGCTGCCGACCTACGACCAGGTTGGTATCTGGGCACCGATCATGCTGATCGTCCTGCGCATCCTGCAGGGTGTCTCGGCCGGTGGCGAGTGGGGTGGCGCGGTCCTGATGGCCGTCGAGTACGCCCCCGTCAACCAGCGCGGCCGTTACGGCATGTACCCGCAGCTCGGTGTGCCCCTCGGCATGCTGCTCGCGACCGCCGTGCTCGCGCTTATGTCGGGTGTCATCTCTCCGGGAGAGGCCTTCAACGAGTGGGGCTGGCGTGTGCCGTTCCTCCTCTCGATCGTCCTCGTGGCAGTCGGCTTCATCGTTCGCCAGTCGGTCGATGAGTCGCCGGTCTTCCAGGAGATCGCCGCGAGCGGCAAGCAGACCAAGATGCCGATGGTCGAGCTCTTCAAGAAGCACTGGAAGCTCGTGCTCCTCCTCGCGCTCGTGTTCGCCGGTAACAACGCCTCGGGCTACATGATCACGGGTGGCTTCATCCTGAACTATTCCACAGACCCCGCGGGGCTGTTAGCGATGGATCGGACCGCGGTGCTCAACTCGGTCACCATTGCCGCGGTGGTTTGGCTCGCGTTCACGTTCCTCTCGGGCTACATGGCCGACTGGATCGGCCGAAAGAACACGTACGTCATTGGCTGGATGTGGCTCATCCTGTTTGTCTTCCCGCTGTTCTGGTTCGTGAACACCGGAAGCATCCTCTGGCTCACGGTCGGCATGTGCCTCTTCGCGGTCGGCCTCGGTCTCACCTACGGCCCGCAGGCGGCGTGGTACGCGGAGACCTTCCCGGCCTCTGTCCGTACCTCGGGTGTGTCGATCTCGTACGCGATCGGCGCGATCATCGGTGGCGCGTTCGCCCCGACCATCGCGACCGCACTCGTCGGCCAGTTCGGCACGACCCTCGCCGTGTCGATGTATCTGCTCATCATGGTCGTGCTCGCGCTGTCGGCAACGCTCGTGCTGCGCGACCGCCGCGGTATCCCGCTCGACATCAAGTTCGAAGAGACCGGCAACTACGAGCTATTCGACCCGGACCGTCGCCCCACCGAGACTCGCGCAATCATGCTCGAGTACCACGGCGTCGAGGACGCCCCGGCGACCCGCCACATCAAGTAGCGCGTCCGGCTACGACTACGAAGACTGCCCCGCTTCCGACCAATTGGTTGGATGCGGGGCAGCTTTCGTTTCCTACCGTCGGAACCCTGGCGGAGACGAGAATACGCCCGCTATTCGGCTTGGCTGCGCGGGGCCCGCTCAGTCGTTCAGTCCGGTTCGGCCGGATGCAGCTCCCGCAGCGCCGTGAGGAATGGCTCCACGCGGGTGCGGGGCCGGCTCGAGTTCCAATACGCGACGACCTCGGCCGATTGAGGGGCTGGCGCGATTTCCTTGGTGATTACCGTTGCGCCGTCGCGGGTTGTGTTTGTCCGCGAACGGACCACGAACAAGCTCCAACCGAGACCCGCGCCAACGAAGGATCGTGCGAGTTCGAAGTCGTCGGTCTTGAACCGGGTCTCGACCGTGACTCCGGCCTCGTCCAGAATCGCTTGCGTGTTTTCCCAGCTCGGGGAGCGGTCATATCGAATGAAGGGTTCGGCGGCGAGGTCACGCAGCTGGATGCTCGACTCGTTCGCGAGCCGATGCTCGGGATGGATCGCCATGTACGGGGGCAGATCGTAGAGCTTCTCGTGGCTCAGGTCATCCGCGAGCTGGTTCCCATAGCCGATCGCGAGGTCAAGGTGGCCGTTGCGAACCCCATCCTGGAGACCCTCGCTGAGCGCGGTGCTGATTTCGACGCGCAGGCCGGGATGCGTGAGCTCGAGTTCGCGGACCAGGCGCGGCATCTCGGACGGCGCGAGGGTCGGGTAGCACCCGAGTCGCACAGTTCCGGTGAGTGCGCCGGGGGAGAGCTCCGCGACGAGATCGTCGGCTGAGGCGAGCAGGTTGCGGGCGAGTCGGACGGCCCGCTCACCCTCGATCGTGAGCGCGACGCCGTGGGCGCGGCGGCGCAACAGGAGCGTCGCGTCGACGGCCTTCTCGAGCTGGGTGAGGGCGGTTGCGACGGCGGACTCGGAGATGTGCAGGGCCAAGGCGGCAGCGGCGATGCTGCCGTGTTCGGCTACTGCGGAGAGGTACTCGAGCTGTCGAAGAGTGAATTGTGCCACGGGCCCAGTTCACCACACTCGAGGCGGCGACGGTGCGGTCTGCAACCAAGAAGCGGGTCGAGCCGCGCGAGAATGCCGTGTAATTCTCGTGCTGCTCGACCCGCTTGGGCCAGGCTTGCGCCGGGTTCTACTGGGTCCGCTGGTACTGGGCTCGCTGGTACTGGGCCCGCTGGTACTGGGCCGCGTTATTTGCTGGAGCCCTCGAGGGTGCCGGTGGTGACGTTGCCCGAGCCTTCGCCCTCGTAAACCATGCAGCTGACGAGGCGGTCGCCCTGGTCCCAGCTGCCCTGCGTCGGCGAGAGGTACATCACGCCGAGCGTTGAGCTGTTGTACTCGACACCGACGAACTGGGTGAACGCGTCGCCGAGGCAGCCGTCCGAGACGATGTTCATCAGCTCATCCGAGTCGGGGCCGGGGAACGTCGAGGTCGTGATTTCGAAGTCGTGGAAGACCTCGAAGGTGTGCGGCTGCGAGCAGGGAACCGTCGGGACGGTCTGTAGCTCGGTACCGGCCATGTCGGTGTCGGTGATGCAATCGCCGACCGTGAGGTTGAAGACATCCGCGTCGTCAGGCTCCTGGAAAGCCTCTTCGGTTTCTTCGGGCGTGAAGAGGTCCTCGCTGTTGTCCGTTGTGCTTTCCTCGGTCGTCGGGTCGACCTTCTCGGCGCGCTCGCGGTCGGCCTCGGGATCCTCTCCGCCGCCACCGCCAAAGAGCGAGCAGCCGGCGAGCATGAGGGTTGCCGCGGCGAAGGCTGCAATGGATGCGGGGATGCGCAGTTTCGAAGTCATGGGAATCCTTTGTTCGAGAGGGGACCTGCGGGAATGACCGGGAGCGAGCTCACCGTCGATGGATCGAGACTATGGCTTCGGCGCACAATTATCGTCATCCCGCTAAGGGAGAAAATTGGGGATTTTCGTAGTTCGCCAGGATTATGGCTTCACGACTCCCGCGCGATGTGACACCATACCCATGTTGCCTCGGGGGATGCCGTGTTCCCCCGAGGCGACGTCCATTTTCCGGGGGCATCATTTGTAGTGTCCATGCACAACGCGGGGCTGCCATCTAGTGCCATTGCATGCAACTCGTGTCCGCCTCGTGGGTGTAGCGTTTTGTCTTGTGCGTAGTTGCGAGTACGTCGCAGCGGCGCGTGAAGCACGCGTATACACGAATCATTAGATGAGGAGCACATCCATGACCTTCCAGAATGAGGCCGACCTCATTGCCAAGATCCCCACGCAGCTGTACATCAACGGCGAATGGGTGGACGGCGAGAACGAGCCATTTGCGGTGCTTGACCCCTCGACGGGCAAGGTGCTGACGCACGTCGCCAACGCGACCCCGGCGCAGGGCACCGCCGCCCTTGATGCAGCCGATGCGGCAAAGCTCTCGTGGGCGCGTACGCCCGCTCGTGAACGCGGCGAGCTGCTGCGTCGCGCGTTCGACCGCGTGATCGAGCTTCGCGACGACTTCGCGCTGCTCATGACTCTCGAGATGGGTAAGCCGCTCGCCGAGGCACAGGGCGAGGTTACCTACGGTGCCGAGTTCCTCCGCTGGTTCTCGGAAGAGGCTTCGCGCGTCATCGGCCGCTACGGTGCGACCCCCGAGGGCAACGCCCGCATGATCGTCACGAAGCACCCGGTTGGCCCCTGCTTCCTGATCACGCCGTGGAACTTCCCGCTTGCAATGGCGACCCGAAAGATCGGTCCGGCCCTCGCCGCGGGTAACACCGTCGTCGTCAAGCCCGCGTCGCTCACCCCGCTCACCACCATGTACCTCGTGAAGATCTTCGAAGAGGTCGGTGTACCCAAGGGTGTCATCAACGTCATCACGACCCGCGACACCGCCGGTGTCTCGAACGTCATCATGGAAGACGACCGCCTCCGCAAGGTCTCGTTCACCGGCTCGACCCCGGTCGGCATCAACCTCATGAAGCAGGCGGCTGACAAGGTGCTCCGCACCTCGATGGAGCTCGGTGGCAACGCACCGTTCGTCGTGTTCGAGGATGCAGACCTCGACAAGGCCGTCGAAGGCGTGATCGCCGCGAAGTTCCGCAACATCGGCCAGGCCTGCACCGCGGCAAACCGCATCTACGTGCAGAAGTCGATCGCTGACGAGTTCAGCAAGCGCGTCTCCGAGCGAGTTTCGGGCTTCAAGATGGGTCGCGGTACCGAAGAGGGCGTCATCATCGGTCCACTCGTCGAAGAAAAGGCCGTCAACAAGGTCGCCGAGATGGTCGAGGATGCGAAGTCCAAGGGCGCCGAGGTCGTTACCGGTGGTAACAAGGGCACCGGCGAGGGCTTCTTCTTCGAGGCAACCGTCCTCAACAACGTCAGCCTTGACTCGCAGGTTGTCACCGAGGAGATCTTCGGACCGGTTCTCCCGATCGTGCAGTTCGAGGACGAGGCCGAAGCAATCAAGCTCGCCAACGCATCCGAGTACGGCCTCATGTCGTACGTCTTCACGGGCGACTTCGCTCGCGGCCAGCGCATGATCGACGGCATCGAGTCGGGCATGATGGGCCTCAACGTCGGCGTGCTCTCGAACGCCGCGGCACCGTTCGGTGGTGTGAAGATGTCGGGTGTCGGCAAGGAAGGCTCGTTCGAGGGCATCGAAGAGTACCTCTACACGAAGTACACCGCGGTTCCGGACCCCTACGCGGGCCAGTAATTCTGGTCGGTGAGTAGGCGCGCTTTCAGCGCTACTCGGCCACCGAAAACGTCAGGCGCCTCGTGCGCGCGGGCATATGCTAAGCAGCATGTCAGTCCCCGCGCCCGAGGCGCCTCGTCGTGCACCCGTCATCCTGCTCATCGTCCTGATGATCGCGATGGCGGCGGGTCCGGTCTTCAACTTCGCGCTGAGCGCTCTGAGCTCGACCGTCCTTATCGAATTCAACATCACCGAGAGCCAATACGGCTTGCTCCTGACGCTCATTTTTGTGAGCGCCGGAATCACCTCGGCGTTCGTCGGGAGGGTCGCGGACCGGCTCGACCCCCGCGCCCAAATCGTGCTCATTATCGGCGGCGTCATCGTCGCACTGTTGGTGAGCGCATCCTTGACCTCGTATTGGGTGTTGGTGGTCGCGGCGCTGATCGCTGGGCCCGCGCAGTCGTTTTCGAACCCGCTCACCAACCGAATCATCGGCGCGCGCGTGCCGCTGCAACAGCGCTCGTCCTGGATGGGCTGGAAACAGTCGGGTGTCCAGATGGGCATGTTGATCTCGGGTCTGATCTTCCCGGTCATCGCGGCAGCCGCGGGCTGGCGGGGCGCCGCACTCGCCGGAGCCGCGGTCCTCGTCCCGGCGCTGATCCTCTCGTGGATCGTTATTTCGAAACTCCGGCTCCCGAAACCGGACCAGACGCAGCCGATTACGGCGAGCATCCAGCTACCGGGGAAATCGAAGCGGATGCCCGCGGCGGTCTGGTTATTCGCGGTCGCTTCGTTCCTGAACGCGGTGGGGACGCAGGGCGTCAACGGCTTCGCGTCGCTGTTCGCGGTGAACGCGATGGGCTATTCGATCACCATTGCTGGGCTGATGCTAGGCGTGATTGGGGTGTTTGGCATTCTCAGCCGTATCGGTTGGGGACGCATCACGGGCAAGCTGGGGAAGCCTGCGCCGCTCATCATGGTGATGAGCCTGGGCGGCATCGCTGGGCTCGCGTTCCTCATCGCGGCCGAATACACCCAGGTCGACGCCTTCATGTGGATTGGTGTGATCCTGCACGCGATCCTGCCGCTCGCGGCAAACGTCGTCATCAACTCGGGCATCGTCGAGGCCGCGCCGAAGGGCAGGATCGGGGTGGCATCCGGTCTTGTCGCGGCGGGCATGTACCTCGGCTTCGCGCTTGGACCTGCCATTCTCGGCACGATCGTCGAAACCACCGGCGCGTTCACCATGGGCTGGGTCGCCGTCGCGGTGACCTATCTGGGGTGCTTCATCGTCGCCGTAATTCTGCTGCGCGTGCAGCGACAGGAATCACGGTAGGGGTATTCCGAGCTGCAAGTCCAAGGAGGCGCAGCCAACCGGGCGCGAGGCTAGCCGCGATACGGGAAGTTGTGGGGGAGCTGGTCGACCGCCGAAGTGAGTCGCTCGACGCGTGTCTGGCGCCCCACGATGCCTTGCAATTCGCGGTCGCGTCGAAGCACCGAGACCCCAACGAGGAATGTCTCCGCATCCACGTCGGGAACCGGATGCACGTACGGTCGAATCTCACGCGCGATTACCCCGGCGAGCTGGACCCGCGCCCTCGGATCAAGCTTGGGAGCCTGCAGAAAGAAGTCGTGCATCCGTCGTGCGGTTCGGTCGGGGAGCCTCGAGACGTCGGCGACTTGGGCCCATCCCTGCAGGATGGGTGGCAGCTGGAGAAAGTGCGGGGCCGGGCGCTTCACCCGCTCGAGCTGCGCGTAAGTGCCAGCGAGCATGTCGCCGAGGCGCTTCGCGCGGGGGTTGAAAAGACCCGCGAGGAGCGCGACGGCGCCTAGCGAGAGATAGAGCTCGAGGAGGCCGACGAGTCCGCGGATGAGCGCGTGACGGAACCCGATGGCGCCGCCGTCGTCGCGCACGATTCGTAGCCCGAAGATGAGCTTGCCGAGCGATCGACCATGCGAGAGTGTCTCGACGATGACCGGCACGAGCACTGTCCACAGGACAAGCCAGATGACCTGGATGACGGCGAGCCACGCATCCTCGATCATGATGCCGGTCGCGAGGATGTACATCTCGAGTAGCCAGGCGAGGGCGAGGACGGAGAGCACGTAGCCGAGCATGATCACGATGACGTCGATCGTGGCCGACCCGGCGCGGCTGAGGAAGCCGGCGGCGGGGACGCCCAGGGCGACGCCTTCGCCAATGACAACGTCTTCGTCATCGTGAGTGGTGCTGCCCGTTGTTGCCAAGGTCGTCATGTCATCATTGCACCACATGGATATCGACGCGTACTCGGCAGCGCACCACGGTAGGTGGGAGCGGCTGCGTGACCTCGCCCGGAAAAGGTCGCTCGACGGTGCCGAATCGGACGAGCTCATCGCCGGTTATCAGTCGGGCGCGACCGATCTTTCGGCGTTGCGAACGACCTACGGCGAGACCGCGGAGACTACCGCGCTCTCGGTCACGCTGTCGCAGGCACGGATGCGCTTTACCCGCGTTCGGCGCAATCCGCTTTTGGTGTTGCGTGAGTTTTTCGTCGAGCAGCTGCCCGCTTCGCTCTATCGCGTTCGCTGGTGGACGCTTGCCGCGGCGGTCTTGACCATCGTGATTGGCGTGCTGTCGTATGTGTGGCATGCCGCGAACCCGGAGCTGCTCGCGTTCTATGGGACCGAGGCCGGGTTGAAGCAGTACGCCGAGGAAGACTTCATCAACTACTACTCGGAGTATTCGGAGTCGGCGTTCGCGGCGCGGGTATTCACGAACAACGCGTTCATCGCGTTGCAGTGCATCGCGTTCGGCATCACGGGCGTCTGGCCGATCATGGTGATCATTCAAAACGCCGTGAGCCTTGGAACTTCTGCAGCATTGCTGGCCTACTTCGGGCACCTCGACGCGTTCTTCCTCTGGATCTCACCGCACGGCCTGCTCGAGCTCACGATGGTGTTCGTGGCTGCGGGGGCGGGGTTCGCGGTCTTCTGGTCGTTGATTGTGCCGGGGAATCGCACGCGTATGGAGGCGCTCGGTCATGCGGGCCGAACGCTCATCATCGTCGCGGTCGGCACCACGATCTTCCTCTTTCTGTCGGGGCTCATCGAAGGGTTCGTGACGCGGCAGGACTGGCCGTGGGCGATCAAGATCGGTATCGGTGCGTTGGCGCTCGGGAGTTACCTGGCGTACTCACTCGTGCTCGGGCGGCGGGCGTACAGGGCAGGCCACGATGGCGACCTGCGCGAGTCTGAGGCGGGCTACCAGCGGGTCCACGCCGAATAACGGGACTTCGTTTCTGCGGTGCAGGATTGGCTGCTTGGCTGCTTGGCTGCTTGGTTGCTCGGTTGCTTGGTTGCTTGGTTTCGCTAGCGTCTAGTGCGGGCGCGACGAATAGGCGCAGTTCGCACTGCGCCTAAGCAATCGCGACGGATAAGGAACGAGGATGGATTGGGGTTGTTTGAGTCTCGCCGTGGTTGCGGCGGGTCCCGCGGCTAGAACGGGGGCTGGTCGTCGCTCCCGTTCTGTCCGGCCGGCGCCTCGTCGGCGGGCCCACTTCCCGAATTCGTGGCGGGCCCGTCGACGCGTTCCCCGGTGGGGTGGAACCGCGGCCCGTGGGTCGCGGGCTCGGTCACCGTGGTGTGGCCGAGCGGGGTGGTGAACTCGAACACCCCGCGACCGACGTGCCGCACGCCCCACCCGGCGTGATGTTTCTGCACGTGGTGCGGTCGGCACAGCGCGGCAAGATTCGACTGTGAGGTGGCCCCGCCGTCGACGTACGGGATGGTGTGGTCGAGATCGCTCGCCGTGGCGGGGCGGGCGCAGCCGGGGTGGCGGCAGGTCGTGTCGCGGATCTGCACGAATCGGCGCAGGCTCGCGCTCGGGGTGTACGTGTCGACCGATACCGCATGCCCGGTGATTGGGTGGGTCAGGATCCGCTGCCACCCAGGCGCGCTCGCGGCGAGCTGCCGGGCGGTGTCGAACCCGATCGGCGCGATCCCGTCGAGCAGGGCGGGGTCGCTGCCATCGACGCGGCCTTCGAGGAGGGTGAGGACGGGGATGGTGATGTTCACGGTCGCGGTGATTCGCGCCGCGCCCGCGGTGGGGCTCGTGAGGATCGATTCGGGGGTCGCGGTGAGCAGGGTTTCGGCGAAGATGTCGGCCTTGAGTTGCGCGGTGGTGCGCGTGTCCGGCGCGACGGTGTCACCCGTGACGCCGCTTGCAGCAGGGGCACTGTCGGCAGCAGGGGCACTGTCGGCAGTAGCGGCACCGTCGGCGCTCCCGGCGGCGTCGGCCCGGGCGGTGTCGGCACGGGCGGTGTCGGCACGGGCGGCGCTGTCGAGACCGACACCGTCCGCACCCGTGGCGCGAGCCGCGTCCGCGTCGCGCTGCTGGTCCTCGCGCAGGGCGCGGGCCTGGCGGGTGAGGATCTCGTGGATCGCGGTGGCCTGCTCCAGCGGCAGGTACGCGAACAGCGTCGCCATCCCGTATGCTTCCGGGCGTACCGACACGTAGCGTGCGGCGCGTTCGCGGGCGTGGGCGGCTTCGAAGTCCTCGGCCGCGAGCTTCGCGGCTTCCCGGTCCACGTATTTGCGGGTTTCGTGGACCGCGTGCGACGCGGCATACCGAAGCGCCCGCTCGGCGAGCGCGACCGCGTCGCTGAGGTGGAGGGCGCTCACGCCGCGGAGCAGTTCGCGGGCGTGGCGGAGGGTGATGCGGGCTTCGGCGATCGCGTCGACCCACTCGGGGTAGCAAGTCACGAGGGTGTGCGCGTCGTGGGCACGGTTTCGCAGGGCGGTGTCGGTGTCGCGTATGACGAGGCTGAGCTCGCCCATCAGGGACCGCAGCTGCCACGCGAAGCGACGGTCGCGGTCGTGGAGGAACGTGTGCCCGTCCGGGTCGCCCGCCGCGTCAGCCGTGGCGAGGGTGTCGGCGAGTTGGTAGGCGGCGGCGAGGGTGTGGAGGGTGATCGCGTCGGCTTGGCCGAGCATGAGTTGGGCGGTTTTGTAGGTGTCGCGGATCAGTCGCGAGCGGGCGGTGGTTGATTCCTCCGACCTGGTGCAGGTTGTGGTGGCTTCGGTGAGTCGGTCGCGGTGGTGGGTGTAGGTGTCGGGGTGTGGCTCGTGCGGGGAATCGTCGGGAGTGTTGGGCGGTTCGTTCTCGGACATTGGAGTGGTGCCTCCTGGTCGCGATGCTGCGGGCCGTGGATTCGAAGGGGTGTTCGTTTCCGTGACACCATAGTATCGAACATAGATTCGAATATGCAAGAGGGAGTTTGAGAAAAAGTCGAACGAATACTCGAACAATGAACGACTCGAGTGGGACCGTTGGCGAACGAAGGTGCCTATGAACACCTTTCGACAGGCTCAAGGACCGGAGGCACCTTTCGACAGGCTCAAGGACCGGAGGCACCTTTCGACAGGCGCAATGACGGCTGGCGCTTATAGCCGCCCGGCCTTCTTCAGCTCGAGGTACCGATCGGCGACGCGAGGCGGCAGCTCGTACGGCGTCGCGGCCACTGCATCCGCCCCGAGTCGCGTCATGGTGCGGCGAACCTGCCCCGCATCCAGCATCGCGCGCTCGGCGGCAGCGGCGCGCATCACCGCGTCGCGATCCGACAGCTCTTCGGCGAGTTCCTCCGTCTCGGGGTCGATCACCGACGCGACCATGACAAGGTGCTGATGCGTGATTGAAGGAAGCATCTCGAGAAGCCCTCGCGCGGTCCCCGCGTTGTCTGCGGTCGTCAGCAGCACGACAAGCGCGCGGTGCGTCGTGACCTCGCGAACGAGCCGCGGCACCTCCTGCCAATTCATCTCGATCAGCTCGGGCTCGACGTTTGCCATCGCATCCGTGATCTTCGACAGCAGTACCGAGCCCGAGAACCCCTGCACGCGCGCTCGAACGCGCTGGTCGAATGCAACGAGCTCGACGCGGTCACCGGCACGAGTCGCCAGCGCCGCGAGCAGCAAGGCCGACTCGATCGCGGTATCGAGCCGCGTCTCATCCTCGATGCGTGCCGCCGCGGTGCGACCCGAATCGATAACGATGATCACGCGGCGATCACGTTCCGGTCGCCAGGTGCGCACGACGAGCTCCTGCTGTCGTGCCGTCGCGCGCCAGTCGATCGAGCGCACGTCATCGCCGCGCACGTAGTCGCGCAGCGAATCGAATTCGGTGCCCTGGCCGCGCACCTGCAGGGTGGTCTGCCCATCCAGCTCGCGAAGCCTCGCGATGCGCGACGGCAGGTGCTTCCTCGAATTAAACGGCGGGAGGATGCGCACCCGGCCTGGCGCCTTCAACACGGCCTGGCGGGCGGTGAGGTGCAACGGGCCCCACGAGCGGATCACGACGAACTCGCTGCGCCGGTCGCCGCGGCGCCACGGCTTCAAGGCCGTATGTACCGCGCGCCGCTCGCCGACGGGAATGAATCGCTTGACGCGCATCCTTGGAGCCCCGGCGGACGGCTCCCAGCCGTCGCGAATGACCGCCCGCAGCGTGCGCGGGCCGAGGTTCGTCACGAACAGGGTGGAGGTCAAGGTCTCGCCGAGTCGGACTCGATCGGGCAGCTCGCGCTCGATCGACACCTTGCGCGCAGGGGCCGCGAGCACCCAGTCGACGAGGCCGAGGAGGAGCCAGATCGCAACCACGAGGCCGAGCGTGCCAAATGCGCTGGTGGGGGAGGTGCCGAACAGCATGATCGGCAGCATCCCCACCAGCAGCACTCCGACGTAGATACCGCTGATGGCCATAGTTAGATGGGCACCTGCACCTGCTGCATGATCGAGCGCAGAATCGAGTCGCTCGAGACGCCCTCGATCTCGGCCTCGGGCTCGAGCGCGAGGCGGTGGCGCCAGGTCGGCAGCACCATGCGCTGCACGTGATCGGGGGTCACGGCGTCGTAGCCGTACAGGTAGGCGCTTGCCTTGGCGGCGTTCAGCAGCGCCGTCGCACCTCGAGGTGACACGCCCATCCGCACCGAGGGGGACTGGCGGGTCGCCCGCGCGAGATCGACGATATAGGCGACGATATCGCCGCTGATCCGCGTCGCGTGCGCCTCTCGCTGAGCCCGTCGCAGCTCATCCGCGTTCAATACCTTGCGCACGCCAGCGGACTGGAGGTCCCGCGGGTTGAAGCCGCCCGCGTGGCGGCGCAGCACCTCGATTTCGGCGTCGCGCGGCGGCAGGTCGAGCACGAGCTTGAGCAGGAATCGGTCGAGCTGCGCCTCGGGCAGCGTGTAGGTGCCCTCGTATTCGATCGGGTTCATCGTCGCGGCGACCATGAACGGATCTGGCAGCGGCCGGGTCACGCCATCCGCTGAGACCTGGCGTTCCTCCATCGCCTCGAGCAGCGCCGACTGGGTCTTCGGCGGCGTGCGGTTGATCTCGTCCGCGAGCAGCAAGTTCGTGAATACCGGACCGTCGCGGAACTCGAAGTCACCGATCTTGGTATTGAAAACGAGCGAGCCGGTCACGTCGCCGGGCATCATGTCGGGCGTGAACTGGACGCGCTTGGTGTCGAGCTCGAGCACTTGGCTGATGGTCCGCACCAGCAGGGTCTTCGCGGTTCCCGGCACGCCCTCGAGCAGTACGTGGCCGCCGGAGAGCAGCGCGATCACGATGCCCTCGACGGCCTGATCCTGCCCGACCACCGATTTTGCGACCTCGGCGCGAACCTGGCCGAGTTTGGCTCGAATCTCATTCGTCATGCGCGTTCTCCTGAATTCCCTGAATCGTCTGGTTGCGTGTCGTTCGTGTGCGTGGTCGCGGTCTCCGTTGTAGCATCCTGCGCGTTGGTCGTCGCCGGGGTGGATGCGCCGGGCACGGTGGATGCGCTGGCTCCGGTGGATGCGCTGGGTTGCGTTGCCGAGGACTCGCGCGCTTTGCGCTTTCGCTTCGGTCTGCCGGTCGTCGCGCGCACGCGTCGCTCGAGCTCCGCGGCGGCGTTCGCGAGGTCGACCAGGTCGCGGTCGGTCTGCGGCTCGCCCGAGAGCAAGACGCGGTGGGCGTGCTCGCGTGGCACGCCGGCGAGCCCGGCGGTTGCGGCGATAACTTCCTCGGTGGATGCGCCGGGTCCGACTCCGGTGAGATCGGCGAGTCGTGAGATGGTCCCCACTCGGATCGAATCGAGCGCCCGCAGCCTCGCGTTGCTCGCATCGTAGAGGCGGGCGCGGCCCTCGAGGGTTTCGTTTGCCGGCACCGTTACTGGCAGACGCTCGGTCACGAGCGGGCCGAAGCGTCGGCCGCGCCAGAGAATCGTGGCGAAGCCCGCGAGATAAATCAGGAGCAGCACCGGCATGAGCCACTGCGGGATGTAGTCACCAAACGTCGGGCCGCCGTCGGTGTAATCACTTGGGCTCGGGGTGTACCAAACCACCTGGTCGTTCGTGCCCAGCAGGTTGAGCGCCATCGCTGCGTTCGCGTCGAGGGTGATGCTCTCGTTCGTCAGGTTCGAGAGCGCGCCGAGCACCGCAATTTCGGGCCCGCCAGGCGTGGCCTCGCCGATGATGAGCGCGAAGCCGTCCCGGACCTGATAGCAGCCCACCGCGTCGCCGACTGGCATAAATTCCCGGCCGCCGAGATTTGTGATCGCGGGCGCATTCACGGCGAGTGGCGCCGAGCAACTCCCTGCTTCAAAGCGATCGGGCATGGACTCATTGATCACCCCGCCATCCGCATCCAGCTTCACTTCGAAATTGCCCTCGGGCTGCGCGACCTGCTCGGTCAACGTCATCGAGGGAAACGAAGCCGACAGCACCACGATGCGATCCGCACCAACATCAAGGAGTGCGGCCCAGTCGTCTTCCTGGAGCGCATAAAAGGGATCCTCGACGACGAGTGTTTTCGAGCCGTCCGCGGCCAGCGCCGCGTCGAGCTCGGCACTGTTCTCCGCATGCGTGAACTCGATGCCCTGTTCGTCTAGGACGGTGACGAGGGCCTGCGCACCCGACGGGGACGGCGATGTGGGGTCGAGAAAACGGTTCGAATTGACGGCCATGCCGCCGAATGTCGCGATCGAGACGAGGGCGACAAGCAGGACGAGGAGGGCGATCCAGAACCAACGCTGGCTCCGGCGCCACCACTGGCGTGCATCCGGGGTCAGCGATTCTGCTTGGGCTGTCGCTGAGGCCGCGCCGCTTGCTTGTGCCGTCGCGGGGGCGGCATTGCTGGCCGTGTCATTGGCCGTGTCATTGGCAGTGTCATTGGCAGTGTCATTGGCGTGGGACGTGGCTGTCATCATCGTGCCACCGTTTCGGCGGGGATGAGGGTTGCCGGACGCTTGTTCTCGAGACGAAGATCGAGATCTCGCACGACCTCGTAGGCCGAGGCATCCGTTGTGTGACCGAGATACCGCACCTCGTCGAAGACATTCGCGGCGTCGCGGAGCGGGCCAGCTTCATCCGGGAAGGGCGTAGCCGCGGCGCGCGCGACGCCTTGCGCCGTCGTGCCCGGGCGCATCGAGATCAGCGTGCGGTCGCTCAGCGAGCGGCTGATTGCGCGGAATCGCTCGGTCGTCGCGAGGCCCCAGTCGGATGCGCGGGCCGCCTGGTCTGCGGCGGCACGCAGCTCCGCGACGGACCGATCATCATCTTCGAGGAACACCGACTGATTGGCCGCACGGCGCCGGGCAATCGCCCGGGGGCGGCCGAAAATGACGACCGCGATCACGACCAAGACGATCGCCAGAATGACGAAGATCCAGGCGGGATTGATCCCAAGTCCGCCCGTACCATCCGTGCTGAACAGCGAGGCGATCCATTCCCAGATGCGATTGAAGAACTCGTCGATGGGGTTCGGCTTCGCGTTTTGGTATTCGGACTTCGCGAGCTCCCTGACGAGCCATTCGCGGGCGGTGTCTTCGTCGGGTTCAAGCGGCGGCACGGCGCCCCGAACGAAGGATGCGCCTGCCATGACTGACAGCGGCGGAATCACTGCCGGGTGCCTCCGTTCGCCCCGCCGTCGTCGGTCTGATCGTCACGCGTGCGGTTGTCGTGCCCGGTGTCTTGCGGCTGTCCCTCGGACGCGGGTGAGTCGCCGCTTCCGGCCGTCTCGTCGCGGCCGGTGGATGCGTACGGCGAGACCGGCCCGATCGGGTCAACGCGCTGCGTGCTCGATTCCTCCGGCCAGGGCTGGCTCACCCAGGGTGCCTGCTGCTCGGGGAGATGGCTGGGACGCTCATCCGACTGCGGCTGCGGATAGGAATCCGCAGCCGCGTAGCCCTGCTGACTCGCATCCTGCTGCGGGTAGCCCTGCTGGTAACCGGGCTGAGCGTATCCCGGCTGAGGTGCATCCTGCTGCGGGTCGGCCTGCTGGTAGCCGGGCTGCTGATGGCCGGGCTGTGCGTAACCAGGCTGCGGGGAGCCCTGTTGGTAACCGGCTTGGCCATAGACGGTCTGCGGGTATCCCTGCTGCGGGTACCCGGCGGCACCGTACCCACCCGCACCGTACCCACCCGCACCGTAACCGGCGGCACCGTACCCTGCCGCGCCGTACGCACCTGCGCCGGCACCAGCCCCCGCGGAAAACGTGCCGGGCACCGTCGTCGGGCCGAGATCTGGGGCGAGCCACGGGTCCTGCTCGGGCTCGCGGCCAGCCGAGTACTCCTCGACCGCGTTCTGGAGGTGAATATTGAGGCCCTCTTTGCGCATCCGGAGGTCGGTGTACATGATCACGGCGCTGCCGTTCAATAGGACCTGGCCGATTGCCGCGACGAGGACGGACAACAGGATTGTGATGAACAGGAACACGAGCATAAGCGCAATGAAGCCGGCTTCCTGCCCGGTGGCGACATCGCCGGTCGGGATGAAGAAGGTAGGAGCAAAGGTCGTGAACAGGCTAAAGACACCGCTGATGACCTGCGACATGACCTGCACGATCAGATACATCAGCACGATGATTCCGAAAGTGCGCCAGAAGTAGCCGTTCGATAGGGTCCACGAGCGTCGGATCGCCTCGATCGGGCCCTTCGTTTCGAGCACAATCGCGGGCATCACGAAGGTCAGCTTCGTGAATACCCAAATTGCAAGCACAGTGACGCCGACAGACAGCAGGATCACGAGGATGATCACTGCCGCCATGCCACCGAAATTCTCATTCGTGCCGAGCGAGATGGCCCAGAAAATCAATAGGGCGAAGATCGCGCTGAATACCAGAATCACCGCAAAGTAGAGCCCCAGGTACCCGAGCACGGGCCAGAACCTGCTCCAGCTGGTCTTGAAGGTCTCGCCGAGTCGGGCCTTTTGATTCAGCACGCTCTTCGCGACGACCTGGACGATCACCACCTGCACGAGTGCGGAGCCGACTAGCGAGAGCAAGATTCCCGGGATGACGGACAGGATGAGCCAGCCAACCATGGCGGAAGACAACAGGGCAGCGTCGCTCGGCGAAGCCATGCTGATGCGGTTCGCCATCCACAGGGCGACAATGACGGGAAGGCCCGCCGAGACGAGCGTCGTAATGCCCTGAACGATGAGCGCGGCGCCGAGGGAGACGCCGACGTTGACGCGGAGGAGCTTGAACGTCGACCCGAAGATCTCGCCGAAGGTCAGGGGCCGAAGCGGGATGATGCCTCGCTTCGGGGCGGGCGTCCAGCCGCCGGGTGCCGAGGTGCCATATTGCGAACCCGAAGGGCCGTAATCCCAGGAAGCTGCCCCACCGGGGTTTGGTTGCTGATATTGCGGCTGAGGTCCGGGCTGGCCCGGGTACTGATCGGTCACCAAATCATCGTTGCATATGGGACTGAGCAGGTGGCGAACCTCACGCGGGGGTATGTGGCAACAGGGTACTCTGGCATGAGGAATGTCGTAAGCACCTGCGACAATATTGGCTAAGCGAACGACGAAAAGGAGCGGTAGTGTCCGAAAAGATTCTGGTGGTTGACGACGACACTGCCCTGGCCGAGATGATCGGCATCGTTCTTGGTGCCGAGGGATACGTCCCCGAATTCTGCGCGGATGGGGCGAAGGCGCTGGACCGCTTCCACGAGACTGACCCGGACCTCGTGCTCCTCGACGTCATGCTGCCCGGCATGGACGGTATCGAGATCTGCGGTCGCATCCGTGCCGAGTCCGGTGTACCTATCATCATGCTCACCGCCAAGTCGGACACGACCGACGTCGTCCGCGGCCTCGAGGCCGGAGCGGACGACTACATCGTGAAGCCGTTCAACCCCAAGGAGCTCATCGCGCGCATCAAGACGCGCCTGCGCTCGACGCCCGCGGAGAACACCGAGATTATTCGCGTCGGCGACCTCACTATTAACGTCGCGGCCCACGAGGTCCTTCGCGGCAATGAGTCGATCAACCTCACGCCGCTTGAATTCGACCTGCTGCTGACCCTCGCATCCACCCCGAACAAGGTATTTAGCCGCGAAGAACTGCTTGAGCAGGTCTGGGGCTACCAGTACAAGGCTGACACGCGCCTCGTTAACGTGCACGTGCAGCGCCTGCGTGCCAAGGTCGAAATTGACCCGGACCAGCCGAAAATCGTGGCGACCGTGCGAGGCGTTGGCTACCGCGCCGGTCACACCCCCGCCTAACGCATGCCACAACCTTGGCTGCAGCGATTCCGCGACGCCCGCCGCGAGCCCGCGAGTAAGGTCGAGTCGATCACGCTCGCCCCGAGTATGAGCAGCGAAGACGCCGACCTCAATAAGAGCGAATCGCTGCCGGGGAAATGGTGGCGGCCGAGCGGTTTTACCGCGAATATTCGCTATCTCTGGGGCACCTCGCTGCCTTTCCGCACGACCCTCATCGCCGTCGTACTCACGACCGCGACGGTGGTTGTCGTCGCGGTCGTCATGGGGAACACGATCGCGCGCGACCTCTATACGAGCCGCGCTGACCAGGTCCTCCAAGAGGCCGACCACGCCGTCAACACGGCGCAAGCGGCGTTCGATCAGGGACTTGAGACCGATGAGCTCGCGATTACGGCGCTGCGCACCCAGGCGTTGGATGCGGCGCTAGCGCAGGCGCCGAACGCGAGCGGCTTTGCGTTCTACCGCGCCGACAATTCCGCCGAATCCGACACGGTACTGCAGGACATCGCCTCGGGAACGGTGCCGCAGGATCTCGTGAGCGACGAGATCCGCGCGGCGCTGCAGGCGGATCCGCAGACCACGGTCTACCAGTCGGTGAGCCTGGATTCCGAGGACGGGCGGCCGGAGCCAGCACTCGTGGTCGGGTCGACCGTGACCGTGCCGACCGCCGGCACGTACGAGCTCTACCTCGTGTATTCGATGCAGTCCTCGCAGGACACGCTCGACTTCGTTCAGCGCACACTGACGATCTCGATGGCGATCCTCGTGCTCATGGTCGGAGCGATTGTCGGCGGGATTATGCGCGCGGTGATCCGCCCCATCAGAGTCGCGGCACAGACCTCGCGGAAGCTCGCGGCCGGACACCTTGAAGAGCGCATCCCGGAACAGGGCCAAGACGACATCGGGACGTTGGCCCGCTCGTTTAACGACATGGCCGACAACCTGCAGCGACAGATCGAGCAGCTCGAGGATCTCTCGCAGGTGCAGCAGCGGTTCGTGTCCGACGTCTCGCACGAGCTGCGCACCCCGCTCACGACGATCAGGCTCGCGGCCGGCATTGTGTACGCGCGGAAGGACGAACTCGAACCGACCGTTGCGCGCTCGGCGGAGCTGCTCCAAGACCAGATCGAGCGCTTCGAGCTGCTGCTCGCCGACCTCCTCGAGATTTCGAGATACGACGCCGGCGCGGTCCAGCTCCTGCGCAAGCCCAACGACCTCACGCTCCTCGCGGAGGACGTGATCGAGGGCATGACCCAGGTCGCGGCCGACCAAGGCGAGGCGCTCATCCTGCGCGCGACGTCGACGCACATCGAGGCGGAGTTTGACGAGCGTCGCGTTAACCGCGTGATTCGCAACCTGGTGGCGAACGCGATCGAGCACGGCGAGGGAAAGCCCATCCTTGTCTCCGTGGATGGCAACGCCACCGCCGTGGCGATCTCGGTACGCGACTACGGCGTGGGCATGACCGACGAGCAGCAGACGCAGGTGTTTTCGCGCTTCTGGCGCGCCGACCCCTCGCGAAAGCGCACGATGGGCGGCTCGGGCCTCGGCCTGGCCATTTCGCAAGAGGATGCGCAGCTCCACAACGGACGACTCGAACTGTGGTCGGCGCCCGAGCTTGGCTCCAATTTCCGGCTGACGCTCCCGCGCCACGTCGACGAGCCGATCGTCTCCTCGCCGCTGCCGCTTGTGCCCGATGACGCGGGCGCCGAGACCTACACCGTCGAAGCGGCGGACCGACGCCCAGAGAAATTCGACGAGAAGAGTCTTGAGACACAGCCGATCGAACTGCCCGGACTTGGCATGAGCGAGGACGACCACTGGGAGTACCTTGCCGGGGCGGACCCGGAGACCGGGGCATTGCCGACGAACGCCACCCACAAGGAATCCGATGATGCGGGCGGGGCGCAAGCCATGCCCGCGACGGGAGATGACAAGTGAACCGATTCCGTGCATCCCTCACTGCGCTTTTAGGCATGCTGCTCGTCGCCGTCCTCGTGGGCTGCGCACAGATGCCCTTGTCGGGCCCAGTGCAACAGGGAAATCAGCAGGAAGAGGACGCGCCCCAGGACATTCGGTATTTCCCGTCGGGACCTGATGCGGGGGCTACGCGGGAGGAGATCGTCCAGGGATTCATTGATGCGGGAACCGGCACGCAGAACGACTACTCGATTGCGCGAGAGTACCTCACCGGGAACGCCGCCGAGAATTGGAATCCGGACCATCAAATCCTCGTAAGCGATGGTCAGGCCTCGATGAAGGCGGGCACCGGAGAGAACATCGTGGTCTCCGTGCCGACGTACGGCAAGGTGGATGCGCACGGTGTGTACGCGGAATCGCTCGAGTCGAGTAGCGCGACCCTCGAATTCACGCTCGCGCAGGTCGACGGCGAGTGGCGGATCTCCGAGGCGCCGAACGGCATCGTCCTCATTCAGCAGGCCTTCACCGACCTCTTCGAGCCGCGCACGCTCGTGTTCTTCGACGGTCTGCAACGCTACACCTCGCCCGATCTGCGCTGGTTCCCGGACGACAATCGAGCGGCCACGCGCGCGGTCGAGGAACTGCTGTCGGGCCCCGCGCAATGGATGCTTCCGGGGCAGGCCGTGACTTCCGCGTTCCCCGCCGAGGCCGAGCTCATCTCGCAAGTTCGGGTCAATGGTGCAACGGCGGTCGTCAATTTCTCCGACGCCGTCTCGAGCACCTCGGCGAGCGCGCTTTCGCACATGCGCTTGCAGCTCGAGCAGACGCTCAAGTCCTTCCCCGAGATCACGAACGTCGAGATGCAGGTCAACGGCGCGAGGTTGGATGTGTCGCTCCCGTCCGCAGAGGAAGTTATCACCTCGCCGCAGGTCAATTCTTCACCGCTCGTGCAGCAGGGAACCTCGCTCGGGTATCTCAGCGGCGGCTCCATCACCCCACCAGACGGGGCGGACAACGTCGTTGCCGAGGTCAAGCGGCTCGAACCGATCCGTGGTGCACTCTCTGCCTCGCAGCAGACGGTGGCGCTCCTCACCGACGAAGGCACGTACGCCATGAGCTTCGGGGATGCTGAGGCCACCTTCATCGATTCGCGCGGTGGACAGGTCGAGCCAGCGCTCGACAACTGGGACTGGGTGTGGACGCAATCGACCACTGAGCCGGGGCTGCATCTGACTGAGATCGGCACGTATCAGACCTTCGATCTCGCGCTACCCGCCGGCATCTCGCCGAATTTCGTCTCCCATCAGGTGTCTCGTGATGGCACGCGCATTGCGTTCCTCTACGAGGCCTCCGATGGAGTTCGGCTGGCGATCACACCGATCGTGCGCGATGAGAATGCCACGCCCATCCGACTCGGCGATCCATTGGTTCTGGCCTTGCCGGGCGAACAGCCCAACGACGTCGCGTGGGTCGACTCCAACTCGGTGGCGATGCTGATCGGCAGCGGCGAGGGCACCACCGACGTTCGTCTCTACGAGATCGGCGGCACGTTCACGACCCTCGGCAGCATCCCGTCGGCGATGCAGACGGCGGGGTCGAACACCCTCGCCGGTATGCGAGTAATTGACCGTCAAGGCACCCTGTATGCGCCGCGTGGGACGCGCTGGCAGGCCTCGGACGTCGTCGTGACCTTCCTCTACGCCCAGGTCTAACCCCGGCTGTAACGCTGGCTCTAGTCCCGGCCATCCACAATCGCAAGGGTTGTGGATGCGTCGGAGCCGAGCATGGCGCGCCTGCGCAGACTGGACGGGTGAAATCGAAGCTCAAACCGGTTCTGGATGCGCTCGCGATGCTCTTTCCGGTGCGTTGCGGTGGGTGCGGGAAGAATGACACGAGGCTGTGCCGGGAGTGCCTGGATGCGCTCGGGTGCGCAGTCGATCCCCAAGGGATGTGGCTGCCGGGTGCGGAACTCGACCATGAACGTGACGCGCCGCTGCGCGACGATGAACGAGTCGCGCCGCTGCGCGTCATCACCGCAATGCCATACGAGCCGGTCCTCCAGCACGTACTCGACGCCTTCAAGGAGCGGGGACGCGCCGATCTCGCGAAGGAGCTCGCGGAGCTGCTGCGCTTTTCGCTACGGCGAGTGGGGGAGCTCCTCCCGCAGCGCGACGGCGATCGCACCGAACCCATCCTGCTCGTGCCGGTGCCCTCTCGGCGTGCTGCGCGGGCACGCCGCGGCTACGATCACATCCAGCTGTTGCTCGAACGAGCGGTGCCGAACGCGAGGCCGGTCGACGCCCTGCGGCACGCCCGGGCGGTCGCCGATCAGTCAACGCTCGGTCGCGACGCCCGCGCGAGCAACCTTCACGGCGCCCTCGTCGCGCACGATCTCGTGCGCGGGCACCGCTGTGTCATCGTGGATGACCTGGTCACCACGGGCGCGACCCTCGCGGAGGCAGCGCGCGCACTCGAGGCGGCCCACGCGAACGTTCTCGGGGCTGTGGCAATCGCTCGAGTCGAGCTCAAATACCACACTCATTAAGTCTATAAGTGTCGCCAAGGAGAACTCTCAAGGACGGCTCGGAAACCATTGCTTATGATGAAGGAACACAACACATTCCAGCTCGGGATGTAGGCGGAAACTCTTGCTCCCGAGTTTCTACAAAGGAGGGTGAGATGGACGTCACCATCAGCGGCCGTAACACTGAGATCCCGGACCGATTCCGCGAATATGCAGATGAAAAGGTCACTGCGAAGGTGCAGCAGCTCTCCGGTCGCGCCCAGTCCGTCGAAGTCAAGGTCAAGAAGCGCACTGACCGTGCGGGTAACGACCTCGACCGAGGCAAGGTAGAAATCACGATCTTCGGTCCATTCCCGACGATTCGTGCTGAGGCAGAGGCTGGTGACAAGTACGCCGCATTCGATATCGCGCTCGACAAGCTGGTTGAACGACTGCGCCGCGTAAAGGATAAGAAGAAGGCTCACCGCGGGCAGAGCCTGGGCGAGGCAGCGGCGGGGGATTTCGCCGACCTAGACATCGTGCCTGCAGACACCGGCATCATCGATGTTGTGTCGGGCAAGGCAGCTCCCGTGGAGGGCGTCTCGTCGGAAGACGAAGACTACGAGGCCTACAACCCGATCGTGATCCGCGAAAAGGTGTTCGCTCCAAAGAAAATGACCCCGAACGATGCGGTCGACCACATGGAGCTCCTCGGCCACGACTTCTTCCTGTTCATTGAGGCAGACACCGAGCGTCCAGCGGTCGTCTACCGACGCCGCGGCTGGGACTACGGTGTCATCGCGCTCGGCGACGAAGAGCAGGCGCAGTCGGAAGAGGCATCCGTCGCCTAACGCGACGCACTGATCGACCGAGTTGGTCGACCAAGCTACGAGAGAGCCCCACCCGGTTTACCGGGTGGGGCTCTCTCGTTCGGGGCCTGGGATGCGGGGCTCGCCCGGCCGTTTTGCCTAGCGAGTGCTCGACGCGGGTTCGGGGGCCTGCATCGCTCGCACCGCCTCCGCGACGGTCGTCTCGATCGGCGTGTGGGTCATGCCGAGCAGGGTCCGCGCATCCGTGTCGTCGACGCGGAACGGGTAGTCGAACTGGTACGACGCGTCGAGAATCGCCGACATCGCCGAGTTGAAAGGCGCAAGGACCCGCAACAGCGGGCGCGGCATCGAGAGGATGCGCGGTGGCGCGTCGTTCCCCGCTAGTTTGGCGGCAAGGGTCGAAAGCTCCCGGATCGTGAGTGGCGGTGCCGAGGGGACGTGCCACGGCCGGCCCCACATTTGTTCTTGGGTCGTGGCGCGGGCCAGCATGGCGCCAAAGTCGCGAGTGGCCGTCCAGGCGTGCGGCTGATCGGGGTCGCCGATGATGAACGCCGTCTTGCCTGTCGTTGCGGGGCCGAGCAGCCGATCGCCGCCGTGCGCGCTCATGCCCGTATTTGGGCCGACGTAATCGCTGCCGCGGATTTCGGTGGCCCGGATGCGCCCCGCGTGGTGGGCGGCGAGGGCCTTCCGCCACACATCGGCGCGGATCTGGCCATTGCGATAGGTGGCGCGCATATCGTCCGTCTCTTTGAACGCGGTGGCGCTTGGCCCGTAGCTGTAGAGGTTGCCGGCGATGACGAGTGGTGCATCCAACCGCTCGGCCAGCGCAATGAGATTGTCGATGGCCGGGGGCCAGTTTTGTTGCCACTGTCCGTACGGGAAATTCACGCAGGCGACGATCGCGTCAAACTTCGGGAGGGATGCCATCGATTCGCTGTCGGTGACGTCGGCCTGGATGGCTGCCGCGCCGGGAAGAACGGTGCCGGAGCGGGTGGCGACGGTGACCGCATCCCCGCGATCGAGCAGGGCTGCGGTAGCGGCGCGGCCGAGGGGACCGGCGCCGAGAACGATGATGTGTGACATGGTGGCCTCCTGGGACTAGGCGGTAGTGAACACTGTTCACTCGATACTTCCAGTATGGTGAACAGTGTTCACGTGGTCAAGGCTTTGTCGGCATACACGCAGGTTGGCGCGGGTTTGAGAACGGAGGTCGTGATGGTTGCGTCGGAGACGCCAATGCGCGAGCGCATTCTCGCGGCCGCGCGCACCGAGCTGACGCTCGTCGGGCCGGCGGCGTTGTCGATGCGCGCGGTCGCTCGCGAGGTCGGCGTGACGGTTGGCGCGCTGTATCGGTATTTCAAGAATCGCGATGAGCTCCTCACCGAGCTCATTGTCGAGGCATACGAGTCGCTCGGCGAGGCGGTGGATGCGGGCATCGCGCAGGTGTGGGAAGCGAACGGCGAGGCGCGTGGTACCTCCGGCTGGGTGGCCGCGGGGTTGGCTGCGCGTCGCTGGGGCACCGCGCGGCCGCACGAATTCCTGCTGCTCTACGGCACCCCGGTAATCGGGTACGACGCACCGCAGCGGACCATCGGCTCGGCCAGCCGGGTGATCGTCGCACTCGTCGGGATTGTGGTCGCCGCACGCGAGGCGGGCTTTGCCCTCCCCGCAGGTACCTATGCCGTGGACACCTCGGACGCCGCGCTCGCGGAAGACTTTGCCCGGATTCGTGCGTGGTTGGTCGAGATGGGGTTTGCGGCGGCCGCGCCCCGGGTGGCGGTGGAGGACATCTTTCTCACTATCCGTTCCTGGACGGAGCTGCTCGGCACGATCTCGTTCGAGATTGCAGGTCACTATCGCAACAGCGTCGAGTCAGGGAGGCCCTATCTTGAACAGGTTCTGCGCGCCCAGGCTCGCGCCCTCGGGCTGCCTTAGTCGGCGACACCGCTGTCTGCGCACATTCACTCTGGGGAAGTACGATGTGACGATGGCCGGGGCTCGCCTCGCAGCACTCTGCCGCGCAGCATCGCTCGCGCAGACTCGCCTGGCCCCGTGTAGAGAATTATCAGGAGATCGGTTTGGCTTCAATCCTCGAGAAGATGCTTCGTTTTGGCGAAGGGCGGCAAGTGCGCCGACTCGAGCGCATGGCGAAGGATGTGGGGAAGCTCGAGGGCGGCTTCGAAGAGCTCAGCGACGACGAGCTGCGCGAAATGACCACGGATTTCCGCGAGCGGTACGAGGCCGAGTCCGAAGCGGGGAAGTCGGACAAGGAAATCCTCGACGGGCTTCTTCCCGAGGCCTTCGCCGCCGTCCGTGAGGCCGCGCGCCGAACGCTCGGCCAGCGTCACTACGACGTTCAGCTCATGGGTGGTGGCGCACTGCACGACGGCAACATCGCCGAGATGAAGACCGGTGAGGGTAAGACCCTCGTCGCGACGCTCGCGGCCTACCTCAACGCGATTCCGGGCAAGGGCGTGCACGTCATTACCGTGAACGACTTCCTGGCGTCTTATCAGTCGGACCTCATGGGTCGCGTCTTCCGCGCGCTCGGCATGACGACTGGTTGCATCGTGTCGGGGCTCACCCCGGCGCAGCGCCGCGAGCAGTACGCCGCCGACATTACCTACGGCACGAACAACGAGTTTGGCTTCGACTACCTGCGTGACAACATGGCGGCTTCGGTGGATGCGTGCGTGCAGCGCGGTCATTACTTCGCCATTGTCGATGAGGTCGACTCCATCCTGATCGACGAGGCCCGTACCCCGCTCATCATCTCCGGTCCCGCATCCGGTGACGTGAATCGCTGGTACGTCGAATTCGCGAAGCTCGCGAAGCGCCTGAAAGAAGATCGCGACTACGAAGTCGACGAGAAGAAGCGCACGATCGGCATCCTTGAGCCAGGCATCGACAGGGTTGAGGATGCGCTCGGCATCGACAACCTCTACGAGCAGGCCAACACGCCACTGATCTCGTTCCTCAACAACGCGATCAAGGCGAAGTCGCTTTTCGCTCGCGACAAGCAGTACGTGGTGCAGAACGGCGAGGTCAATATCGTCGACGAGCACACGGGCCGCATCCTCGCCGGGCGTCGCTACAGTGAGGGATTGCACCAGGCCATTGAGGCCAAGGAGGGCGTGCAGATCAAGGCAGAGAACCAGACGCTCGCGACCGTCACGCTGCAGAACTACTTCCTCATGTACGACAAGCTCGCGGGCATGACAGGTACGGCCGAGACCGAGGCCGCTGAGTTCCAGTCGACGTATGGCCTCGGTGTCATTCCTATCCCGACTAACAAGGATCTCGCCCGCATCGACCAGCCGGACCTCGTCTACAAGAACGAGAAGGTCAAGTTCGACCAGGTGGTCGAGGACATCGTTGAGCGATTCGACGCCGGCCAGCCCGTACTTGTGGGCACGACGTCGGTCGAAAAGAGCGAATACCTCTCGAAACTGCTCGCGCGCCGCGGCGTCAAGCATGAGGTGCTGAACGCGAAGAACCACGCGCGAGAGGCCGCGATTGTCGCGCAGGCGGGTCGCAAGGGTGCCATCACCGTGGCGACGAACATGGCCGGTCGTGGTACCGACATCATGCTCGGCGGTAACGCTGAGTTCATCGCGGTTGCCGAGATGACGGTGCTCGGACTCGATCCCGAAGAGAACGCGGAAGAGTACGAGAAGAAGTGGCCCGAGATTCTCGAGCGCGTGAAATCCGAGGTGAAGGAAGAAGCCGAAGAGGTTGCCGAGCTCGGTGGTCTCTACGTGCTTGGCACCGAGCGCCACGAATCGCGCCGTATCGACAATCAGCTGCGTGGTCGTTCGGGGCGTCAGGGTGACCCCGGCGAGAGCCGCTTCTACCTGTCGATGACCGATGACCTCATGCGTCTGTTCAACACGGGCGCCGCGCGCGCCATCATGGACAACGACAACACCCCGGACGACATGGCGCTCGAATCGCGCATCGTCTCGGGCGCGATCCGTAAGGCGCAGACGCAGGTCGAGTCGCGCAACGCCGAGATTCGCAAGAACGTCAAGAAATACGACGACGTGCTGAACGAGCAGCGCCAGTCCATCTATGCGGACCGCCGCGCGATCCTCGAGGGCGACGACCTCGCCGACAAGGTGCAGGGCTTCATCGACGGCGCGATCTCCGACATCGTGACCGAGCACACCGGCGGCGCAGACCCCGCGGAATGGGACGTCGAGGCGCTTGAGACCGACCTGAAGCAGCTTTATCCCGTCACCGTCACGGTCGAGGAGATCGTCGAAGAACACGGCGAGGACCGCGTCAGCTCGGAAGACGTTGTCGCCGAGGTTCGCTCGGACGCGAAGCTCGCATACGACAAGCGCGAGGAGCTCCTCGGCGAGGATGCGATGCGAGAGCTCGAGCGCCGCGTGGTGCTGCAGGTCATCGACCGCAAGTGGCGCGACCACCTCTATGAGATGGACAGCTTGAAGGACGGCATCGGCCTGCGCGCGATGGCGCAGCGGAACCCGCTCGTGGAGTACCAGCGCGAGGGCTTCGAGATGTACCAGCAGATGCTCGGTGGCATCCGCGAAGAATCGGTCGGGTTCCTCATGAACCTCGACGTCCAGGTGACCGAAGTCGAGGCCGAGGATGGTTCGAAGCAGCGTCAGGTGCGCATCCAGGCGAAGGGCCTCGACGCGCAGCAGCCGCAGCGACTCAACTACTCGGCCGCGGACGACCAGGGCAACGTCCAGGTGACCGATGGCTCGGGTCAGGTGAATGCCAACGCGACGCGCGCGGCGATCCGCAAGGAGATGTCGCAGGGCACCGCATCCGCGCTGAGCGAGGCCCGCGCCGGAGCCGGCGAGGCCCCCGCGGGCTCGGTGGCGCGAAGCGCCAAGGCGCCCGCTGGCCGACCCGCTCCCAAGAAGGCCAAGTCGAAGTCGGGCAACCCGGCCAAGCACGGGGCGACGCAGGGCCGTTCCGCGGCCGACCTCGCCCGCGAGCAGGCGCGTGCCTCCCAGCAGAAGACCCAGGTGGGCGCGTTCGGCCAGAAGACGAGCGCGAGCGGCGCGACCAAGCGTCCGCCCGCGAAGCCTTCGGGCGCAAAGCACGCCACCGAGAAGCCCGACACCGACGCGGAGTAGTGAGCCGGTAGTGGAGCGAGGGGCTTCTCAAGAGGTCGCCAGCAGCCGTCGGTGGTCAGAGACGAGCGTGGGTGACGCGCGCACGGTTGGAGAGCACACGGTTGAGGAGCGACGGGCCGACAAGCACTGGGCCGGCGCGTTCAACGCCCGCGATCTCGGCGGCATCGAGGTCGCGGCAGGCGCGATCCGGCCGGGCGTGCTGTTTCGCTCGGGTAAGCCGGAGGCTTGGGAGCCCGAGGGGTTCCGCGAGGCCGCCGCATCCGGGGTGCGTCGCATCGTCGACCTGCGCGACCCGTCCGAGCCCGGTGGCGCACCCGCCGATGCAGGCGTCGCGGGAATCGACTACGAGTTCTCGCCGATCGAGGACCCGCGCAGCCCGCGGTTCCAAGCTCGATTCCGACCGTACATGAACCACACCTCCGGCTATGCCGACTTCCTCGACATGTTTGGTGATCGGGTGGCGGGCGCGGTGGGCGAGGTGTTCGCGGGTTCCCCGGGCGCGCTCATGTGTTGCTCTGCGGGCCGCGACCGCACCGGGATCGTCGTGTCGGTCATCCTGCTCGCGCTCGGAGCCAGCGACGAAGAGCTTGCCAGGCAGGATGAACTCGCCGTGCGCGCGGTCAACGAGCGGCACCGGGGACGGACGCATCCGTACGAGTCATGGCAGCCGCGGGAGATTGTTGACGAGATGGTGGCGTCCCGTCGCGCGTCACTGCTCGATTTCGCGGCCTCGCTGGATGCGCGGGCGTTTCTTGATCACTACGGGATCGGTTCGAAGCGACTCGAGGCCGCATCCGAATGGCTGCTTGACGCGTAGGACCTTCTCTAGCGGCGACATGCGAGCTACAGCACGTTGAATCGCTCGGCGCGCCAGCGACCGCGAAACTCCTCGAGACGGATCGCCACAGCACGGACACGTGCCCCGAGGTCAACGAGCACCGTCGCCTCAACGACGCCTGCGCGAGGGGATTGCCACAGGCAGGTCTTGGTCACGATGTATGGGCGACGAACGGTCTTGCCGCGGATACGGCGGGCGCGTGCCGAGTGCTGCACGCGCTGCAGCAGAACCGAGTACACATCCGGAGCGACCCACCGCGCCATCTGTTCAATGTCGCGGACCCCGGCCATCGCCTCGAAAACGCTCCGCCCGAGGTTTCGCAGGAGGGGCTCGGGATCCGGGAGGTCGGCGGTGACTTGTTTCCCGGTCAGGACGCCCTCGCCGAGCACCTCTTTGCGCGGAACATCGTGCGTCTTCTCGACGACGCGCAGGCGCGCGGCGGCAGGCGCTGGAGCGGTGGTGGAACGTGGTGTCGCGGTGGAACGGTCGGAATGGGCGGTTCTTGACATCACTACGGGAGCCTTTCGGGCCGAGCCAACGTTGGCCGGTCTATACCAATTCGTGACCATTGAACCGCGAATCGCGCGACGGAAAGGAAACTCCACCTGAACTGTGGAGAACGCGTCGGGGTATCTCGGCGATTGTGGATAACTCGCGCCGCGCAACGATTGCATGCCCGACAATGACCGAATGCGCTGGGACGAACTCTTCGATGACCTCGCGGGCCAGTTCGATGCTGGCCTCGAGGAAGAGCGTCGACGAGCGGCCATCGACGAGGAACGGTTGCGGGTTACCCGGCTCACGCTGCGCGATCGACTCGGTGCGCTGGATGCGTACCTGGCGGCGGACGAGAGAATCGGGCTGCAGCTTCACACCGGCGAGCGCGTCGAGATTCGCCCCGTCGAGTTCGGCGCCGATTGGTTCGGGGCCGACCTCGTCGGCGTGGTCCGCAGCTATGGTGCGTGCATCGTGCCACTCGCCGGGATCGCCGCGGTGCTACTGACTCGCGATCAGATCTCGCGCTCGCTCGAGCCGCTCCCGGATCGCCCCGGTTCCGTCGCGGGCAGGCTCGGGTTGAGCATCCCGCTTCGCGATCTCGCCCGTCGTCGTGCGCACTGCGAGATTACGACGGTGACCGGAACCTGTTACGGCACGATCGATCGAGTCGGGCGCGATCACATCGACGTCGCGACGCACGATGTTGACGTGCCGCGGCGACAGAGCCAGATCAGCAGCATCCGACTCATCCCGCTGAGCGACGTGACGCTCATCCGCATCCAGACCGACTAATTAGGACCCGGCGAGCGACTGGACGCTCTAGCTCCAGTCCTCGCGGGGAATGGTGAGTTCGGGGATGTCGTCGAACTCCGATTCGGCGAAGCGGGCCTCGCGGCGCTGGCGCTCGTACTGGTCCTGGACGTAATCTTCCAGCGCTCGCTGCTCGACGCGCCACTGGCCGACTTGGCCGATGCGAATCGCCGCGAGCTCGCCAGATTCGACGAGCTCACGCGCGACGTCGAGCTCAACATTAAGGATGTCGGCCACGTCAGCGAGCGTTAGGAAACGCTCGAAAGGGCTATCCGAGTGCGGGGGCATGTAAACATCATGCTATGCGGCGGCGCTCGGCGTTACCCCTGTGGATAACTTCCCGGCGGATGGCCAGGGATCGAGCAATATTGCATCCGTTGCAGTTCGCCTACGCATCGGAGTCATGATGGCCTCACTTCGTCAACGCATCCGCCTCGACCCGCGGTTGCTCATCGGCTGCGTCCTGGTGGTGGCCTCGGTGCTGGGCGTGATCTGGGTGGTCTCGCAGGCCAAGCAGACCGTCGCGGTGTATGTCGCGGCGGCGCCGATTGCGCAGGGCGATGCGATCACGGAGCAGTCGCTCTCGATCGTGAACGTGCCGATCTCCGACAGTCACGAGCTCTACCTCACACCCGATCGCTTTGACGGCTCGGCGGTGATTTCGACCCGACCAATCGGCCAGGGAGAATACCTTCCGCTCAGCGCGATTGGGGCTGGTGACGAGACCTCGGCGCCCGTAGTCGTCACGATCAGCGGTGCGCTGCCGGAGGACGTCGGTACCGGCGTCGCGGTCGAGCTCTGGGCCGCGGCTCCGGGGGAGCGGCCGGGGACGTACAACACGCCCGTTGCTCTCGTGCAGCAGGCGCAGGTCGTGCGCGTGCTCGAGTCCCAGCAGCTCGTCAATAGCGGGCAAGTTGAGGTGGAGCTGCGCATCCCCGATACCGATCTCGCCGAGGTGCTCACTGCGCTGACGAACGGGTCGCGCCTGCACGTCGTACCCCTCTACCGACCCGTCGGGGAGTGAGTGGGATGCGCATTCTCCTCGCCATTGATTTCGACATCGAGGCGCGCCTCCTCGAGGGCATTCTTATCTCCGGACACGAGGTCGTCGATCGGCCCGCCGGCTCGGACGCGCTGATCGAGGCAGTCGGCCGCCACCGTCCAGACGTGGTGATCGCGCAGGGCGGCCCGGAGACGCTCACCCCGCGGAGCCTCGCGGCCTGCGACGCCGCGGGCTCGCGCATCATCGTGCTCATGGCGGACGAGCTTGAGCGTCGCAACACTCTCGCCCTCGGCGTCGTTGATCGGCTGGATGCGCAGGTCGAGTGGGAGCAGCTCGAGGTGCTCGTGCGTCAGCAGGCGATTGCACGCGGCGACGCGCCACAGGCGCCCGGTAGCCGGGGCAGCGAACCGCACGCTGCGGCAGGTACCGGCAAGGATGCAGGCAGCACCGGGCAGGCGAGGGGCGAACCCGAACAGGCACTCTCTCGTCGCGAACGGAAGCACCGTGAGCAGGCGGAGCGCGCGAAGCGCCCGGCGAAGCCCCGCACGAAGCCCGCGGCGGGTGGCGAGGCCGGTGGACCGACGCAGCACGATTCCGCCCACGATGTTTCGAGCGAACGCGGACCCGGCCGAAACGAACCTGCCGAGGCCGAGGCCTCGGGCGACGCTCGGCAAAAAGCTCAGCGCAGTCGAGGCCGTCGAGAGCGCGCGAATCGCGCGCAGCCTGCGCGTAGGAACGGCCCAGGCCACGTCGTGACGGTGTGGGGCCCGCACGGGTCACCTGGCCGCACGACGCTCGCGATCGGTCTCGCCGCATCCCTCGCGAACCGCGGGTTGCGCGTCGTGCTGATCGACGCCGACCCCTATGGTGGCGCCGTCGCGCAGCTCCTCGGGATCGCCGATGAGGCGCCCGGGCTCGCGGCGGCGTGCCGACTCGCGGGTGCCGATGCGCTGAATGAAGCCGAGCTCGATCGCGTCTCCTCCGAGGTTTCTACGCCGTCCGCAAAATTCCGAGTGCTGGCAGGCATTGTGAATCCCGATCGCTGGCCTGAGCTCAGCCGACCGCGCATCCGTGGGGTCATCGAACAGACGAAGCTGCACGCGGACGTCGTCGTGATCGACGCGGGCTTCAACCTGGAACGCGACGAGGAGATCGTCAGTGACGTGAGCGCCCCTCGCCGCAATGCCGCGACCCACACCGCTCTCGAGCTGTCGGACTCGGTTATTGCGCTCGCCGAGGGAACGCCGCTCGGACTACAGCGGTATTTGCGCGCGCGGCTCCACCTGCTCGAGTGCGTGGGCGCGAAGTGTCACATCGAGGCGGTCGTGAATAAGGTGCGCGGCGGCGCCACCGGAATGGATGCGGCGGGGCAAGTCCGGCAGGTCCTGCGGCGATTCGGCGGTATTGAACAGGTCACACTCCTGCCGAACGACCCGAAGGCCTGTGACCGGGCGATTGCGGGTGCGCTGTCGGTCGTTGACGCATCCCCACGCTCGCAATTAGCGAGGGCGATCGGCGCGCTTGCCGAGCGCGTGGCCGCGAGCGATGGCAATTCTGCCAGCCGGAGTCTCGTAGGCTTATCGGGTGTCGAGCATCACCAACCTTATTCAGCGCTTTAGCACGCTGGACCAAGCTGACCGCGAATGGCTCAGCTGGCTCATCAGCGACTGGCAGCTCCTTGCGGACCTCGCGACGGCAGACCTTGTCCTCTGGGTCCGCACCGAGGCAAACACCTTCGTCGCGGTCGGCCAGGTTCGCCCCTCGGGCGCGCCTACGCTGTTCTATCGCGACCTCATCGGCCAAGAGATCCGCGAGCAGTGGGCGGCCGAGGTCGAGCAGGCGTATCAGACGGGGGAGACCGTGCGGTCCTCCGCACCCGACTGGTTTGACGAGATTCCAGCGCAGCTCACGATTACCCCGGTGCACTCGATGCGCACCGTAGATGGCAAGCCCGTGCGGTCGGAGAAGCCCATCGCGATTCTCAGCCGACACACGAACCTCTCCGGGCCTCGACACCTCACGCGTCAGGAAATCACGTTCCGCGAGATTTCCGAAGACCTCTTCACGATGATCGAAGCGGCGGAGTTCCCCGACCTCGATGCCCCGGACTTCAACCGCCAGGGCGCGCCTCGCGCATCCGACGGCGTCATCCGGCTCGACCCGGATGGTGTGGTCACGTTTGCGAGCGCCAACGCGCTCTCGGCGATGAATAAGCTCGGGTTCGGGGGCGAGCTCGAGGGCGAGGTCTTCGCCGATGTCGCGTCGACGCTCGTCGACGACAAGCGACACGTCACGGTCGACGAAGCCCTGCCGCTCGTGGTCACCGGCCGGGCGCCGTGGATGACCGACATCGATGCGCGTGGCGTGAACGTCACGATGCGCGCGATCCCGCTGCACCGTCAGGGCACCAGGATGGGGGCGCTGCTGCTATGCCGGGACACCACCGAGGTGCGACACCAGCAGCAGGAGCTCATCACTAAGGACGCGACGATTCGCGAGATCCACCACCGGGTGAAGAACAATCTGCAGACCGTCGCGGCGCTGTTGCGCATCCAGGCTCGTCGCGCGCGTTCGGATGAGGCGCGCGACTCGTTGCTGCAAGCGATGCGCCGCGTCTCCTCGATCGCGGTCGTGCACGACACCCTCTCGGGCGGCTTCTCGCAGTCGGTCGAGTTCGACGAGGTCTTCTTGCGCGTGATGCGCCTCGCGACCGAGGTTGCGGGAGGCACCGGTACCGGTCGCATCCGCCCCGAGCTGCGCGGCTCGTTCGGCGCCGTGCCGAGCGAATACGCGACGCCGATGGCGCTCGCACTCACCGAGCTCGTGACGAACGCCGTGGAGCACGGGTTCAGCGATGACGTCACCGACGGGCACGTCGTCGTCGAGGTGGAGCGTGACGACGAGTTCATGAACGTCGCCGTTCGCGATAACGGTCGGGGTATGGTCGGCGGCCACGACGGCACCGGTCTCGGCACGCAGATCGTGCGCACGCTGGTTGAGGGGGAGCTTGCCGGCACCATCACCTGGAATTCGAAGCCGGGGGAGGGCACCTCAGTTGAGATTCGCATCCCGAAGCGCTGGGGCGTGACATCGAACACGCAACCGATCGACACGACCGCGGTCGACTAGGCGGGCCGAATCGCGAAAAAGGGAGGACGAGCATTGCTCGTCCTCCCTTTTGCTCGGCGTCAGTTAGGATGCGCGACGTGCGCGAGCTGCGCGGCGACGGAGCGCGCGACGCTCGTCTTCCGAGAGGCCACCCCAGACGCCAGAATCCTGGTTGGTGTCGAGTGCGTACTGCAAGCACTGCTCCGTCACTCGGCAACGTGCGCAAACCGCCTTCGCGGAGTCAATCTGCTCGAGGGCTGGTCCGGTGTTCCCCACCGGGAAGAACAGCTCGGGGTCGTACTCGAGGCAGGCTGCACTGTCACGCCAGTCCATGGAATGGGGCTCCTTGTCTACGCGCTGAACGCGCACGAATGATAACGCTCCAGAAAGGGGAGCTGCGAGACAATTACCATCGCTGAAATTCGGGAAGTGCGGAACTCAGCGGTTGTTGTCATGATCTGGAGTATTATCTTGCCACGCAGTTGCATGCTGATCAAGGAAAATTATTCGGAGGCGCCGTGAGCGAACACGTGAAGTCGGCGCCCCAGTGGCCCATAAAGGTGCTACGCGCGCTGCTCGCGGTCGAGGCCCTCGCGATGGTCGCCGTCACCGTTCTGCTCATTTTCGAGCTCTTAACCCAACCGGCGTTATCGGTGCCGATGTCGCTCGCGCTCATCGTGCTCGCCGTCATCGGGGTCGCGTTCTTGTCGGCCATCGTCGTGGGCGTCGGGAAGTGCCAGACTTGGACACGGGGTGCCATCATCGTGTGGCAGGTGCTGCAGACGGCGACTGCCGTGGTGATTCTGCAGGGCGATATGGCCGCCGGCATCGGCTGGGCGCTCGCGTTCCTCGCGCTCGCGATCTTGCTGTTGACGTTCCACCCGACGGTGACCGAGCGCCTGCGCCGCCGCTAATGCTGCGAGCGAGCGCGGCGGCACAGGCGAGGTCGAGCGGGGGCTAAGCCGCGAGCTTCTTGAGGACGCGGTCGACGTGGCCGGTGGCCTTCACGTTGTACAGCGCCTCGATGATCTTGCCTTCCTCATCGATGAGGAACGTCGAGCGGATCGAGCCGATGTAGGTGCGGCCGTAGTTCTGCTTCTCGCCGTATGCCGCGTACGCCGTCTGCACCTCGTGATCGGGATCGCTGAGCAGTGTGAAGGGGAGGTGTTCTTCCTCCTTGAATCGGGCGAGCTTCTCGACGGGGTCTGACGAGACCGCGAGCACGACGTAGCCCGCAGCGGTGAGGCGCGCCTCGCTGTCGCGGAAATCGCAAGCCTCGGTCGTGCATCCCGGAGTGAACGCCTGCGGGTACGTGTAGAGCACGACCTTCTGCCCCGCGTAATCGGAAAGCGATACCTCGTTGCCGCTCTGATCGGTGAGGGTGAAGGCCGGTGCCGTGTCGCCAGCCTCGAGGCGCTTCGGTTCGGTGGTGGTGTCAGTCAAACGGTTCTCCTGTCGTCGTGCGGATGGGTGGGTTAGCCAACGCCACCATTCTGCTCGATCGAGGGTGGGCGAACGGTGGGACGAAATGCAGCCAAAACGACGATTCTGGTTTCCGATTTGCATCCCGCAAAAAGTTCGTGCTAAGCTCACTCAGTCGTCACAGCGACAGGCGCCTCTAGCTCAATGGTAGAGCAATTGACTCTTAATCAATGGGTTCCGGGTTCGAGTCCCGGGGGGCGCACGAGTAGCTCCGCTGTTCTGGTTAGGCCAAGAAAGCGGAGCTTTTTCGTTCTCCCGTCCCATTCACGCATCCCGACGCGCGTGCGGCCGGGCACACCTGCTAACCCGCACGCCTGCTAAATCGATATCGCGCGCCCTTATCGCGGTGATAGGTTCGGTGCATGACGATCGACGCGGATGCAGGCAATGGCGGTGTGGCGCGTCGGTCCGCCGTGACGTTGCAGGATGTCGCCGACCGCGCTGGCGTCTCGCGGTCCGCGGCCTCGTTTGCGCTGACGGATCGAGGTCGGGTCTCCGAGGCCACTCGGAAACGCGTCAAGGATGCGGCGGCCGAGCTCGGCTATCGACCCAACCGGGCCGCGCGCAACCTCCGCACGCAGCGTACCGGGATCATCGGACTGTGCCTCCCCAAGGGCTCGACGATCCGCGAATACTACATGGCGCTCGCGTTCGGCGCGGTGGATGTGGCCAGGGACGAGGGCCTGCTCGTCGCGATCATTTCGGAGCAGTATCCGGCAAGCACCCTGCTCGACTTCGACGGGCTACTCGTCCTCGATCCGCAGCAGGACGACGATATGATCCGCGCGGCGGAGACGATGGGGATTCCGGTCGTAACGGGTGAACGCCCACTGCAGGACTCCGCTGCCGTGCGCGGCATCGTGCATGGCAATCACCGCGAGACGTTTCCGCAGCTGCTCGACCACCTTGAACTCCAGGGTTCGCAGGTGCCGGCGCTCATCGCCCCCGTCGGCTCGACCGACTGGGCGAGTTCTGCCCGGGCCGCGTATCTCGAGTGGTGTGCCGACCGGGGCCTCGAGCCGCGCGCGTACGAGACGAGCTTCCCCGGCACGGCCGAGGAAGTGCAGGCGCTCGCGATTGAGCTCGTCGAGGACCGCTCGATCGACGCGATCATCTCAATGACTGACGGCACGGTGATCGACGTTCTCACCGCGGCGCTCGGCGCCGGCCGCGAACCCGGGCGCGACCTGCTCATCGCCAGCGCATCTGACGCGTCGATCCTGCAATACACCGAGCCGAGGATCACCTCGCTCGACCTGCACCCGCGCGAATTCGGCGCATCTCTCGTGCGTCTGCTGCACCGCGTGCTGCTCGAGAAGCCCGAAGACGTGATCGTGGAACTCAGCCCGGTCGATCTGATCGTGCGCGCATCCACCGCGACGCCCCTCCCCGCGCGTCAATGAGGTGAGCGCGTCAATGAGGCTTGCGCGTTAGTGACGCGGCCGGGTAGTCGTGTTCGTAGAGCCACCACAGAGTAGAGTTTGATCAGCGTGTTTGGCCTGATTGTGCGGCAGCCGATGGAATCGGTCAGAATAGCGACAGGCCCTGGTTTAGGAAGGCGGAGCTGGTGACCACAACGAGCGGACTCGCAACGAAGGATTCACGGAGCACCGGCGTCGCTCGCGAGCGAACGGGCATTCGTTGGGAGAACAAGGCGGGCTCGGCGAGCAGTCTTCCCACTCGCGTCGTTCGCGTCACGTCCGTCCAGGATGTTGTGGATGCGGTTCGTCACGCCGCGATTAACGGTGAGCAGGTTCACGCCTCGGGCGCTGGCTACGCGCTGACCGGCATTGCTGCCGCGCCGGGCGTCATGATCGACACCACTGATCTTCGCGGAATGGTCCGCGTCGACGACAAGCACGGCACCGCGACCTTTCTCGCGGGCACCACCGTGAACGAGGCAAACGCCGAGTTGCGCAAGTACGGCGCCACGATGGTTGGCGCGCCGGGCGATGGCCAGACGACCCTCGGAGGTGCGGTCTCGACCGGGGCCCACGGCTATGCGCCGCGCGAGGCCAGCTTCTCGGCGCTCGTCTACGGCCTCACCGTTGTTACGGGCGAGGGCAAGCTCCTCGAGATCACCGAGCGACTCAACTCCCACTACTTCCCGGCCGCACGACTCAGCCTCGGCGCGATTGGCGTCATCGCCGAAGTGACCGTCGAGTTCCGCCGCAATACTGCGCTGCGCATCAGCCGCAAGCGTCGCAATATCGAGCGACTCATCAGCGACATCCCCGAGGCCCGCGCTAAGACCGACTTCTACCGCATCGACTGGCGGCCACACACCGATCAGGCCATGCTGACGGTCGGCTGGCTCGAGGACGAGGTGGCCGCGATCGAAGCCGCAACCCGCAAGCCAGAGCTCGAGACGAAGGTCGCCGCGGCGGCAGCAAAGCCCCGCAAGCGCGCCCGATTCCGTGAGAAGCTCGCAAAATTCCTGCCGTTCCTCGCGCCCGTGATCGACCGTGCCGCGAACATGTTTGAGCGCACGGGTGACGAGGGGCTTCGCCTCACCACCGAGGTTTCGGGGGATGCGGACCACGGTCTGCAGGTCGAATACCAGTTCCCGGCCGCCCGCGCCCGCGATGTCGTCGCGGAGGTTGGTCGACTCGTCACTGCGAATAAGGCGTTCGCCGCGGCAAACGTGCGCATCTCGTTGGTCGCGGCCGACGGCGTCTGGCTGTCGCCAGCATACGGCCAGGATGTCGTCGCGGTGTGCCTTCAACTGCCGGGGCATTTCGACGCGGCCAACGAGGCCGCGCTGCGTGAGACCGAGAATCTCTTCATCGACCTCGGCGGCCTCCCCAACTGGGGCGGCTGGCACACCCTAAACGGCGCCGAGGCAGCGTACGTAATGCCTCGTTATAGTGACTTCGGCCACATCCGCAGCGACCTCGACCCCCACGGTCGTACCGACAACACGGCGCTGAACCGACTGCTCAAGCACTAAGTGTGCAGTTGCGGGCAAACGGACCACACCCCGCGACTGGGTGGCGTTCGTGCGTGGCGTGTACCCTGCCCTGAGGCAGTTGTAGCCTGAAGTAATTCGGCCAACTGTGATCCCGTCCTGAACCTGAATGGATTCCCAACACCATGGCGAGTAAAGACCGCGAACACATTCGAAAGCTGCGCGAGGAAGCCAACGCGCTTCGGCAGAAGGAAGAGGCCCGCAACCGCCGCAACCGGATGTTCACGCAGGTTGGCATCGTCGCTGGTGCGGTCGTCGTGATCGCCGCCATCGTGATGCTGGTCGTCATGGGGCCAAAGTGGTTCGGCAACCAGAACACCCCCGAAGCCTCCGGAACGGTCGCGGTTACCAGCACTGCCGGCGACGAGGTCGAGGTGCCCATCAGCATTTCCGAGGACGGCATTGTCGTTGGTAACGAGGATGCGCCGACCACCGTCGACTACTACTTCGACTTCTCGTGCCCGCACTGCCAGCAGTACCACGCGGCGCTCGGCGTCGACATCGAGAACATCATCGCCGACGGCGACGCCAAGGTGAACTTCCACATGATCAAGTTCGTCAGCGAGTACGGTACCGTCGCCGGCGCAGCCACCGCAGCGGTCGTCCAGTACCAGCCCGAACTGTTCTTCACCGTTATGGACGGCATCTTCGAGATCCCCGCCGAGACCCAGACCACGATGTCCTACGGCGACTACGCGGTGCAGCTTGAGGCAATGGGCGTGACCTCGCAGGAGGCACTGCAGGCGGTCGAAAAGGGCGACTACGCGTGGTGGCTCAACGACAGCACGAGCAAGGCGCGTCAGGATGGCGTGCAGGGCACGCCGTCGCTTTACGTCAACGGCGAGTACCAGGAAAACCTGCCAACTACGGGTGACGAGCTGCGCGCCGTCGTGGGCGCCGCATCCGCCGGGGCGACCGACGCTCCGGCCGAGTCGACCGCGCCCGCGCAGACCCCCGCAGAAACCCCGGCCGAGTAGTCGATGAGTGACCCCGACGAGGTGCGAGACGCCGACGCAGAGTCGGCGGCGTCCGAAACTACCGCTACTCAGCCCTCGATCCCGGCAATCTTCCGGGGCCGGGGGCTCGGGTGGGCGCTCATCGTGCTCGGCGGGATCGGACTCATCGCGAGCTTTGCGCTCACGCTTGAGTACATCCACGCCCTGACCGAGCCGGATGCGCAGCTGCTGTGCGACATCAGCATCTTCGTGACCTGCCAGCCCGCCATGATGTCGAGCGCGGGGGCCGTGCTCGGCTTCCCGAACATCATCCTGGGCCTCATCTGCTTCACCATCGCGGTGACGACCGGTGTCGTCCTCGCCACCGGCGCGAAGCTCCCGAACTGGTACATGGTGTGCTTCAACATCGGCCTGCTCGGTGGCGCGGTGCTCATCACCTACCTGCAGTGGTTCAGCGGCTTCCAGCTGCGGGCCCTGTGCCTGTGGTGCATGATCATCTGGACGGCGACGATCCCGCTCATGTCCATCACGACCATCGGTAATCTCGCGACCGGTCGCTTCGGGAAGGGCGCCACGAAGGTTGGCCAGGCGCTGACTGGCTGGGCCTGGGTCATCATCGTGATCTGGTACCTCGCGGTCATCGGCCTCGTGCTCGCGGGGATGTGGGAGACCATCCGGCTCTCGATGATCTAACCGCTTGCAATAAGAAACCCGGCCAGGAAGTTCGGCGGGTTCTACTGGTGGTCGCAACACCCTGACTCCAGGGAGTTGCGACCACCATGTCGTTTACGAAGCAAGAACTCGCGAACCTCAAACCGAGGTTCCTTGACCGGATGGCGGTGATCGGGTCAGCGACCGCGGTCGCCCGCGAACTCGGGATCAACATTCAGACCGCGCATTCCTGGGCCAGGACAGCTGGCCTGAAATCCCGACGGATCCCGCACAACCGCAAGGCAGAGTACTTCGCGTTAAGAGAGGCCGGCCATTCCCAGGCCTCGGCCGCTCGGCAGGTCGGTGTGCATGTGCGTACCTGTCGAGACTGGGATCACGGCACTCGGCGCACCAGTGACTCACGGTTCTACGCAGATGGGCGACGTGTGAACTATGTCACGGGACAGACCACGATAGAGACCATGACATCAGCCTCAACGTTCTCTGGCCTGGCCGCTCTAGGACGCTGCTGATTATTGGGGGTTCAGGAGTCCCCGCGAGTCGCTGAGGGCGATTTTTTGCTCTGCGACGGGGCGTCTTGTCGACTGCTGAACTGCCGGAATCGGATCTCGGTTCCGGCCCGATGGTCCGCCCAGGCCACCCGTGCCCGGCCGTGGCCGGTGGGAGGCAGCAGCCCTCCCTTCGCGGTGTTATCCAAGAACCCAGACCCCGTTCTGACTACTCAAGCCGAGAGTGAGGAGCCGTTTGAGGTTGATACCAGCCGCCCGGTTCAGCCACCAGGCGTTGTTCTTCACAACACCCCGGTAAGGAACCCGGCGGGCCCCGCGTGTCATCCACGCGATCGAGCGTTCAACCATGGGCCTGTGTTGTCGATAGACGGATTGAAAGTCAGGATGCAGGGCGCGCGCCCGGTGTTCACGTTGAATTTCTTGCTGTGGATGCAACACCATTTTGCGGCCGCGGGCGGCGGTCGTGCACTGGGCTCTCAGCGGGCAACCCGCGCAAGCCGCCCCGAAAGTGACCGTGCGTTTTGAGGTGATCGATCGAGTGATTCCCGCCGGGCAAATGACGGCGCGGTTGGCCTCGTCGATGGTGAAGTCATCAATGGTGAACCCGCCCGGGACGGCTCTGCTCAACGGCATCGGCTTGATGATCGGAACATGCCCAGCAGCGGTGACCTGCGCGAGGAGGTCACCACTGCCATAAGCAGAATCGCCGAGGACCTCCACCATGTCAGATCCAATGCTGGTGTCCGCGGCCACGAGCTCGACGCCGCGGACCGCGTCACTGTTCTGCGCCCCCGATGCTTTCGTCAACGCGGCCGCGGTCACCAGGCCGGTGTCGGGCTCGATCGCAATGTGGGCTTTGAAGCCGTCTTGTTTCTTCTCCCGGCTCTTGTGTGCGTGGCGAGTGTCGGGGTCAACGGTCGAGATCACCCTGTCGGGTGCGACCTTCCGGGCGATCCGCCAGCGCCCGTCCGTGCCGTCCGATCCCTCGGCCGGTTCAACGTCTTGACCTGCGACGAGAGCGAGGAGCGCGACCGTCTCCTGCTGCGGCTCCGTCAGCATGGTCGTGTCGATCGCCGCGAGCAATGCCAGCGCGTCGGTTACGAGTCGGGAGACAAGGTCGTCCCTGGCCGCTTTGTCATCCCAAGCGATGTCGGGTTTCCCCGGCTGGGCATAGTCATGGCCAGGCAGACCGGCCACGATCGTATCGGCTCCCGGGATCTCCCGACCGACCCGCCGGATCTGCGCAACCAACTGCGTCACCGTGTCCTGGCGGGCAACGGCATCATCCAGAATCGTCGAGTCCAACGCCCGACGCTTACGACCAGAGAGCGCCCCAGACCGCGCAATGACCTCAGCCACCGCCTCGAAAATACGGTGCGGGCGTGTGCTCGCGGCCAGGCGGCGGCGCCAATAGGTCAACACCGTCGGATGGAACGACGTTTCCGTCAATCCGAAACCACACGCCGCTTTCCAACGCAAATCAAACGTCACTGCTTCCGCTGTCTCCCGGTCCGACAACGAGTGCAACGTCTGCAACACCATCACCGAAGCGATCACGTCCGCCGGCGTCGACGGGCGTCCACGGCCCGAGGGAAACAAGTCCGCGAACGCGTCATCGGGGAACAACTCGTGCCGGTGCTCGGCCAGGAACGCGAACACCGACCCAACCGGCAACATGTGACCGGCGAACGCACCGACATCCAACAACTGACGCTGACCATCATCACGACCCTGCATAAATCCAGTCTTAAACACCGGCGCCAGGAACGACAGAGGCGCGCCTTAAACCGCCAAGATAAATCAGCAGTCTCCTAGAGAAGGCGCTTCATCCCCGGTTCCTCACCCTGGAGGAGCGTGAACAGATCGCTGATCTGCTCAGGGACGATTATTCGCTTCGCGCGATTGGCCGTGAACTGGGCAGGCCAGCCTCAACGATCAAACGTGAGATCGATCACCATCAGAACGAGGACGGTGTGTATCAGCCGTTCGCGGCGCACCGCCGGGCAGCGGACCAACGCCCTCGTCCGAAACCGCCGAAGTTGGCTCGGCCGAGCAGGCTGCGCGACTACGTCACGCAGAAGCTGCAGGTGCAGTGGTCCCCAGAGCAGATCAGTCATACGCTGAAGGTCGAGTATCCGGGCGACGAGAGCATGCGGGTGAGTACCGAGACGATCTACCAAGCGCTCTATGTGCAAGCCAGAGGTGGCTTGAAACGAGAGGTCGCTGAGGCCCTCCGGACCGGGCGCATACGCCGGAAACCGCGGCGTTCACCAGAGCAGCGCCGTGAACGGTTCAAAGACCCGATGGTGATGATCTCCGAGCGGCCCGCCGAGATCGAAGACCGCGCTATTCCTGGCCACTGGGAAGGCGACCTGATCGTGGGCGAGAAGAACCAGTCCGCGATTGTGACGCTCGTGGAACGGCAAAACCGCTATGTGATGCTGGGGCATCTGCCTGCCGGGCATACCGCCCCAGAGGTACGCGACGTGCTCACGGAACTCATCGCGACGCTGCCTGACCACCTCCGTGGTTCACTGACCTGGGACCAAGGCGCGGAGATGGCCGAGCACAAACTCTTCACGGTAGAGAGCGGGCTGCCCGTGTATTTCTGTGATCCTGCCTCGCCATGGCAGCGAGGGTCGAACGAAAACACCAACGGACTCTTGCGCCAGTATTTCCCCAAGGGCACCGATTTGTCGGTGTATGGCCCCGAGGACCTTCAACTCGTCGCGCAGCGACTCAATGGGCGTCCACGCAAAACGCTGGGCTGGGAAACCCCAGCCCAGCGTCTAAGTAAGCTGGTCCTCACGGACTAAACCATCCTCGGTGTTGCGACGACTCCTAGAATCCGCCTTCCTGGCCGGGTTTCTTATTGGCTGGATGCTGGGGTCGCGTCTCGCGCGGAGCCTTCAGTGCGAGTTAGCTCGCGCGTCGAAAGGCTTCGCCGTCCTCCACCTCGGGCTGGTCCTCGTCGGCGTCCTCCATGTCGGAGAACGCGGCGCGAATCGCCTTGGGTGGTTCGGGGCGCTCGAGCTCGGCGACGTCCGCAATCGTGTTCTGCACGCGGCGGACGAGGTCGGCCGTCATGATCTCGGCGAACATCGCGTCGTCACCCGCACGGCGCTCGGTGCGCCACTCGAGGCGGTAGCGGCCGTAGGGACCGAAGAGGTCATCGAAGAGCTTGTGCAGCTCGGCCTGGGCCTCGGGGGTGAGTGCGGCCTCCGGCTCGAGCAGCCGCGGAGCGATCGGCTCCCACTCGGCGAGACCGAGGCCGGCGAAGTTGGGATGCGCGCTGAGCGGCATTGCCGGACGCGGCGAGGGGGGAGCGAGGAGGCCGTCGAATTCCTCGTCGAGGGGTGAGCGCTCGAGTGCCGCGGAAGGCGCATCCTGTGCCGTGTCGCCGGCTGGCTGTGCTGCTGCGGCTGCTGCTGCTACTGCGGCCGGCTCGGCGAGCGCGTCGGTCTGCTCGGTTGCTCCCTGCTCGGTTGCTCCCTGCTCGACAGCAGTCGCCGCGACATCAGCCTTCGGAGTCTCGACAACCGGGGCCGCGTGAGAAGCGGACTGCTCTGCCGGAGCCGTGTTAGCCGCGCCATCGGTTGCGAGCGCGGGAGTCGCATCCTGGTTGCGAGGAGCTTCGAGCGCGTCAAACGTCTGCGGCTCCGGAATCTCCGACGTCGGCGGCTCGGGCATTGGTTCGGGCGTGTATACCTCGACCATTTCCGGCTCGGCGGGTCGCTGCTCGGCAGGGCGAGCGAACGCCTCGGTGCTGTTCGTTGGAGCACTGCCAGTCGCCGGAACAGTGCCGCGCGCCGGAACAGCGCCGCGCGACGGCGCGAGTTGCGGAGCGGTGGCGCTGTCCGAGTTTTCGTGCGCGCTAGCGGGCGACGACTCGATCAATTCCTCGACCGCCGTCCGCTGAGTTAGTTTGCGGATCCAGCCAAACATCCGTAGACCCCTTTCGTGGCTTCATCGAAGCTTAGGGATACGACGGCGCGTTTCCTGGGTGCCACACGGAAAAATGGCGGACTTTTCATGAAAGTCCGCCGTGACCCGCTGTATCCCGGCTAGGCCTCGAGCTCTTCCTCGCGGATTGCCTCGGCGTTTTCACGAACGGCAACAATCGCGAGTGCGACGGTGGCACCCCAAACTACCCATTGCAGCACCGTCGTGAGCGTGGAGCGTGACTCCTGCGACTTGCGAAGCGTGGGGATGATTCCCGCAATTGCGGAGAGCAGTGCGCCGTTGAGGAGGTACTTACGCATTGGGGCTCCTTTGTTATTCGCCGTTGTCAACGCCAACAGCGTACCCGCTCCGATTTTCTGTGGGCCTGAGCGCGCCGAGATTTCCGCATTTGCTGGCGCGAGCACGCTTCGGATGAGCGGAATTCGTGGGCCACGTCAGCTCGGAATCGAGTTGCACGCTCACCAGACAATTCTGGTGCCAAGTTCCCGGGAACCGGGCCGGACAGGATACGTTTGTACGTATTGCAGCGCGGCCCGTGAGTCGAAGTTCCGAGGCCCGCAGCACGCGCATCCTGGGTTTGAGGTGGGGGCAAGTTTTGGCGCTTTTGCTGTACCGCATTGGCAAGTTTTCGTTCCGAAATCGCTGGCCGGTGCTCATCGCGTGGCTCGCGCTCTTTGCCGCGGCACTGGGGCTGGGGCTCGGGCTCGGCGGGGAGATGAAGGAGGACTTCGAGATCCCCGGGACGCAGTCGCAGGATGCGCTGGATCGCCTCGGCGAGGTGTTCCCGGAGGTCTCCGGCGCGAGCGCGGAGGTGGTCATCCTCGCCGAGGATGGCACGATCGCGGATCGTCGTGACGCCATCGCGGATGTGTCGAAGGAACTCGGCGACGTCGGTCACGTCGTCGAGGCACTCGACCCGTTCTCGCAGTACGCGACCGGCGCGCTGAGCGATGACGGCAAGGCCGCAGTCATTCGCGTGCAGTTCGACACCAACTCCATGAGCGACCTCGTCCACGACAAGGAGGCGGTGGTCGACATCGCGAGCGGGCTCGAGGCCGAGGGGCTCACCGTCGAGTATGGCGGCCAGCTCTATCAGGATCTCGAGTACGGCCTCACCGCGAGCGAGGCCCTCGGTGTCGTCTTCGCCGCGGTCGTGCTCATCGTGACGTTCGGCTCGGTCGTTGCGGCCGGGCTGCCGCTCGCATCCGCGCTGATCGCCGTGGGTGTGACCATGGGCGTCCTGCTCTTCGTGACGCGATTCATCACGGTCTCGAGCGCGAGCCCCCTGCTCGCGGTCATGATCGGCATCGCGGTCGGGATCGACTATGCGCTCTTTATCCTGTCGCGGCACCGCAACCAGCTAGCCAAGGGCGAGGACGTCGAGGAATCGGCGGCAACCGCGGTCGGTACCTCCGGGTCCGCGGTAACGTTCGCCGCGGCCACGGTGATGGTGGCGCTCCTTGGCCTCCTCATCGTCGGGATCCCCTTCCTTTCGGTCATGGGCGTCGCGGCCGCGGGCGGGGTGTTCATGGCCCTGTGTACCTCGCTGACGCTGCTGCCAGCCCTCTTCGGATTCGCGGGCGAGCGGCTGCGTCCGAAACAGGGCTCGCGCGCGTGGCTGCGCGAGACGGGACAGAACGAAAAGCCGACGATGGGCCGGCGTTGGGTGCGCATCGTATTGAAGGCGCCGTGGGTCTTCGTGGTCCTCGTGATCGGCGTGCTCGGAGCGCTCGCGATCCCCGCGCTCCACATGCAGACCTCACTGCCCTCGGGGAAGGGCGAGGCGGTCGGCTCGACCGCACGCGACGCATACGACATCGTCGCCGAACATTTCGGCGAGGGCGCCAACGGTCCGATGCTCGTGATGCTCGACATCACGCAAGTCAATAATGAGTCGCTCATGAGCGACCTCGAAGCGATTAGCGATCTCGTCGCATCCACCCCGGGTGTTGAATCGGCGGGCTCGGCCATTCCGAACCGGACGGTCGACTCCGCGATCATCCAGGTGATCCCGACAACCGGCCCCGACGACCCCGCGACGCTCGACACCGTGAATGCGCTGCGCGATCTCGGGCCGCAGATCGAGACGGACTACGGCGCGGTGAGTTCGGTCACTGGCGCAACCGCGGTACAGATCGACATCACGAACCGGCTGAATAACGCGTTGCTCCCGTTCGCGGGCGTCGTCGTTGGGCTGAGCTTCGTGCTGCTCATGATGGTGTTCCGCTCGGTGCTCGTGCCGCTCAAAGCGGCGCTGAGCTTCCTACTCTCGGCGTTTGCCGCCTTTGGCGTCGTCGTCCTCATCTTCCAGGACGGCATCCTCGGCGAGGTGATGGGCATCGTCCCCGGCCCGATCATCGCGTTCCTGCCGATCATCCTGCTCGCGATCGTCTTCGGGCTCGCGATGGATTACGAGGTATTTCTCGTCTCGGGGATGCGCGAGGCGCACGTTCGCGGGGCAGGCGCGCGGGATGCGATCGAGGAGGGATTCGCGAACGCGGCGCGCGTCGTGACGGCCGCCGCGCTCATCATGTTCTTCGTCTTCATCGCGTTCGTGCCCGAGGGTGCGGGGGTCATTAAGGTCATCGCCCTCGGCCTCGCTGCCGGTATCGCGTTCGACGCCTTCCTCGTGCGCATGACGCTCGTTCCCGCGCTCATGGCACTCTTCGGGGAACGGGCGTGGACGCTGCCAAAGTGGCTTGACCGCATCCTGCCCGACCTCGATATCGAAGGCGAGGCGCTGCGGGAGTACCGCGAGCGGGCGGCGTGGGCGCGGGAGCACCACGCGGCGATCGCGCTCGAAGACCTCCGCGTCGGCGACGGCAAGTACACGTCGGTGACCTGCGACGTTCCCGAAGGCGGCATCCTGGCGATTCGGGGCGGGATGACCGGCCGACGATTGCTCGAGGCGACGCTCGCGGGCCGCATCGATCCGTTCGACGGCCGCGCGCAGATCCTCGGGCACACGGTGCCGGGCGATGGCGGTGGGCTCGTGTCGCAGGTCTCGCTGTGCAATCTCGACGGGATGACCGACCGCGCCCGGGCACTCACGCTCGGGCAGTTGATTGGCCGGCACGGCGCGTATGGGCGAGTGACCGCGCGGGCCGAGATCTCCGACGCCGAGGTGCGCGTCGTTCTCGACGAGCTCAACGCGGCGCTTCGCGCAGCGGGTCACGAGGGCGGGCTGCGCGCCACCACACGGTTGGATGCGCTTGACCCGCTCGCGAGGTCCGTCGCGCTGGCCGGAATCGCCGTGGTGGAGATTCCGAAGCTGCTCGTGCTCGACTTCGGTTCGGTTGCCGTTGGCGAGCCCGGCGCGCGGCTCGTGACCACGGTCGTGCGCGCCGTTTCACGCCTGGTTAATCGTGACGTCACACTCGCCGTCGGCGTGGATGACTCGGTCGACCTCGAGCCGCAAGAATCTGGGCTCGCCGACCTCCATCGCCCGATCGTGACCATCAGCATCCACCGCGAACCCGCGCTGGTAGGCGCGGTCGAGGATCCCGCGCTCGAAAGCGCAGCAGAACACCCCGTGCTCGGAAAGGACCAGCGCGCATGAGCGCCAGCACTCGACCCGGACAACACGCCGCAAGCTTCAAGGGCTCCCGGATCCGAAACCTTCTCGTTGCCATCGCGGTTCCGCTCGTGCTCGTTGCGGTGTACTTCGCCGCGCTGGGCGGCGCAAATGACCGCGCCGGTGCGATCCCAGCGCTCATCGTGAATAACGACGAGATGGCGACGCAGGCGAATAATGACGGCACCGAGACGCAGGTGGTGGCCGGGCGGCTGCTCGTGAGCTGGTTCACCAATCCCGAGAACGTCGACCAGTTCGATTGGCAGCTCGCGAGCCAGGAGACTGCGGATGCGGCGCTCAAGTCGGGCGACGCGTATGTCGTCCTCACGCTCCCAAGTGACTTTTCTGCATCCATCGTGTCGCTTTCGGGTGGTGACCCGCGCAGTGCGCGAGTCGAGATCGCGACGAGTCAGTCGAAGGATTGGGTCACCGGCGCGGTCGCGCAGGACGTCTTCGACGGGTTGACGGCGCAGTTCGGCCAGACGGTGACGAACATGGTTGCGGTGGGGCTCGCGGATGGGCTCAATGAGTCGGCGGATGGGCTGCAGCAGGCTGCCGATGGCGCGACCGAACTTGCGGACGGCATCGGCCAGGTTGACGATGGTTTCGCGACCTTCCTCGACGGCAGCGAACAGCTCGCTGACGGAACCGGGCAGGCGCACGACGGTGCGATTGAGTTCTCGGACGGCGTTGGGACCTTCCGTGACGGTCTAGGCACTTACACCGACGGCGTGGGGACCTACGTGGATGGCGTTGGCAGCTACGTTGACGGAGTCTCGCAGTACACCGATGGCGTTGGCGAGTATGTCGGCGGCGTCGACCAGTTCGCCGGGGGAGTGCAAGACTTGGCATCCGGAGTCTCGCAGCTGAGCGACGGCACGGAAGGGCTGCAGGATGCCGCGGATGAACTCCGCGGCGTCGCCGATCAGTTCGACGAATACGCGCCCCAGATCGAGGATGCGGTGAGCCAGCTCGAGCAGCTCGCCCCGCTCCTCGGCGGCATCTCGAGCGTCGACCCGAGCGAGCTCACGACGTACTGCGATGACCTCGAGGCGGTCGACCCCGCATCCGCCCAGGCCTGCCGCGATGCGGTAGATCAGGTCGTCGACGCGATCGACACCTCGGGTATCGACCTAGGTTCGGTCGAAGGCGATCTCTCGGATGCGATCGACCAGCTCGGCGGCATCTCCTCCGCTGGCGATGGCCTGGGCCAGCTTGCCGACGGCATCACCCAGTACACCGATGGCGTCTCTCAGCTGAACGACGGCGCATCCCAGCTCTCGGATGCGGCCGACGACATTATTTCGGGTGGCGAGCAACTCACCGGGGCCAGCGACGACCTGTCGACCGGCGGCGAGCAGCTCGTTTCCGGCGGCGAAGACCTTGTTACGGGCGGTTCGTCGCTCGACGATGGCGCGTCCCAACTCGGCGATGGTGCGAGCGCGCTCGCGGACGGGCTCGCCGAGATCGTCGATGGCCAGACACAGCTCAACGAAGGTGGCGCAACGCTCGGCGACGGCATTGGTGAGCTTGAGGATGGCGCGCGGACGATGGCGAAGGCGCTGCAGGACGGCGCCGACCAGGCGAAGAGCGCGATCGGCGACCCCGAGGCGTTCGCTCAAGTGGTATCGGAGCCCGTGGTTTCTGAAACGGTGAACCAGCACGACCCCACGTACGGGGGAGTCCTCGGTGCGATCGGCCTTGCGGTTGGCATCTGGCTCGCGGCGCTGATCACGGCGCTGCGCCGACGCATCGTGTCTGAGGATGCACTGACATCGAGCGCGTCGAACGCCACGATTTTTCTGTCGGCCTCGCGTCGGCTCGTAGTGCCCGTCGGCATCGTCGCCGCTGTGCTTTCCCTCGTGCCGCACCTCTTCCTCGGCGCGCCGTGGTCTGGCTTCTTGGGGACGCTCGGGTTCGCGCTGCTCGCGACCCTGAGCTTCAGCGCGGTGCACCTGTTGCTGGCGACCGTGTCCTCGCGTCGTTCCGCAGCCGTGTGGTCGGTCGCGCTGTTGCTGCTGCAGCTGATGTTTGTGCGTGGATTCTTCCCGCTCGAGTTCGCAGCGCCGTGGGTTCAGCCGCTGAGCGGCTTCATGCCGATCAGTCAGGTAGTAATGGGCCTGCAAGCGATCTACGCGGGTGGCTCCGCCGGCACAGTGTTCGGGGCCGCAGCGGGACTCGCGCTGATCGGGTTGTTTGCGCTTGCGTTGGCGCTCGTTGCGATTGTGCGCAGGCGCCGGGCGGTGGTGGTGGTTTAGGTCGACGCCACACTCGAGGGGCCCATGCCGTGACGATTAGTCATGTCGTGGGCCCAATTTCGTGCCGAAAATTAGTCTCAATATGCGGGACATAAGGTCTCCATATTGAGACTCGCGCTGGATACGCTAGGGCCGTCGCTCAGATGCGTCAACGGAGACCGCAAACCATTCCAGCGATTTGTGCCTCGAAGTCACTAGCGATTCGCGGTGATCCTCCGTTGGTTGGCGAGGCTGAAAGTGTGTGTAATGTCCCAAAGAAATAACTCAACGTCGTCGGCTCTTGCGGCTGGTCGTTCGCAATCCGAATCAAGCGAGTCAACGTTTACGGTTCTTTCGCCGGTCGACGGTTTACCAGCCGCGAGTTTTCTCGCGTTCTCTGTTGACGACGCCCTCGCAACCGCTGCGCGTGCGGCGAAAGCGCAGACAGATTGGGCGAACCTGCCCTTTCCAGAACGTCGACGCATGCTGCTCAATGCCGCCGACATTCTCGAGCGGGAACATGAAGACGTGGCGCGTGCCTTCGCTCGCGAGACCGGTGCAACCAGTGACTGGGCAGCGATGAACGTGCACGAAGCCGCCGAGACGCTGCGCGAAGCCGCCGGACTCACGAGCACTCCCACCGGCCAGCGTCTCCCCGGGCAGGATGGCTCGACGAACATCCTCTCGGAACGTGAACCGGCTGGCGTTGTCCTGGCCATCGTGCCGTGGAACGCTCCGCTCGTCCTCGCGGCCCGGAGCATCGCAATCGCACTCGCGCTGGGCAATGCCGTGCTGCTTCGGCCGAGCGAGCTCGCGCCGCAAACGGCTGGTGCCGTCATCGTCGATGCGCTTCACCGAGCCGGTGTTCCTGCGGACGTCGTGTCGTGCATCTCTACGCGTCCGGGCGATGGTCGATCGGTGATTTCTGCGCTGCTTGACAACTCGGCAGTAAATCGCGTCGTATTCATTGGCTCAACTCCTGTTGGTCAAAAGATCGCCGAGCGCGCGGCGAATCGCATGATCCCCGGCGTGTTCGAACTGGGTGGCAAGAATGCCACGGTGATTCGTGAGGACGCCGATCTCGATGAGTGGATCCCGAAGCTTGCGCTGGCTTGCTTCGCGAATAGTGGCCAGGTCTGCATGTGCACCGAGCGCATCATCGTTCACCATTCGCTTCGAGACGAGCTTGTGCGCAAACTGAGTGATTTCGCGAATGAGATGACGGTTGGGGACCCCGCGAAGGTCGACACCGACCTCGGGCCCGTCATCGACGACGCTGCTGCAGAGCGATTCGATGGATATATGGTGGATGCGGTTGAGCACGGCGCGCAGGTGACCGCCGGTGGTTTGCGGGACGGGCGATACGTGCGGCCCACCGTCCTGACAGATGTGCCGACCGCGGCGAAAGTACGCTTCCAGGAGACTTTCCTGCCACTCGTGCATGTAACCGAATTCGAAACCGACGCAGAAGCCATCGCGCTCGCGAACGAAGGTCAATTCGGGCTTATCGCAAGCGTCGTATCGAAGGACGAAGCCGCGGCCGTGTCGCTTGCCCGACAAATTCGTGCGGGGGCAGTCCACGTCAACGGGCCGTCCGTGGGCGATGAACCGCACGTGCCGTTCGGCGGACTCGGGCTGTCGGGCGCAGGCCGTCTCGGCGGCGAGGAATCGGTCCGGTTCTTCACCACCCAGCGCACCTACTACATCCATAACTCGAAGTGAGATTCGCAACATCGTTGTTGCGAAAGAGAAGAAGGAAACCTATGAACACCACATTTACGCAGGTGTCGACGCCTGCGCCAGGAACCACCCCTCGCAAAACGCCGCAGTGGATTATCGTGGCGATTTGCATTGCTGTGACGGTAGTCGAGGGATACAACCTCATCGTGTACGGCTCCGTCGTTCCCGCCTTGATCGCGGACCCAGGCATGAACGTAACGAACGAATCGGCTGGGCTTGCCGGCAGTGCCGTCTATGTGGGCATGCTCATCGGTGCAACGACCTCGGGCGTCCTAGGCGACCGATATGGCCGACAGCGGACGCTCATCGTCGTGATGATTGTCTTCCTGATCGGCGCCATTTGCACGGGCCTCTCGTTCGATGCCTGGAGTCTCGGGGCAGCGCGTCTGTTCTCCGGACTGGGAATCGGTGGTGCCGTCACCACGGCGTTGGCAATTTCTCGTTCGCAGGCCACCGCGCGAAACGCTGGGGTAATCGTCACCATCACGATGGCGGGAATCCCGATCGGGGGCACCATTGCGGCACTTGCGGGTATCCCCATGATTCCGGCGTTCGGCTGGCGACCCATGTTCTTCTTGGGTGCGGCCCTCACCTTGGTGATTCTCCTGTTCGTTGTGTCATTCCGGATGGAGGACCGCAGCGCGATCGCGTCCGCAGAATCCCGCGGCAGTCGCCCCGGGTTGGCGCAGCTGTTCCGTGGCCGCGGTTGGGTGATCGCGCTCGTGGTGGCGCTTGCGGCAATCCCCAACATGTTCACCTGGTATGGCCTCAACACGTGGCTCGTGAGCGTGATGGGCGAGCTCAACTACTCGCTCACGAATGCACTGCTCTTCTCCTTCACACTGACGGGCGGCGCAGTACTCGGCTCTTTCCTTACGATGCGCTGGGCTGACATCTGGGGAATCCCCAAGGTTGGCGCAGTCATGGCGACGCTTACGGTGATCGGCCTGATCGGCATCGCAACCGGGCCGAAGGACCTCTTCTTCTCATTGGTCTGCGTCGCGCTGATGGGTGCCGGCGGCCACTCGACCATGAACCTGATTAATGCAGCGACTTCGAACCTCTTCCCGGCCGAACTGCGAGCGACTGCTCTTGGTTGGTCGAACGGTAGCTCGTATGTCGGGGCGATTCTTGGGCCGACAGCGGGTGGGCTTGTCTTGGATTCAGCGTTCGGGGCGAACGGAGTATTCGTTCTGTACGGCATCTCTGCCGCTTGCGCGGCGATCGCAATGGTGGCACTCGTGGGCGTCTCACGTCCGCAAGAGGCCGCAATGAAGACGGTGGAGGCAGACGCATGATCACCACGCGGGCGGCAATTGTGGATGAGGTCGGTGGCGATTTTCGCATCGGCGAAGTGACTCTCGAAGAACCGCGGAGTAACGAAGTCATCGTTCGACTCGTCGCTACTGGCGTTTGCCACACAGACCTCAACGTTCAGGGCGGCAATCTGGACTATTCTTTTCCAGCTGTTCTGGGACACGAAGGCGCTGGCATCGTCGAAAAGGTGGGCGACGCGGTCGACCGCGTTGAGATCGGCGATCGGGTGCTCCTGTCGTTCACCTCGTGCGGGCGTTGCGCGCAGTGTCGTAAGGGGCGAGTCGCGCTCTGTACTTACCACCTTCCGTGGAATCTGCTCTCGGGGCGACGGGCGGACGGGAGCACGGGAATCTCGCAGGATGGCCGACCGGTTTCGGGGCACTTCTTCGGGCAGTCCTCGTTTGCGGAACGAGCCCTCGTCAGCGAGCGGAGCATCGTTCGGCTCCCGAAGGACACGACAGACGAAGACCTGATTCGATTCGCGCCGCTCGGATGCGGGATACAGACCGGAGCGGGGGCAATACTCAACGTGTTGAAGCCCGAGGTCGGAGATACGGTGGTGGTCGCAGGGGCCGGTGCCGTGGGCCTCGCCGCGGTGATGGCGGCGGCACTGTCGCCAGCGCAGCAGATCGTTGTTGTCGATCGAGTGCCGAGTCGGCTTGACCTGGCGGTGAAACTCGGCGCCACGGCGACGATTGATACCTCAGAGGTTGACTACGCGGATGCGGTCTCGGCACTGACGGACGGCGTGGGGCCAAATATTGCCATAGATACGACCGGGAACATCGGCGTCATCGACGGGCTGCTGGGGTCTCTCGCAATCGGTGGCAGAGGCGGACTCATTGGCGCACCGAAGGCGGGCAGCCTGGCCCACATTGACGTGAACCGCTTCCTGCCCGGTCGATCTGTGGTGGGAATCACCGAAGGTGCAAGTGAGCCGGAATCATTCATCCCGCAGCTCATCGATCTCTACCGGCGCGGTCGATTTCCGATCGACGCGTTGTTGTCCAATTATCGGTTCGACGAGATCGATGCTGCCGTTGCAGCGACGCGATCCGGCGAAGCCATCAAGCCCGTGCTGGTGTTTGGCTAATTTGGGCTCGCCCCGCTGACCCAGGCGCCTTGCGCCTGGTGGTCCGGAGGCAGCGATAAAAGGCGAGATCTCGCAAATGCGAGATCTCGCCTTTTATCGTGGGTTCGCCAGCCGCAATCGACTCGAGATTCGGTCGGCGGCACCGTGTAAGTCCTCGAGGGCGCGCGACTGTTGCTCTTCCGAAAAGCGAGACTGCAGGGCCACGATGCTGAGGCCGCCGACGACCTCGCCATCGCCAGCCATAAGCGGCACGGCGATGCCGAGCGCGTCGCGGTCAACTTCGGCCAGCGTCACAACCTCACCCGCCGCGCGTATCGTGTCGAGTCGTTCGAGGAGCTCATCGATGTCGGTGATGGTGTTCTCGGTAAATCTGCGCATCGAGTTCCCGAGTAGAGCACGCAGTTCCGCTCGTGGTTTCCAGGCCAGCAGCACGAGTGCGGATGCGCCAGCGTTCAGCGGGAGTTCGACGCCCGGTTCGTAGGAGAGGCGGACGAACTGATCGGGCGACTCCTCGCGCTCGAGGCAGACCACAGATCGTCCCATCAACACGGTCAGTAGGACCGTCTGTTTGTGAGCGGCCGCCAGCTGACGCATTACGGGGACGGCGAGTTCCGATAATCCGTAGCCCGCTCGAGCCAGTCGAGCCAACTCGAGCACGCGCATCCCGAGCCGTAGCGACCCATCGGGAGCCGATTCGAGGAACTGCTCGTTGACGAGGGACTGGATGTAGCGATACGCGGTGGATCGCGAGATGTCGAGTTCCCTCATGATCTGCGCCGGAGTCAGACGAATCCGCTGGTCATTGAACAGACCGAGGATCTGCAGCGTGCGGTCGCTCGTCGAATTTCGATTGTGGCGCGAATTGCTACTCATTCCGTGACATTAGCACCTCGTTCAAACAGTCTCATCATTCGAGACAATGTGTCTTGTATGCGGGATTGGACGTTCGTAGGCTTTCATCCGTCGGGGCCAAAGCCGAGCGTTCGACACGCATCAAAGGAGATCGCACATTGTCCAAAGAACAGCAAACATTCGATTGCATCGTCGTCGGTGCCGGGCCGATCGGCATGACCGTTGCGGCGCTTCTGAGCGCCCAGGATGTGTCTGTTCTCGTGATCGAACGCAATGCGGGCACGAGCAACTCGCCGAAGGCGATTTCTGTCGACGACGAGTCGCTCCGCACGTATGCGGCCGCGGGCCTCGTCGACGAGATCCTGCCGATCATCGTGCCTGGTACGGGTACAAGGTATTACGGTGCCGATGGTGCTCCCGTGTTTCACGCTCGCGCGGAAGTGCCGTTCCGTCTTGGGTACCCGTTCAAGAATCCGTTTGCACAGCCCGACCTCGAGCGAGTTCTGCTGGAAGGGCTGCAAGCTCGGGCAAACGTGACGATTCAGTTCGGCGCCGAGCTCACCAGCGTCGACTCCCGCGAAGATGGCGTTCGCGCGACCTATCGGGTGGCATCCGAGGAGTTTGAGGTAGAGGCCCGGTTCCTCATCGGCGCCGACGGTGGACGCTCTACCGTTCGTTCCGCGCTGGGTATCTCCATGGTGGGCCGATCGCATCCCGAGCCTTGGCTCGTTATCGACGTGCTCGACGACCCGCACCAGAACCGCTACGGAATGCACCACGGCGACCCGATTCGCCCGCACGTCATCGTCCCCGGTCTTGACGGCCGCTGCCGGTATGAGTTCCTCATCTATGACGGTGAGGGAGCCGCGGGGGAGGAACCCTCGTTCGAACTCATTCGTGAGCTTGTCGCTCCTTACCGGGATATCAGCCCCGAACAGGTTGAGCGGGCCGTAATCTACAAATTCCACGGCCTGATCGCGACTGAATGGTCGAAGGGGAGCAGCTTCCTCATCGGCGATGCGGCGCACATGATGCCACCGTTTGCGGGGCAGGGTCTCAACTCGGGCATCCGCGACGCAGCGAACCTGAGCTGGAAAATCGCTGCCGTGTTGCGAGGCGAGTCACCGAAGGAGATCCTGGACACATACCAGGCGGAGCGGTTCCAGCACTCCTGGCAGACCATCAAGCTGTCTGAGAAGCTCGGCCGGGTGGTCATGACAACGTCCCCGCGGCTTGCGCGGTTCCGCGACCGCGCCGTGCGCAAGGCGCTCGAGACCGAATCTGGTCGCGACTTTTTCGAGTACATGAAGTATCGACCCAGTGCGAAGTTTACGGATGGGCTGGTCGCGCAAGGCGAGCACGATGGCATTGGCCGGCAACTCGGTCAGCCACGCGCCTTCAATGCTTCGACGCGGACGATCGAGCTGCTCGACACGTTCCTGGGGGACGGGTGGGCCCTCTTCCGGGTCGACATGGCGCAGGATGCATGGCCAGCCGACCTCGTCGAGCTATCGACGGCCGCTGGGATTCCGAGCTTTGATGTTCCCCTGGCGGAGATCTTCCCGCGCAGCGAGCACGGTTCGACCTTGATTGACGTCGATACCCAGCTCATTTCCGAATTTGCGCCCTTCGCTGGGCACTTCGTGCTCGTCCGCCCTGACCATGTCGTCGCTGCGGTCTGGCGCGCAAGTGAACATGCATCCGTGCTCGACCACCTGCGCACCTGGTGGACCGCAACTCGAGATGCTGCCGTCTTTGCCGATTCCGACGCCCACTGAACATTTCTGCAATAGCCACAAGAAAGGTAACTACCGACTATGAATAAACCGAACCGACTTACGCTCGTCGAGACCGAGCATGCCGGCGCGCTTCGCAAGACCGCTGTGTCCCACATCGGCTTTCGGGTGCCTGACGTTGACGCGACAACTGCGTTCTACAACCGGGTACTCGGACTGAGTGTGCACGAGCGTCTCGATAACGGTGCCGTCCGACTCGGGTGGGGAACCGGCCACCACGTCATCGAACTCGTCGAGGGTGAGCAGGGCCTCAACCATTACGGCTTCGAGGTTCGCGACGAGGGCGGACTCGAGGGAATCCGTAGCCGTCTTGAAGCCGCGGGTCACACCGTCGAAGACCTGGCGCCCGAATATGTGGATGCGGCAATTGGCAAGCCTGCGGGGATCGTCGTCGTTGACCCGGATGGAACTCCGGTCCACTTCCACTCCATCGTGGAACGCCAGGGCGAGAATGCGGCCGACACCGGTCGTCGCCCGATCAAGTTCCAGCACACCACGGTTGGCACCGTCGATGTGAAGCCGTTCGTTGACTTCTTTGTGAACACGATTGGCTTTCGCATCACCGACCAGCTCGCGGACGGGAAGTTTACGTGGTTCCGCAGTGACAAGGACCACCACACGCTGGCCGTCGTTGAGGTTGGCCGAGGCGGCGACATCGACCACTACTCTTACGACCTCGCGGAATGGGAAGACTTCAAGGCTTGGTGCGACCGCCTCACCGAGCTAGATGTTGACGTGGCCTGGGGTCCCGGTCGTCACGGCCCGGGTAACAACCTGTTTGTCTTCTTCGATGACCCGGCCGGAAACCACATCGAGCTGTCGGCCGAGATGGAGAAGTTCTACGACGAGACGGTCGAATACGTGCCGCGCAGGTGGGAGCCGATTCCCAACAGCGTGAATCTCTGGGGCGGTCAGCTGCCTAACTGGCGTAAGACGAGCGAAGAAAAGAAATAGCGAGGAAATCGATGTCGTACATTAGCTACATTCACCAAGGCCAACTCCACGTCGGTGAGGTTGACGGCGCGAACGTTGTCCCGCTCGACGGAGTTACCGAGATCGGCCGGTTTACGCCTGAAAACGTGCTTGACCAAGCGACTCGTCTGCCGCATCTGACGGTGGCGCTCGATGAGGTTCAGTTGCGTCCCGTCGTGCCTAATCCCGGAAAGATCTTCTGCGTGGGACTGAACTATGACACCCACATCACGGAGACGAAGCGCGAAAAGCCGACCTACCCGGTCTTGTTCCCGAAATACGCGTCTTCGCTTATCGCAGCTGGTGAGGCGATTCAGCTTCCACCGGAGACCACTCAGTTTGACTACGAAGCGGAGCTCGCAGTAGTTATCGGGAGGTCAGGTCGCCGCATTCCAGAGTCGCGTGCACTGGAACACGTCATGGGCTACACCGTGGCCAACGACGTCACGGTCCGCGATTACCAGTACAAGACGCACCAGTGGCTGCAGGGCAAGGCATGGGACAACACCACACCGCTCGGGCCGTCGCTTGTGCGTCCGCACGAAGTTGATCTGTCGAAGGCAAGAATCACCACCGTCCTCAACGGTGAGGTTATGCAGGACTCGAATCTGTCGTACCTCATTTTCAGTATTGCCCGGCTCATTTCGACGGTTGCGGAGTTTACTGAGTTGCAGCCGGGCGATGTGATCCTCACTGGTACGCCCGGCGGCGTCGGTTACCGGCGGGACCCACAGGTATTCCTGCAGGATGGTGACGAGGTGACCATCGAAGTTGAGGGTGTCGGCAGGCTCACCAACTCGGTTGCCCGTGAAATTGTTCGCTAGCCAATTTCAGTGATCTGAAATTCACCCTTTAGGCGCGATTCGATTAGTCGCGACCAATATTTGGGGGCCGATTTTTCGGATAATCGGCCCCCAACCAAATTCACTCTTCGAAGTTTGACTCTTTAAGGACAACGACGTCTCATGTCAAAAACTATGGCCCGCAGTTCTTGGGCAACAGTGTTTGTGTGTGCATTCATTATCGTGGCAGAAGGCTACGACTTGATTGTGTACGGCACACTTATCCCTAGCCTCCTCGAAGAACCCGGCTGGAATCTCGATAAGTCCGGCGCCGGAAATATTGGCAGTATGGTCTACGTAGGAATGCTTATCGGCGCGCTTCTGAGTGGCAGGCTGAGCGACCGATTCGGGCGTAAGAAACTCATTCTTGTGTCGATCACCATCTTCTTGATTTTTACGGCGGCATGCGCGCTAGCCTTTGATCCGGTCAGCCTTGGAGTATTCCGACTGATGGCAGGAATCGGCATGGGTGGCGTGATGCCTTCTTGCCTCGCCCTGGTAAAAGAGTCGATTCCCGAAGGGCGAACCAGCCTCGCGGTCACTATCCTCATGGCCGGGGTGCCACTCGGCGGTACCGCTGCATCATTACTCGGACTCGTCATTATCGAGTCTTACGGATGGCGTCCGATGTTCTGGATCGGTGTCGTGCTCTCCGCGTTGATCTTGGTGCTGGCGACGACACTCCTAAAAGAGTCCACCGAATTCACCACCCGGCAAATCGAAATCATGCAGGGGAAGATTGTGGAACGGCCAGGCTTTGGCGCCATGTTTTCGCGCGTATTGATTGCCGCGACTATCCTCTTTGCGCTGGCGGCCTTCGCGAACCTGATGACCTGGTACGGGCTGAACACTTGGCTCACCACCATCATGGCCGACTTTAATTACCCGCTTGAAAGCGCGCTCCAGTTTTCCTTGACGCTGAACGGGGGAGCAGTCATCGGATCCTTCGCGTTCGCGGTTCTCGCCGACCGCTTTGGTTCGCTGAAGCTCGCAATGGTGTCCGGAATCGTCGTGGCGGGTGCGCTCGTCCTCTTTGCTGTCGGTACAGATCAGTTGCTGGTGCTGCTCGTGCTCATTGCCGCAATCGGTATGGGCGCGCACTCAGGCCTCAACCTCATCAACGCTTCGGTGGCCGACTTCTATCCGCTCGAACTTCGAGCAACCGCACTCGGATGGTCAAACGGTATTGGCCGAGCCGGTGCGATCGTGGCCCCGTCACTTGGCGGCTTTGTCTTCTCGACCAGTGCGGGTGGCCTCGGCGTGATCTGGACATTCACAATCTCGGCGCTTCTCTCTGTCGTCTTTGTCGGCGCACTGTTGATCATGGCTCGACGGAAGAACTCCGATTCCGATGTCGACACGACGGTGGTGGAGGCACAGAACGCCTAATCCAATGCCTATGTCCGCGCACGAAGCGCAGGACTAAGGGGTTGTTCTGGCTGCGGCCCAACTGATCCCATGGACGCACTGATGCCAGCTTTACCGGATCTCGACTTGATGGGGCAGCCGTCGCCACGTCAAGTCGAGATCCGGTTTCTGCCAATTTGACACGCCCGGGTTGCAGGGTCTGTGCCGCGTGGTGGTGCGGAAGACGGCTTGTTTGGGGGTGTGGGTTTGCGTGGGGCAGATGGGTTGTCATATGCTTATCGAGTTGCCGGAAACGGGAACAACACACCAGGGCCTAACGGTTCGGTGCGTGTCACGAATAGCCCTGTTGGGTTGGTGGCTTTGAAAGATCGGTTAGATCTCACGGGAGTGCGCGAGTTGACATGCTGGAATTGCCTGGTGTAGGTTAGTGAAGTTGCCTCCGCGAGGCCCACCACGAGAGAACATCCGAGTGAGGGTGTGGTTGGTTGGGTACATGGTAGGCATCCGATCCTTGAGAACTCAACAGTGTGCACTTTTATTGTCTAATGCCATTTTGGATCCTTTTGTGGTTCCTTATTTTGGATAACAGAAAAGCCAGTCCGACTGTGATGGTTGGTTGGTTTGTTTTGTCAGTTGATTGAACTCAGTCCTGTGTGTTGCTTTGGTGATGCGGGGGTTGGTTTGTGAATATGTTTGCTTTCGCCGGCGTTTTGTTGGTGGGAGTGTTGTTCATTTACGGAGAGTTTGATCCTGGCTCAGGACGAACGCTGGCGGCGTGCTTAACACATGCAAGTCGAACGATGAAGCTGGAGTTTACTTTGGTGGATTAGTGGCGAACGGGTGAGTAACACGTGAGCAACGTGCCCAGGACTCTGGAATAACGTCGGGAAACCGTCGCTAATACTGGATAGGTGCCATGGCCGCATGGTCTGTGGTTGGAAAGATTTATTGGTTCTGGATCGGCTCACGGCCTATCAGCTTGTTGGTGGGGTAATGGCCTACCAAGGCGACGACGGGTAGCCGGCCTGAGAGGGTGACCGGCCACACTGGGACTGAGATACGGCCCAGACTCCTACGGGAGGCAGCAGTGGGGAATATTGCACAATGGGCGCAAGCCTGATGCAGCAACGCCGCGTGAGGGATGACGGCCTTCGGGTTGTAAACCTCTTTTAGTAGGGAAGAAGCCTTTTGGGGTGACGGTACCTGCAGAAAAAGCACCGGCTAACTACGTGCCAGCAGCCGCGGTAATACGTAGGGTGCAAGCGTTGTCCGGAATTATTGGGCGTAAAGAGCTCGTAGGCGGTTTGTCGCGTCTGCTGTGAAAGCCCGGGGCTCAACTCCGGGTCTGCAGTGGGTACGGGCAGACTTGAGTGCGGTAGGGGAGATTGGAATTCCTGGTGTAGCGGTGGAATGCGCAGATATCAGGAGGAACACCGATGGCGAAGGCAGATCTCTGGGCCGTTACTGACGCTGAGGAGCGAAAGCATGGGGAGCGAACAGGATTAGATACCCTGGTAGTCCATGCCGTAAACGTTGGGCGCTAGATGTGGGGACCATTCCACGGTTTCTGTGTCGTAGCTAACGCATTAAGCGCCCCGCCTGGGGAGTACGGCCGCAAGGCTAAAACTCAAAGGAATTGACGGGGGCCCGCACAAGCGGCGGAGCATGCGGATTAATTCGATGCAACGCGAAGAACCTTACCAAGGCTTGACATATACCGGTAACGGCCAGAGATGGTCGCCCTGCTTGCAGTCGGTATACAGGTGGTGCATGGTTGTCGTCAGCTCGTGTCGTGAGATGTTCGGTTAAGTCCGGCAACGAGCGCAACCCTCGTCCTATGTTGCCAGCGGGTTATGCCGGGGACTCATGGGATACTGCCGTGGTCAACACGGAGGAAGGTGGGGATGACGTCAAATCATCATGCCCCTTATGTCTTGGGCTTCACGCATGCTACAATGGCCGGTACAGTGGGTTGCGATACCGTGAGGTGGAGCGAATCCCAAAAAGCCGGTCTCAGTTCGGATTGGGGTCTGCAACTCGACCCCATGAAGTCGGAGTCGCTAGTAATCGCAGATCAGCAACGCTGCGGTGAATACGTTCCCGGGCCTTGTACACACCGCCCGTCAAGTCATGAAAGTCGGTAACACCCGAAGCCGGTGGCCTAACCTTTTGGGGGGAGCTGTCGAAGGTGGGATCGGTGATTAGGACTAAGTCGTAACAAGGTAGCCGTACCGGAAGGTGCGGCTGGATCACCTCCTTTCTAAGGAGTATTTTTGAACACTCATGGTGGAGCGAATGTCTTCACTGGGTGTGGGTGGAACGTTAGACGTGTGCACGCTGTTGGGTCCTGGGGGACCGGACACAGCAATTGGTTGCCCCTTGAGTGTGGGTGGCGGGTTGGTGTGATGGTTTTCTTCGGGCCAGTTCCCGCCAGGTTGGTTGTGACCAAGTTGGTGGGGTTGGGTTCGACTGTATGTTGAGAACTACATAGTGGACGCGAGCATCTTAGAAGCATCGCTGGTGTTCCCTTTCGAGGGGGTGCTGGTTGGTGTCTTCATAAGTAGTTTCTGAAAAGTTCAATGATTCTTTGATTGTTGATTCTTTTTCGATTTCTATTCATGTATCAAATTTCTAAGGGCAAATGGTGGATGCCTTGGCATCTGGAGCCGATGAAGGACGTAGTAATCTGCGATAAGCCTCGGGGAGTCGATAAACGGGCGTTGATTCGAGGATTTCCGAATGGGGGAACCCGGCCGCATTGTGTGTGGTCACTCCGGTCTGAATATATAGGGCTGTGAGGGGGAACGTGGGGAAGTGAAACATCTCAGTACCCACAGGAAGAGAAAACAATAGTGATTCCGTTAGTAGTGGCGAGCGAACGCGGATGGGGCTAAACCGGTTGTGTGTGATACCAGGTAGGGGTTGCATGATCGGGGTTGTGGGACATGCTTGGTCGTTCTATCTGGCGGCTGGCGTTTGCGCATTGTGTAGGTGAACAGGTTTGAATGCCTGACCGTAGGGGGTGCGAGTCCCGTAGCTGAAACATGGTGTGTGCGTTTGTGTGTATCCCAAGTAGCGCGGAGCCCGTGAAACTCTGTGTGAATCTGTCGGGACCACCCGATAAGCCTAAATACTTCCAGGTGACCGATAGCGGACGAGTACCGTGAGGGAAAGGTGAAAAGTACCCCGGGAGGGGAGTGAAATAGTACCTGAAACCATTTGCTTACAATCCGTCGGAGCCTTTTGGGGTGACGGCGTGCCTTTTGAAGAATGAGCCTGCGAGTTAGTGATGTGTGGCGAGGTTAACCCGTGTGGGGTAGCCGTAGCGAAAGCGAGTCTGAAGAGGGCGTTGAGTCGCATGTTCTAGACCCGAAGCGAAGTGATCTATCCATGGCCAGGTTGAAGCGAGGGTAAAGCCTTGTGGAGGACCGAACCCACCTAGGTTGAAAACTGGGGGGATGAGCTGTGGTTAGGGGTGAAAGGCCAATCAAACTTCGTGATAGCTGGTTCTCTCCGAAATGCATTTAGGTGCAGCGTTGCGTGTTTCTTGCTGGAGGTAGAGCTACTGGATGGCCGATGGGCCCGACAAGGTTACTGACGTCAGCCAAACTCCGAATGCCGGTAAGTGAGAGCGTAGCAGTGAGACGGTGGGGGATAAGCTTCATCGTCGAGAGGGAAACAACCCAGACCACCAATTAAGGTCCCTAAGCGTGTGCTAAGTGGAAAAGGATGTGGAGTTGCAGTGACAACCAGGAGGTTGGCTTAGAAGCAGCCATCCTTGAAAGAGTGCGTAATAGCTCACTGGTCAAGTGATTCCGCGCCGACAATGTAACGGGGCTCAAGCACACCACCGAAATTGTGGAATTCAATCTTTGTTGGATTGGTAGGAGAGCGTCGCGTGTTGGGTGAAGCGGTAGTGTGAACTGATCGTGGACGGCACGCGAGTGAGAATGCAGGCATGAGTAGCGAAAGACGGGTGAGAAACCCGTCCTCCGAATGACTAAGGGTTCCAGGGTCAAGCTAATCTTCCCTGGGTTAGTCGGGTCCTAAGGCGAGGCCGACAGGCGTAGTCGATGGTGAACGGGTTGATATTCCCGTACCGATGGTGTGACCGCCCAATGCGAGCGGGTGATGCTAAGCAAGTGAAGTCTTCTTGTGGCCTTCGGGTTGCTTGGGGGTGGAGGTTGTGAACCGAATCCGTGAGTGTAGCGTATTAACAGGTGTGACGCAGGAAGGTAGCCGAGCCGGGTGAATGGTTGTATCCGGGCAAGGATGTAGGGCCAGTGATAGGCAAATCCGTCACTGAATAGCCTGAGATCTGATGCGGAAGTCTCTTTTGGGACGTAGTCGGTGATCCTATGCTGCCAAGAAAAGCATCGGCGTGAGGTTGCAGTGTTGCCCGTACCCATAACCGACACAGGTGGTCAGGTAGAGAATACTAAGGAGATCGAGAGAATCGTGGTGAAGGAACTCGGCAAAATGCCCCCGTAACTTCGGGAGAAGGGGGGCCATCCACTTATACGGATTTACTCCGGACAGGGTGTGGTGGCCGCAGAGACCAGTGGGACTCGACTGTTTATCAAAAACACAGGTCCGTGCGAAGTCGCAAGACGATGTATACGGACTGACGCCTGCCCGGTGCTGGAAGGTTAAGAGGAAGGGTTAGCTTTGGCGAAGCCTAGAATTTAAGCCCCAGTAAACGGCGGTGGTAACTATAACCATCCTAAGGTAGCGAAATTCCTTGTCGGGTAAGTTCCGACCTGCACGAATGGCGTAACGAATTCCCAGCTGTCTCCACCGCGAACTCGGCGAAATTGCAGTACGAGTAAAGATGCTCGTTACGCGCAGCAGGACGAAAAGACCCCGTGACCTTTACTATAGCTTGGTATTGGTGATTGAAATGGCTTGTGTAGGATAGGTGGGAGACTGTGAAGCATTGACGCTAGTTGGTGTGGAGTCGTTGTTGAAATACCACTCTGGTTATTTTAGTTATCTAACTTCGGACCGTGATCCGGTTCAGGGACAGTGCCTGGTGGGTAGTTTAACTGGGGCGGTTGCCTCCTAAAGAGTAACGGAGGCGCCCAAAGGTTCCCTCAGCCTGGTTGGTAATCAGGTGGTGAGTGTAAGTGCACAAGGGAGCTTGACTGTGACACTGACAGGTGGAGCAGGGACGAAAGTCGGGACTAGTGATCCGGCAGTGGCTTGTGGAAGCGCTGTCGCTCAACGGATAAAAGGTACCTCGGGGATAACAGGCTGATCTTGCCCAAGAGTCCATATCGACGGCATGGTTTGGCACCTCGATGTCGGCTCGTCGCATCCTGGGGCTGGAGTAGGTCCCAAGGGTTGGGCTGTTCGCCCATTAAAGCGGTACGCGAGCTGGGTTCAGAACGTCGTGAGACAGTTCGGTCTCTATCCGCTGCGCGCGTGGGAAGTTTGAGGAGATCTTTCTTTAGTACGAGAGGACCGAGAAGGACGAACCTCTGGTGTGTCAGTTGTTCTGCCAAGGGCATTGCTGATTTGCTACGTTCGGGATGGATAACCGCTGAAAGCATCTAAGCGGGAAGCCGGCTTCGAGATGAGACTTCCTTCCCTATTTTGGGGTGAGGTTCCCAGTAGATGACTGGGTTGATAGGCCGGGTGTGGAAGCGCTGTAAGGTGTGGAGCTGACCGGCACTAATAGACCGAAGATTTGATATGTAATGTTGTTTGCGTCCGCTTTGTGGTTCTCGATATATAGTCGAGTGCTGTGCTCTGTTACGAGTGTCAATCCGTGTGGGTTGGTGTTCGTGGTGGGGTGTGGTGGTTGATAATTCGATAGTGTTTCGGTGGTTATAGCGAGATGGAAACGCCCGGTTACATTCCGAACCCGGAAGCTAAGCGTCTTTGCGCCGATGGTACTGCATGGGGGACTGTGTGGGAGAGTAGGTCACTGCCGGACTTCTTTTTGAGGGGGACACTCGTTTTGGGTGTTCCCCTCTTTTTTTATTTCCGAAACAAATGCAGGAATACGGTGAACCGTGGGCATCCGCGTTTCACACGCCATGGCGCAGTTTCATGGAGCCAGGGTGATGGTGATCCCCTACGTGCCAGGGTTGAGTGAGTCCACCGGTTCATAGCAAATCCGCCTCGTAGGGCGTGTTGAAGGATCCACCAACCTGATGAGTAGCAATGCCCCAATCACCACGATCGATGTGGACAATGGAAGAGTGTCCGCTCCCTCGAATCCAACTGGCCCGACCCGTCGTCGGTCGTTCACCCCTGCCCAGAAACTCCAGTACCTGTCCGAGTACGAGACCGCTTGCGAAACCGGGCAAGGCGGCGCGTTCCTGCGTCGGCATGGCCTCTACTCGTCATTGATGTCGGAATGGCGACGTCAACGTGACGCGGGCCTCCTCGAGGGCAAACAGCCCGGCGACACGGTCGGGGCACCCTCGCGGGAGCAAGCCGAGATCGCGCGGTTACGGCGAGAACTCGCCAAAGCCGAGCGGAAGCTTGCGACCACGGAAACGGCGTTAGACATCATGGGAAAAGCACACGCGCTCTTGGAACAACTCTCCGAGAGCGCGGACCCCGACCCGAAGCACAAGAAGCGCTCATGAACACCTACCTCGAACTCACCGATGCCGGGGTCCCGACCCGGCAGGCTGCGACCTTGACTGGTGTGTCGCGGGCGACCGCGGCGCGGGCGATCGCCCGCGCGAGGCGTCCTGACCCGGCGCCTGCTGGCCCGCGCCCGGTCCCGGTGAACAAGCTCTCGCTCGCGGAACGAGCCCGGATCTTGGCGGTGTTGAATAGCGAGGAGTTCGTGGATAAGCCGCCGTTACAGGTGTACGCGATCCTGCTGGAGCGGGGCGAGTATGTCGGGTCGGTGTCCACGATGTATCGCGTGCTGGGCGAGAACTCCTTGGTGCGGGAACGTCGCCGGCTTGCGACGCATCCGCCACGGAAGGTGCCGGAGTTGATCGCGACCGCGCCTGGGGAAGTTTTCTCGTGGGATATTACGAAGCTCCCGGGGCCGGTGAAGGGCACGTATTACGACGCGTACGTGATGATCGATATTTTCTCCCGCTATATCGTGGGCGCGATCGTGCATTCCTGCGAGGACGGGGTCCTCGCCAAAGAGATGATGCTGGACGCGTTCGGGATCCACGGCACCCCGCAGGTCGTGCATTCTGATGGTGGCCCATCGATGACTTCGAAAACGGTGCAGACGCTGCTGGCCGATCTTGGGGTGGTGCGGTCGCGTTCCCGCCCGCACGTGTCGAATGATAATCCGTATTCGGAAGCGCTCTTCAAGACGATGAAATACCTGCCGGAGTTCCCTGACCGGTTCTCGTCACTGGTCCATGCGCGGCAGTTCCTGGACGAGTTCGTGCATGCCTATAACCATCATCACCGGCATTCCGGGATCGGGATGCATACGCCTGCGGATGTGCATTACGGGCTTGCTGACATGGTTGATCGAGACCGTGACGCGACCCTGGACGCTGCTCGTCGAGCGCATCCGGAACGCTTCGGTACCCGAGCACAGGCCCGTCCGAAGATTCTTGAGCGGGAACCGGCGGCGTGGATCAACCCGCCATCTGTCGACGAGATCGAATTAGCTGCCTAACACCCACCGGCCTCATTCACCTTGACAAATACCGATCCGCCAGGGTGAAGGAACACCCTGGCGAGTCATAATTGACCTGGTTCGGTGGGCGCGGGCCCTGGTTGGGTGCGGGTGGGCCCTGGCTCGGTGCGCGTCGACCCTGGTTCGGCGCGTGGGGGCACTCATCGCACCACGCCACACCCACCCCGCAGCTCAGCCAAGCAAGCTCAGTACTGCCGCAGGTTGCGCCGGGCGAACTCCACGGTCTGCGTCAGCATGCGGAGCCGGTCGGTCTCGCTCTTCGCGCCGCGGGTGTTCACCTCGGCGACGACGTGACCCTTGAACTGAGTGTCATCGAGGTACTGCAGCGTCTCGGCCACGGGCTGGCCGCCGAGACCAGGGGCGAGGTGCTCATCCCAGAGCTTTTTGCCGTTCTGACCCGGTGCCTGTCCGTCGCAGAGGTGGATATGCCGCAGCCGCTTCCCTGTGGCGCGCGCCATCTCGAGGGCGTCGTGACCGGACAGGGCGGCGTGCGAGAAGTCGAGAGTAATCGAGTCGCAGTCCATCTCCGTCGGATCGATGCCCGGGATGTACGCCTGCCGGCCGTTGCCGCCACCGATATTCCACGGGAACATGTTCTCGACGGCGACGCTGATCCCGGACGAGTGCTCGAGGCGTCGCACGATCTCGAGGAAATTCTTTGCGTAGCTGCCCTGCCACCGGAATGGCGGGTGCACGACGACGACGTCGGCGCCGCAGTCATACGCGAGCTCGACCGAGCGCTCGAGCTTCACGGCGGGGTTGGTACCCCACACGAACTGCGTAAAGAACAGCACCGGAGCGTGAATCGCGAGCACCGGCAGATCGTGCTTCCTGATCAGCGCGCGAAGCGCGGCCGCGGAACGCGTCGCATCCTCCGTGGACACCATCACTTCCATGCCATCGAAACCTGCCCGCTTTGCAATCTTGAAGGATGCGTCGAGGGACTTAGGGAAGGTGCACGATGTGCTCATACCGATCTGGATCATCACTCACACACTAACGCGCTTGGGTGACGGCCCACCGAGGGTGGCGTCACCCACTAGGATGTTGGAGTTGCAGTTTTTCGGGACGTAAAGGAAGGTGTGGGCGCATGGTGGCTCTACTCGCACTCTTCGGAGTCGCGAGTTGCGCGATGCCAGCGCTCAAGCGCCTACCGGGCAACGCAATGTTCTACGTGGCCGCGGCCGTGTCTGCCGCGGCGGCCATCTGGACCGCGACTTTGGCGCCGACAGTGCTTCACGGTGGCGCGTGGGAACTACAAATCCCTTGGCTCCCGATGTTGGGGCTCGACCTCAACTTCCGCATAGATGCGCTCAGTTGGGTCCTCGCGATGATCGTGACGGCCATCGGCGCCCTCGTGCTCATCTACTGTGCAAGCTACTTCGATCGTGATGAGCCAGGCCTCGGCCGCTTCGCGGGCATCCTGCTCGGCTTCGCGGGCGTCATGTTCGGTCTCGTGACGGCCGACAACATCTACCTGATGTTCGTGTTCTGGGAAGGTACGAGCATCCTCTCGTATCTGCTCATCGGCCACTACACCGGTCGCCGTGCGTCGCGCGCCGCGGCCATGCAGGCTCTGCTCGTCACCACGTTCGGCGGGCTCGCGATGCTCGTGGGGCTCGTGATCGTGCATTCCATCTCGGGATCCGCGAACTTCTCCGAGATAATCGGCGCCGGCATCCCCACCAGCGGCCTGCTCATTACCGCGCTGATGCTGATCCTCCTCGGGGCGATGACGAAGTCGGCGCTCGTCCCCTTCCACTTCTGGCTCCCCGGTGCCATGGCTGCCCCGACGCCAGTGTCGGCCTACCTTCACGCCGCGTCGATGGTGAAGGCCGGTATTTACCTAGTCCTACGCCTCTTGCCCGAGTTCGGGGATGTCCCCGGCTTCCGCGAAGTCCTCATCGTGGCCGGCGTCTGGACGATGCTCGTCGGCGGCTGGCGATCCCTGCGGCAGTTCGACCTCAAGCTGATCCTCGCCTACGGCACGGTTTCGCAGCTCGGCTTCATGACCGCGATCGCAGGGTTCGGCGGGCGGGATGCGGGGCTCGCGGCGCTGGCGATGGTTATCGGCCACGCGCTCTTCAAAGCGGCGCTGTTCCTCTCCGTGGGCATCATTGACCACCGAACGGGAACACGTGACATCCGAAAGCTTTCGGGGCTGGGCCGCCAAGCGCCAGTGCTCGCGACGATCGCGACCATTGCCGCCGCATCCATGGCAGGCATCCCGCCGCTGTGGGGCTTCGTCGCGAAGGAGGGCGTGTTCTCGGCGTTCATCTCGGCATTCGAGCACGGGGATGCGTGGGGACTGGTTGCGCTCATCGGTACCGCGATGGGCTCGATTCTAACCTTCGCCTACACGGCGCGCTTCGTGCACGGCGCGTTCGCGAAGAAGCCCGGCGTCGAAGAGGTCGAGCACACGAAGGAGCACGCCGACGAGCTCATCGCGCCGGGGCTCCTCGTCGTCGCGACCATTGTTTTCCCGTTCATCGCCTCGGGGATCGACCAACTCCTCGCCGCCTACGCCGACACGATGCCGGCGATTGACCCCGCGCATCCCTACCACCTCGCGATTTGGCACGGCTTCGAGCCCGCACTCGGCATCTCGGCCATCACGATCCTCATCGGCCTCGCACTGTTCTACTTCCGGGCACCGATCGCGAAGCTGCAGGCCCGCGTTCCCGACATCATCGAGTCCTCCCGCGGCTACTGGCTCGCGCTGCGCGTAACCGACGCGGTCGCCGCGCGAATCACCGCATCCACCCAGCGCGGTTCGCTGCCGATGTACCTGGCGACGACGTTCGTCGTGTTTATCGGTGTCGTGATCGGCGCTTTCGCATTCCGCGGGATGGGTGACCCGGACCTGACCATCGCGTGGAGCTGGCCGCAGATCGCGATTCTCATCGTCATCGTGATCGCGGCATTCGCGACGACGCGATCCGCAAAGCGCTTCCAGGGCGTCATCCTCGTCGGCATTACCGGGTACGCCCAGGCAGCGATCTTCGCGATTTCGGGTGCACCTGACCTCGCGACGACACAGGCGCTGATCGAGACGCTTTCGCTCATCGTGTTCGTGTTGGTACTGCGACGCCTGCCCGCCCGGCACGCGAAGCTCCAGAACAACATCCGCCCCTGGGTCCGCTGGGCGATCGGCTTCGGCGTCGCGTTCGCGATCGCCGCGGTCGTGCTCATCTCGATGGGCGCCCGCGTTGCTACTCCGGACGGAACCTCCTTCGCGGAACTCGCCCTCGAGGGCGGTCACGGCTCAAACATCGTCAACGTCACGCTCGTCGACATCCGCGGCTGGGACACGATGGGGGAGCTGTCGGTGCTCATCGCGGCCGCGACCGGTGTCGCGAGCCTCGTGTATCTCAACGCTCGTGGCTCGAAGCACCAGCAGACGACTTCCCTCGCGCCTCGCGGCGGATTCTTCCGTCGGCCCGACCGCACCACGATCCGCGAATCGATCGTCGCATCCGCGAAGCGCCGTAATCGCGCGATCCCGCGCGAGCTGCGCGAACGCGACAGCAAGGGCGCGCAGGGGCGCTCCGATCACAATGTTTGGCTCCTCGCCGGGCACTCGCTGGCGCCGGAGCACCGCTCGATCGTGGTGGAAGTCGTCGTCCGACTGCTCTTCCACGCGATGATCATCGTCTCCCTGTTCCTGCTGTTCTCGGGACACAATGACCCGGGTGGAGGCTTTGCTGGCGGCGTCGTCGCGGCCCTCGCGCTCGCGGCTCGATACATGGCCGGTGGCCGTCACGAGCTCAACGAGGCGGTGCGGGTCGACGCCGGTACGCTGCTGGGCGTCGGTATGATCCTCGCCGCGGGCAGCGCCCTCGTGCCAATGTTCTTCGGGCACGCGCCGCTCACGTCGTTCTGGGTGGACCAGGAGGTTGAGTGGGTTGGCCACGTCATCTTCGTGACCTCGACGATCTTTGACATCGGTGTGTACCTGATCGTGATCGGTCTCGCCGTCGACGTCCTGCGCTCGCTCGGTAGCGAGCTCGACATCCAGGCAGAAGAGCAGCGCTCGGGCAGGCTGCGGGTAAGCGAGGAAGTCCTCGATGAGGCCGAGGTCCGCGGCCACATCGAGACTGCGAAACCGGTCACGAAACAGATGCAGGTGCTGCCGAAGCGAGAAGGGAAGGAGCCGAAATGACAGTCAACATTGTCCTCCTTCTCGCGATGATCGTGCTTTACGCGTGCGGCATCTACCTCCTGCTTGAGCGCAGCTTCACGCGGATGATCCTCGGCGTGCTGCTCGCCGGAAACGCGACAAACCTCCTCATCTTCATCACGTCTGGCGATTTCGGGGAAGCGCCGGTCGTCGGCGACGACGGGGTAATCAAGGACACCTACTCCGACCCGCTGCCGCAGGCGTTCATCCTCACCGCGATCGTGATCAGTTTCGCGACTCTCGCGTTCATGTTGGCGCTGCTGTACCGGTCGTGGCGCCTCGTCCGCGTGGACACCGTTGCCGACGACGAGGACTCGGTCTCGCTCCGGCATATTGACCCGGAGGCCGACGACGAGGTGTTCGAGGAAGGCGAGGGACCGGACACCGAATTCGGTGAGCTCGCGGAGGCCGCCGTCCAGGGGGCGCTTACGGAAGACGAGCTCGACGACGAATTTGCGTTTAGCCAGGACGAAGACGACGCACTCGACAAGCGGAAGGGGCAGACTGAATGAACTGGCTCGTGCCACTCATGGTTCTCGTCCCCCTCCTCGGCGCGGCCATCACCCTGACTGCGGCGCGCAAGCAGCGCCTGCAGATCGCACTCGCAAGCGTCACGATGGTGATCTCGCTCACGATCTCGATCGTGCTCCTGACCGTCGTGCACCAGACCGGCACCGCGCTCGTCGTGCAGGTGGGTGGATGGGCGGCTCCCTTCGGCATCTCGCTGGTTGTCGACCGCCTCTCGGCCCTGCTCATCCTCGTCACGAGCATCGTCCTGATCGCCGTTATGGCCTTCTCGATCGGCCAGGGCGCGGCAGACGGCGATGAAGAGACGCCGGTCTCGATCTTCTATCCGACCTATCTCGTGCTCGCCGCGGGCGTGTACAACGCGTTCATCGCGGGCGACCTCTTCAACCTCTACGTCGGCTTCGAGATCCTGCTGGTCGCGAGCTTCGTGCTCATCACGCTCGGCGGCACGGCCTCGCGCATCCGTGCGGGCATCACCTACGTTGTCGTCTCCCTCGTCTCTTCCCTCCTCTTCCTCGTCTCAATCGCGATGGTCTATGCCGCGGTCGGCACCGTCAACATGGCCGAGATTTCGCTGCGGATGCCCGAGGTCGCCGAGAACGTGCAGCTCGCGATCCACCTCATGCTGCTCGTCGCGTTCGGTATCAAGGCGGCGCTCTTCCCGCTGTCGTTCTGGCTGCCGGACTCCTACCCCTCGGCGCCTGCGCCGGTCACCGCGGTGTTCGCGGGCTTGCTCACCAAGGTGGGTGTTTACGCGATCCTGCGCACCGAATCGCTGATGTTCGCATCCAACGACATCTCGACGCTGCTGATTATCGTCGCGATGTTCACGATGGTCGTGGGTATCCTCGGTGCCGTCGCGCAGGCCGGTATTCGAAGGATGCTGTCTTTCACCCTCGTAAGCCACATCGGCTACATGATCTTCGGCATCGCGCTCGGCACTGAAGCGGGCTGGGCCGCCACGGTCTACTACATCCTGCACCACATCCTCGTGCAGACCGCGCTGTTCCTCGTGACAGGTCTGATCGAGCGCGTCGCGGGCACCTCGACGCTCACGCACCTCGGCGGGATGCTCAAGCGTGCGCCGTTCGTGGCCGTACTGTTCTTCATCCCGCTGCTCAACCTCGGTGGCATCCCGCCGTTCTCCGGCTTCATCGGCAAGCTCGCCCTGTTCGTTGCCGGCGCCGAAGGCACCAACCTGCAATTGCCGCAGTACCTCGTGTGGACAGGTATTGGGATCGGCGCGCTCACGAGCCTCCTCACCCTGTACGCGCTCATCCGTGTGTGGAACCTCGGCTTCTGGCGAAGCCAGAGCGAGGTTGAGGAGTTCCAGTCGCAGCTGACTGATCAGCTCGAGGAAGTGCCCGACGGCGAGGTCATCACCGAGACGAAGACCAACTCGACCCTCATGAATGTGGCAACCGCCACCATGGTGCTCATTACCGTGCTCATGACGGTGTTTGCGGGGCCGATCTACGAGATCGCGGATGCCGCATCCGAGAACCTGATGGACCCGACACAATATGTCGCTACCGTAGATGAGATTGAGGGGAGCAAACCATGACGCCGGAAAAAACTGCGCGCCCTGGGGTGAGCCTCATCACGCAGCTGCCACTGCTGCTCTTCCTCATCGCGCTGTGGCTCGTGCTCTGGGGTCAGTTCGACGTCATCAGCGTCAGCACCGGAATTATCTTCTCGCTGCTGGTCGTGCGCTTCTTCTACCTCCCGCCGGTCGAACTCACGGGTCGCTTCAACCTGTGGTTCACGATCATCCTGCTCTTCCGTTTTGTGTGGTGGCTCGTCTCGGCCTCGTTCCAAATGGCCTGGCTGGCGGTTCGACCGCAGAAGGTGCCAACCGCATCCATCATCGCGGTGCGACTCCACACCCACTCCGACTGGCTCATCACCGTCGCGGCCGAGATCAACATGCTTGTGCCCGGCTCGGTGGTCGTCGAGGTCGACCGGCTCCGCGGAATCCTGTACCTCCACATCCTCGACGGCGACACCGACGAGAAAGTCGAGAAGGCACGTCGCAGCTCCTATCGGATCGAGGATGCGATCGCCCTCGCTTTGGGGGGTCGCGAGGATATCTGGCGCATTAATAAGGACCGCGTCGAGCACGGGCGCAAGCGGCTGCTGTCGTCGAAGAAGCAGCGCGATTATGAAGAGCGGGCCGAGCTCGTGCGGAAGGAACTCGAGCGCGAGTGGGAGGCGGAACTCTGATGGACCTGCTGCTCACTATCGTGTATTACTTCGTTGGCGCGTGCTTCGCGGCCGCCGCAATCATGGCCACGATCCGCATCGTCCGCGGACCATCGATCGTCGACCGCATGGTCGGGTCCGACACCTTCGCGACGATCCTGATCTGCGTGTTCTGTGCCGACATGGCGATTCGCGGCCACACGACGACGCTGCCGCTCGTGCTCGGTCTTGCGATGACCGCCTCGGTGGGCACCATTGCCGTTGCGCGCTTCGTGTCGCGCGACCGCCCCCGTCAGAACTACTCAACGGACACGGAAGCCGAGCTCGACGTCACCGTCCCGGCCGGGAACACCAAACCGGCGCCCGAGGCGAACGGCGAATCGTCGAAGGAAGGTGAGTCCCGATGACCGTTGCAGACTGGCTCGACATCGCCACCGCAATCTTCCTCGTGCTCGGATCCATCCTGTCCCTTTCCGCGGGCATCGGCCTGCTGCGATTCCCGGATATGATCGCCCGGCTCCACGCACAGTCAAAGCCGCAGGCCGCGGGCCTGATGTTCATTCTGATTGGGCTCGCTCTGCAGCAGACGAACTGGACCGTCGTGCTATTCATCTTCCCGATCCTGCTGTTCCAGTTCATCACGACGCCCGCGGCCGGTATCGTGCTCGCCCGTGGCGGTTACCGCTCCAAGCACTACGAGAACGTCCCGCTGCACACCGACGAGCTCGAGGTGGAGGTGGCGCGAGCCCAGCGCGCGGAAGAGGCTGCCGCGAAGCGCGAGCGGCTCGTCAGGGGCGGTGGCCCGGAGCTGGACTCCGAGCTCGACCCCAACGCACCGAACCCGCTTTCGCTATAGCGACGTCGCCCCAGATGGGGGTGCCGCGCTGGCGTCCTGGGTCCAGAAAATCGCGCGTAGGATGGATCCATGCCTGAGCACGAAATCGACATCAAGCCCAAGTCCCGGGTCGTCACCGACGGAATCGAAGCAACTGCCGCGCGAGGGATGCTCCGCGCCGTCGGCATGGGCGACGACGACTGGGCGAAGCCCATCGTTGGTATTGCCAGCTCGTGGAACGAAATTACCCCCTGCAACCTGAGCCTCGATCGCCTCGCCCAGGGCTGCAAGGAAGGCGTCCACGCGGGCGGCGGTTACCCCCTCCAGTTCGGTACCGTGTCGGTTTCCGACGGCATCTCGATGGGCCACGAGGGGATGCACTTCTCGCTCGCCTCGCGCGAGGTCATTGCCGACTCGGTCGAGGTTGTCATGGAAGCCGAGCGCCTCGACGGCTCGGTGCTCCTCGCCGGCTGCGACAAGTCGCTCCCCGGTATGCTCATGGCCGCGGCACGACTCAAGCTGCCGAGCGTGTTCCTCTACGCCGGTTCGATCGCTCCGGGCTATGTGAAGCTCAGTGATGGCACCGTCCGCGACAACGTCACGATCATCGATGCCTTCGAAGCAGTCGGTGCGTGCAAGGCCGGCACCATGTCGGAAGAGGACCGCAAGCGCATTGAAGAGGCGATTTGCCCGGGCGAGGGTGCCTGCGGTGGTTTCTACACCGCGAACACGATGGCATCGGTCGCCGAGGCGCTCGGAATGTCGCTTCCCGGCTCGGCTGCTCCCGCATCCGCCGACCGCCGCCGCGACTACTTCGCCCACAAGTCGGGTGAGGCCGTTGTCAACATGCTCCGTCTCGGCATCACGACCGAGCACATCCTCACGAAGAAGGCGTTCGAGAACGCGATCGCCGTCGTGATGTGCATGGGCGGCTCGACCAACGCCGTCCTCCACCTCCTCGCGATCGCTCGCGAGGCCGAGGTTGACCTCACGCTCGCGGACTTCAACCGCATCGCGGACAAGGTGCCGCACCTCGCCGACATGAAGCCGTTCGGCAAGTACGTCATGAACGACATCGACCGCAACGGCGGCATCCCCGTTGTCATGAAGGCGTTGCTCGATGCCGGCATGCTGCACGGCGACGCGCTCACTTGCACCGGCAAGACCGTGGCCGAGAACCTTGCTGAGCTTGACCCGGAGCCGCTCGACGGCGAGGTCATCCACACGCTCGACAACCCCATCCACGCAACCGGTGGCATCTCGATCCTCCACGGTTCGCTCGCTCCGGAAGGTGCGGTAGTGAAGTCGGCAGGCTTCGACCTCGACACCTTCGAGGGCCCGGCTCGCGTCTTCGAGCGCGAGCGCGAGGCAATGGATGCGCTGACCCGCGGCGAGATCAAGCACGGCGATGTCGTGGTCATCCGCTACGAGGGCCCGAAGGGCGGCCCCGGCATGCGCGAGATGCTCGCGATCACCGGTGCCATCAAGGGCGCGGGGCTCGGCAAGGATGTACTATTGTTGACTGATGGTCGATTCTCAGGCGGCACAACCGGCCTGTGCATCGGCCACGTCGCGCCAGAAGCAGTGGACGCAGGTCCCATTGCCTTCGTTCGCGACGGAGATCTCATTCGGGTCGATATTGCGGCACGGACGATCGACCTACTCGTCGACGAATCCGAGCTCGCTTCCCGCCGTGAAGGCTGGGAACCGCTTCCTCCTCGATACACGCGCGGCGTGCTCGCAAAATACGCGAAGCTCGTCAAGTCCGCGTCTGAGGGAGCCATCACGGGCTAGGCGTCCTCATTGACGCATAGCCTCATACGACTTCGTCTTTGAGGAATTACTACTTAATGTCACGTGAAGCTATTCAGGCGGCTGCTGCTTCGGCGGCGGCCGCATCCACCAAGCCAGAGCGCATGACGGGAGCCGCGGCCGTGGTCCGCACCCTCGAGCTGCTCGGAGTGACCGACGTGTTCGGTCTTCCGGGTGGCGCGATCCTGCCTGCCTACGACGCGATCCTCGATGCCAGGGACCTGAACCACATCCTCGTTCGTCACGAACAGGGTGCCGGGCACGCAGCCGAGGGGTACGCTGCGGCCAGCGGCAAGGTCGGTGTCTGCATCGCAACCTCGGGCCCGGGTGCTACCAACCTCGTGACCGCGATCGCGGATGCGTACATGGACTCGGTGCCGATGCTCGCGATCACAGGTCAGGTGTTCTCGACGCTGATGGGTACCGATGCGTTCCAGGAAGCGGACATCGTCGGCATCACGATGCCGATTTCGAAGCACTCCTTCCTCGTGCGTCGCGCCGAAGACATCCCGCAGGCACTCGCGAGCGCCTACCACCTCGCATCCACCGGTCGCCCGGGCCCCGTGCTCGTGGACATCACGAAGGACGCGCAGCAGAACGAGTTTGATTTCGAGTGGCCAGTGCAGCTCGACCTGCCCGGCTACCGCCCGATCACGAAGGCGCACGGCAAGCAGATTCTTGCGGCCGTCGACATGCTTCGTGCGGCGAAGAAACCCGTGATCTACGCGGGTGGCGGCATTGTCCGCGCGGAGGCTTCCGAGGAACTCAAGCAACTTGCAGAGCTCTCCGGCGCGCCGGTCGTGACCACGCTCATGGCGCGCGGCGCGTTCCCCGACTCGCACCCGCAGATGCTCGGCATGCCCGGCATGCACGGCACGGTTCCCGCGGTGCTCTCGTTGCAGGAGGCCGACCTGCTGTTCACGGTCGGCGCTCGCTTCGATGACCGCGTGACTGGTAAGGCGCCGCTCTTCGCGCCGAAGGCGAAGGTCGTGCACATTGACATCGACCCCGCCGAGATCTCGAAGATCCGCACTGCCGACGTGCCCATCGTGGGCGACGCGAAGGAAGTGCTGAACGACGTAAACCGCGCGCTTGCCGAGCGCTCGGCGGAGCCTGCCGAGGACCTCGCGCCGTGGTGGGAGTACCTAGACGGGCTGAAGGCGGAGTTCCCGCGCGGCTTCACGCCGACCACCGACGGGCTGCTTGCACCGCAGCACATCATCGAGCGCATCAGCGCGCTGACTGACAAGGACGCGATCTTCGCGACTGGTGTCGGCCAGCACCAGATGTGGGCGGCGCAGTTCCTCGAGCTCAACAAGCCCAACTCGTTCCTCAACTCGGGTGGTGCGGGCACGATGGGATACGCGGTGCCCGCGGCGATGGGCGCGAAGGTCGCGTTCCCTGACCGTACCGTGTGGGCGATCGACGGCGACGGCTGCTTCCAGATGACGAATCAGGAAATCGCGACGTGCGTGGTCAACAACATCCCGATCAAGATCGCGGTGATCAACAACTCGTCGCTCGGTATGGTGCGACAGTGGCAGACGCTGTTCTATGACGGCCGCTACTCCAACACCGACCTCAACACCGGCCACGACTCGATTCGCGTGCCCGACTTCGTGAAGCTCGCGGACGCCTACGGTGCCCTCGGTATCCGCGTCGAGCGCGAGGAGGAGATCGACGCCGCGATTCAGAAGGCGCTCGAGACCAATGACCGTCCGGTCGTCATCGACTTCGTCGTTTCGGCGGATGCGATGGTGTGGCCGATGGTGCCGCAGGGCGTCTCGAACAGCTTCATTAACTACGCACGGGACAACAGCCCGGCTTTCGAGGGGGAGTAAGGAACCATGTCAAAGCACATCCTGTCGCTTCTCGTCGAAGACAAGCCCGGTCTGCTCGCCCGCGTCGCGGGGCTGTTCTCGCGCCGTGGCTTCAACATCACCTCGCTCGCGGTGGGGCAGTCGGAGGTCGAAGGTCTCTCGCGCATGACCGTCGTGGTTGATGTCGAGAACTTCCCGCTCGAGCAGGTCACGAAGCAGCTGAACAAGCTCGTGAACGTCATCAAGATCGTCGAGCTCACGCCCGAGTCTTCGGTCGAGCGCGAGCACGTGCTCATTAAGGTGCGCGTGGATAAGCAGACTCGCTCCGAGGTAATCGAGGCGGTAAACCTGTTCCGTGCGCGCGTCGTCGACGTCGCACACGACTCGCTGATCATCGAGGTCACCGGTGACTCAGGGAAAGTCGGGGCGCTGCTTCGTATGCTCGAGCCGTACGGCATCCGAGAAATGGTGCAGTCGGGTCTCATCGCGGTGGGACGCGGCCCGAAATCCATCACCGAGCGGGTATTCCGCTAACCGCTGGAGCGCGGGCGGAACTGAGCCCGCCAAGCGATACCGGGCATCCGCCCAAAACGTGACAGACCTACGTACTCACTACGTGTAAAACAAGGAGCACACACCCAACATGGCTGAAATCTATTACGAGGACGACGCAGACCTTTCGATCATCCAGGGCAAGAAGGTAGCCATCGTCGGCTACGGCTCGCAAGGTCACGCGCACGCGCAGAACCTGCGCGACTCGGGCGTCGAGGTCGTTGTCGCGCTTCGCGACGGCTCGAAGTCGATCGAGAAGGCACAGGAAGACGGCTTCGAGGTCAAGAACAACGCCGACGCCGCCGAGTGGGCCGACCTCATCATGATCCTCGCACCGGACCAGCACCAGCGTGGCATCTACGCGAACGACATCGCGCCGCACCTCACCGAGGGCAAGACCCTCGCGTTTGCACACGGCTTCAACATCCGCTTCGGTTACATCGAGGCACCCGAGGGCGTCGACGTCATCCTCGTCGCACCGAAGGCACCGGGCCACACCGTGCGCCGCGAGTTCGTCGCCGGCCGTGGTATCCCCGACATCATCGCTGTCGAGAAGGACGCTTCGGGTGCCGCCTGGGACACCGCGAAGTCGTACGCGAAAGCAATCGGTGGCACCCGCGCTGGTGTCATCAAGACCACCTTCACCGAAGAGACCGAGACCGACCTCTTCGGCGAGCAGGCTGTGCTCTGCGGTGGTACCTCGCGCCTCATCCAGTACGGTTTCGAGACCCTCACCGAGGCTGGCTACCAGCCCGAGATCGCCTACTTCGAGGTCCTGCACGAGCTTAAGCTCATCGTTGACCTCATCTGGGAGGGCGGCATCACCAAGCAGCGCTGGAGCGTTTCGGACACCGCCGAGTACGGTGACTACGTCTCGGGTCCGCGCGTGATCGACCCCTCGGTCAAGGAAAACATGAAGGGCGTTCTCGCTGACATCCAGTCGGGTGCCTTCGCGAAGCGCTTCATCGACGACCAGGACGCTGGCGCACCGGAGTTCAAGAAGCTCCGCGCCGAGGGCGAGGCTCACCCGATCGAGAAGACCGGTGTTGAGCTGCGCAAGCTGTTCTCGTGGCAGCAGGCGGACACCGACTACGTCGACGGCTCCGCCGCACGCTAGTCGGGAGCTGACTCTCTCACGCTAGTCGCGAACTAGCACCCCTCAGGCGACGCGCCATCCGGAATCGGGTGGCGCGTCGCCTATTGTTGCGGGGTGAAGAGTCTCGCGAAACTGATTGCCTATACCAAGGAACTCACCCCCTATTACGTCGCGATCGTGGTGCTCACCCTGGTCTCGGCGGGCGGAGCCCTCGTAACCCCGTTCATCCTGGGCGCCGCGACCGACGAGATCGTCGCGATCGTCGGCGGCGAGCACACCTTCTCGGCGGGGATCTCGACGGTCATTTGGCTCGCGGTCGCCTTCCTTGCGGTCGAAATCGTCGTGACGATCACGGACAGCTCGGGCGGCTATTTCGGCGACGTGATGAGCGCGAACATGCGCAGCATGCTCTCGACCCGCTACTACCGACAGCTGCTGCAGCTGCCCCAGCGGTACTTCGACGATGAGCTGACCGGCACGATCATCTCGCGGCTCGACCGAACGATCACCGAGGTCACGCGCTTCATGCAATCGTTCGCGAACAACATGTTCTCGATGCTCATCACGACCGTCGCAGTGCTGGTGATCACCGCGTTCTATTCGTGGCCGATCGCGCTGCTGCTGTTCGTGCTGTTCCCGGTATACATGTGGCTGACCGCGCTCACCTCGAAGCGGTGGCAGAAGATCGAGCACGAGAAGAACGTGCACGTCGACACGGCCCGCGGCCGCTTCAGCGAGGTCGTAGGCCAGATCCCCGTGGTGCGCTCGTTCGCGCAGGAACGTCGCGAGTGGCAGCTATTTGCGCGGGAGTTCGCGGCGACGGTGCAGCTCACGAGCAAGCAGTCGCGCCTGTGGCACGGCATGGATGCGCTGCGCCGCTTCGCACTCAACCTCGCGTTCTTCGGGATCTACCTGATCCTGTTCATCCAGACCGCGCAGGGCACGTTCACCCTGGGCGAGATGGTGCTGCTGATCCAGCTCGTGGGCATGGCTCGCAACCCGGTCTCGATGATGTCGTGGATGGTTGATGCAGCTCAGCACGCGGTCGCGGGCTCGCGCGACTACTTCAAGGTCATGGAGCTACCGCAGGATGAGCGCGAGGGCCTCGAACTGCGCGATCCGGATGCGGTAGCCGAGCGCCGCGAGCGACAGGCGAGCGCGGTGCCGGTGCGTTTCGACGACGTCCACTTCGCGTACGACGAGGAATCGCCAGTGCTTCGCGGCATCACGTTTGACGTCCAAAAGGGTGAGCGCATCGCGTTCGTGAGCGGCTCGGGCGGTGGCAAGAGCACGATCGTGAGCCTGCTGCTCGGCTTCTATCGCGTGCAATCGGGGCGCATCGAGCTCTTTGGCGAAGACATCGCGCACCTCAAGATGCCCTCGCTGCGCGACCAGATCGGCGTCGTGTTCCAGGAGCCTTCGCTCTTCAGCGGCACGATTCGCGAGAACATCTCATACGGGCGTCCCGGCGCGAGCGAGTCGGAGATCATGGATGCGGCCAAGCGTGCGAACGCGTGGGAGTTCATTTCGGGCTTCCCGAAGGGCCTCGACGCCGTGATTGGCGAGCGCGGCCTGAAGCTCTCGGGCGGGCAAAAGCAGCGCATCGCCGTTGCGCGCGCCATGTTGAAGGATGCGCCGGTGTTGATTCTCGACGAGGCGACGAGTGCGCTCGACACTAAGAGCGAGCGTGCGGTTCAGGCCGGCCTGGATGCGCTGATGGCGGGGGAGCGCACGAGCCTCATCATCGCGCACCGGCTCTCGACCATCCAGAACGTCGACCGCATCATCACGCTGCGCGACGGCAAGATCGACGAGATCGGCTCACCCGCCGAGCTCGCCGCATCCGGTGGCATCTACGCGGAGCTGCTCGCGCTGCAGCTCGAGGGCACGTCCGCGAGCCGCGAGCGACTGCGCGAGCACTACGGCATCGACGTTTAGTTGCGGCCGGTGTGCGCAACCCCTGCTGGTAGCGCTCTGCATTGCCTGTGTACGGGCCCGGTCCAGTGTTATCGGCAATGGCTGGGGGCGCTAGTGTACGCGACCCTTGCCGGTAGCGCTTTGCATTGCCTGTGTACGGGCCCGGGTCAGCGCTATCGGCAATGGCGGGGGGCGCTGGTGTACGCGACCCTTGCCGGTAGCGCACTGCATTGCCTGTGTACGGGCCCGGGCCAGCGCTATCGGCAATGATTGGCACCGCGTAGTCTCCTCTGCTGTTCTTCAGGCCGATGCAATTGACTGCTCCCATGGCTGAAGAACAAGAGAACCGCATCGTAAGCGCAAGTCGGGTTGTGGATGCATCGCCCGAGACGATCTTCGAGTTGATCGCAGATCCGGCCCGACAGCCCGAGTGGGACGGCAATGACAATCTGGCGAGCGCCGAACCGGGACAGCGGGTCACTGCCGTGGGCGATGTCTTCACGATGAACATGACGAAACCGGGCATCCAGCGCGAGAACCACGTCGTCGAGTTCGAGGAAGGCCGAAGCATCGCGTGGAAGCCGGCGGAGCCCGGAAACCCGCCGATCGGTCAGCTGTGGCGCTGGGAGCTCGAGCCGAACGGCGACGGCACCCTCGTCACCCACACGTACGACTGGACGGATCTGCACGACGAAAAGCGACTGCCGCGGGCGCGTGCGACGAAGGAAGAGAACCTCCGCGCATCCATTGACCGGCTTGCGACGCTTGTCGAGGGGCAATAGCGAGCAATCCGCGCGCAACGACGCGGCGGCGCGTCGCGCGCGAGACCGCGGAGGACTAGGCTATTGAGGGTTTATTCCGTGGAAAGGATGCTGCAGCGTGCGCGACAAGATTGATCTCGGAGTCATTGGTGGAGACGGTATCGGTCCCGAGGTTGTGGCCGAGGCTCGAAAAATACTTCGTGCGGCACTCCCCGAGGGCGTGGAGCTGACCGAAACCGAGTACCCGTTTGGGGCGAAGCACTACCAGGAGACCGACGAGATCCTCGACGACGAGTCGCTCGAGCGGCTCGCACAGCACGACGCGCTGCTCCTCGGCGCCGTCGGTGGCGACCCTGCGGACCCGCGACTCGCGGGAGGCATCATCGAGCGCGGCCTGCTGCTCAAGATCCGTTTCGCGTTCGATCACTACATCAACCTGCGTCCCGTTCGCCTTTGGCCGAACACGACGAGCCCGCTCGCAAACCCCGGCGAGATTGACTTCGTCGTCGTCCGCGAGGGCACCGAGGGCCTGTACACCGGCAACGGCGGCAGCGTGCGCACCGGCACCGTGCACGAGATCGCGAACGAGCTTTCGGTCAACACCGCCTTCGGCGTTGAGCGCACCGTGCGTTATGCCTTCGATCTCGCACAGCGCCGTGAGCGCAAGAAGCTCACGCTCGTGCACAAGAAGAACGTGCTCGTGAATGCTGGCGTGATGTGGAACCGTATCGTCAACGAGGTAGCCAGCGAGTACCCCGAGGTGAGCGTCGACTACCTCCACATCGATGCCGCGACGATTTTCTTCGTCACCGATCCCTCGCGTTTCGACGTGATCGTGACTGATAACCTGTTTGGCGACATCATCACCGACCTGGCAGGTGCCGTTACCGGCGGCATTGGCCTCGCGGCATCGGGCAACATCAACCCCGATGGCACCTTCCCGAGCATGTTCGAACCCGTGCATGGCTCGGCCCCCGACATTGCAGGTACTGGCAAAGCCAACCCGACCGCCGCCATCCTGTCGATCGCCCTCTTGCTGCGCCACTTCGGCTTCGAAGAGGCCGCACAGCGAGTCGAGGCCGCGTGCGAAGCGGACGTCGTCGAAGCCGGCGGCGCGCCTCGCAGCACCAGCGAGATTGGCGACGCCATTCTCGCGCGTCTCGCGTAGAGGCAACATTTTTCTCAGTGGCGAGCTTCCCGATGCGCCGGGAGCTCGCCACTCAACCACGTACTCCACTTGATTCCGTATAAGGACGAACTATGACCGACGGCACCTCGCTCGAATTCACGATCGAGCACAACCCGAATCCCGCATCCGACGAAGACCGCGCGAAGGTTCTTGAGAACCCCGGTTTTGGCGAGCGGTTTACGGACCACATGGTCATGATCGACTGGACCCGCGACGGCGGCTGGCAGAACGCCCGCGTCGTGCCATACGGCCCGCTGCAGATGAACCCTGGCAACGCAATCTTCCACTACGCGCAGGAAGTCTTCGAGGGGCTCAAGGCCTATCGCCACGCGGATGGCTCGGTGCACACTTTCCGTCCTGAAATGAACGCGAAGCGGATGCAGCGATCGGCCCATCGCCTTGCGCTTCCCGAACTTCCGGTGGATGTGTTCGTCGAGTCGCTCCGACAGCTCGTGCAAGCGGACGAGGCCTGGGTGCCGGCACACGGCGAGGGTAAGTCGCTGTACCTGCGCCCGTTCATGATCGCGAACGAGGACTTCCTCGGCGTTCGTGCAGCCGAGACCGTCACCTACTTCGTGATCGCATCGCCCGCCGGCGCCTACTTTAAGGACCCGACCCGCCCCGTCAACATCTGGCTGGAGACCGAGCTCTCGCGCGCGGGCCGGGGTGGTACTGGCGCAGCGAAGTGCGGCGGCAACTACGCCGCCTCGCTGCTGCCGCAGCAGACCGCGTACGAGCACGGCTGCGAGCAGGTGCTCTTCCTTGATTCATCGACCGAGCAATACCTCGAAGAGCTCGGCGGGATGAACATCGTGCTGGTCTACCGCGACGGTACCGTCGCGACACCCGAGTCCGACTCGATCCTTGAGAGCGTCACGAACGACTCGATCTTGACGCTCTTCAAGGAAACCGGTCACACGGTCGAGCGTCGGAAGATCACGATCGACGAGTGGCGCGAGGGCGCCGAGTCGGGCGCAATCACGGAGGCCTTCGCCGTCGGCACGGCGGCCGTGATTTCGCCGATCGGTACGCTCAAGCACACTGACTTCCAGATCGAGAACCCGCGCGTGACCGAGGAATCGCTGTCGATGCGGATGCGCGCCAAGCTCACCGGCATCCAGAACGGCGACCTCGCCGACGACCACGGCTGGCTCGAGCAGCTCGCCTAGCGTCGGGCCTCTCGATACGCGGCTGCGCCGCTACTCGAGGAGCGGTCTAGCGGTCGCCCCGTAGCCGCGAAACGGCGTATCGAAACGGCCAGACTAGCGTTCGGTGAGGCGGCGGGCGGTGCGTGCGAGCGAGAGCTGCACCGCATCCGCCGTGATCCGCGGGTCGAGCCCCGTGATCTTCGCGATCTGATCGATGCGGTAGCGCACGGTATTGCGGTGGGTGCCAAGTGCCGTAGCGACGTCGTTTGAGGCACCCGAATTGGCGAGGAATGCATCCAGCGTCTCGACAAGGCGGGTGCCGTGTTCACGGTCGTTGGCCTCGAGCGGCCCGACCAGCTCTTCCGCGAGCTCGGCGATCGGCGCATCCGAGGCGCCGAGGATGAGGGATGCGATCGAGAGTCGCGGGGCCTCGCCAATCACCTGGTCGCGCTCGAGGCGACCCAGCGCATCCAGCGCCTCGAACCAGCTCCAGCGCAGCGCCGCCGTGCCGGGGTATGGGCCACCGATGCCGACCTTCGCGGGGATGCCCGCGGCGCGGGTCGCGGCCACGAGCGCCTCGGCCGCGCGCTGCGGTGGGACGTCGTGGATGTCGAGGAGTACCGCGAGCCGGTCATCGAGCACGGTCGCGACCGAGCCTCGGAGGGACGAAGGCAGTGGCATTGCCGCGAGATCCGACCGGCGGGGGCCTTCGCCGCTCACGACGAGCATCCGATATGTGCTGTTGCCCGTGAGCCCGATCGATTGCAGGCGCGGGCCGACCACCTCGGGCTCGAGGCGCCCGTTGATGAGGTCGTCGAGCACTTGGCCGGCCTGTACCCGCTCCTCGCGGCGATGGCGCGCGGCCTGGGCGAGGTGAAGGCCGACCAGCGTGCGGCTCGTGTTGATGAGCTCGTCGTCGGTGCGGGGACGGGATGCGTGGAGGGTTGCCTGGCCTGCGGGGCCCAGGGCGATTGGGAGCGCATCCCACGAGGTGATGTCGGGGTCGTCGATCTCGAGGGCGCCCGAGATGAGTTCGCCGTTGACGGACACGGCTACGTGGGCGCCCGTCTCGCGACCGAGCGCCGCGAGCATGGACTCGAGGCCGCCGTCGCCCATGAGGAGCTCGACGAAGCGCTCGCGCCGGCGGTGCTGCGCTTCGACCTGCTCGACGCGTTCCTTCGCGTTGGCCTCCGCGACCCGCTTCGCGATGAGCGCGAACGAAATTTCTACCGGCACTTCGATGATGGGGAGCTCCGCGCGGCGCGCCTCGTCGAGGAGCGCCTCGGGGATGTGATCGTGGGTGAAACCGGAGCCAAACCCGATGCCGCGCGAGCCGGCTTCGGCGACTGAGCGCACGAAGCTGCGACACGCGCGGACCGAGCGCAACCGCATCCCGGTAGTGAGGACGAGCTCGCCGCCGGTGAGGAAAGGCTTCGGCTCGGCCATCTCCGTCGCGGCGGCCCAATCGATGCGTTCGTTGAGGGCCTGACCGTGGCCGACGCGGAGTCGGAGGCCGAGGTCGGGCTCGCGCAGGAGTTCGGCGATCGAAATGGGCATGCGATTCAGCCTAAACGTAATGCGAGTGCACAACAATCGAAGGCAGAATCGTGCCTGGTCACATCCGGCAGCATGGTTGTGCGCCGTAACCTTTTCGACAGAGCAGCTATGGGGCTGCCACACGAAAAATTGCAAGCAAAGGAAGGCAGTGCAATGGAGTTTCGCCTCGAACAGCAGCGGAAGATTGTCACCGAGATCCCCGGTCCGAAGTCGGAGGAGCTACTCAAGCGTCGTCAGCAGTACGTGAGCTCCTCGATCGGGTCTTCGCTCCCGGTCTACATCGGCGAGGCGGATGGCGCGATCCTCCGCGACGTTGACGGGAACCAGTTCATTGACTTCGGCTCGGGCATTGGCGTGACCACGGTGGGTAACGCGAACCCGAAGGTCGTCAAGGCGATTCAGGATGCTGCTGCCGCGAGCACGCACCTCCAGATCAACACCGCGCCGTACGGCAGCTACGTCGACCTTTGCCAGAAGCTCACCGAGCTCACCCCGGGCGACTTCCCGAAGAAGGCGGCGCTGTTCAACTCGGGCGCCGAGGCCGTCGAGAACGCGGTCAAGATCGCGCGCAAGTACACCGGTCGCGACGCCGTCATCGTGTTTGACCACGCATTCCACGGCCGCACCAACCTCACGATGGCGATGACGTCGAAGTCAATGCCGTACAAGGATGGCTTTGGCCCGTTCGCACCTGAGGTGTACCGCGCGCCGCTTAGCTACCCGTTCCGCGACGAGCTCTCGGGCCCTGAGGCCGCAGCCCGCACGATCGACGTGATCGACAAGCAGGTCGGCGCGAAGAACGTCGCAGCAATCATCATCGAGCCGATCGTCGGGGAGGGTGGCTTCATCGTTCCCGCCGAGGGCTTCCTGCCCGCGCTCGTCGAATACGCGAACGAGAACGGCATCGTCTTCGTCGCCGACGAGGTGCAGGCCGGCATGAGCCGCACCGGCAAGTGGTTCTGCTCGGAGTGGGAGGGCATCGAGCCCGACCTCGTGACGAGCGCCAAGGGCATCGCGGGCGGCATGCCGCTCTCGGCGGTCGTTGGGCGTGCCGAGATCATGGATGCGCCGCACACCGGCGGCATCGGCGGCACCTACGCAGGTAACCCGGTCGCGAACGCCGCCGCACTCGCGACGATCGCCTCGTACGAGGAGGATGGCCTCCAGGAAGCCGCGCTGCGCATCGAGAAGACCATCCGCGGCGTTCTCGAGCCGCTCGTTGACGAACTCGACGTCGTCGGCGAGGTCCGCGGCCGCGGCGCCATGCTCGCGATCGAGCTCGTGACCGGCGCAGACAAGACGCCGAACCCGGAGCTCGTGAAGACCGTTGTCGCTGAAGCGCAGGCCCAGGGCGTTGTGTTCCTCACCTGCGGCACCTACGGCAACGTGATCCGATTCCTACCGCCGCTCGTCATCACCGACGAGCTGCTCACCGACGGGCTGAACGTGCTCGTCGACGCGATTCGCAAGAACGCGTAGCGGCTAGGAGCTAGGCGAGGTGCGGAGCAGTTTCGGCGTCCAATGTGACGCCGAGCTGCTCCGCACTCCACGTTAAGATCGACGAGAAACCGATGCGGAAGAGCGCATCCTTTTCAGCCGCGACACCGTCGTCTTCGCGCGCCGCAAGCGCCGCGCGGTACGTCGGGGCAGTGTCGTTCAGCTCCGGGTTGTCGATATCCACCGCATGAAACGGCTCTCGTACCGAGCAGCCGTAAATATATGCCTCAAGTGCCTCGATGACGGAAACGCAGGATTCGATGGGCCAGCCACCCTCAACCAGGGCCGAGACAATACGCTCATACATCGGCCAGGTGCCTGGGCGATCGGCGGGGAGAATTGGTGGGAGCGCCTGCAGCAACTTCCGATGCTTGACCGCGACATCGAGATAGCTGTGTGCCCAATCCTCGAGGGCCTCAGCCCACGGCTTCGAATCGACGGCGGAATAATCAATTTCCGAGAATACGGATTCCTGCACCCACGCGAGGATTTCGAGTTTCGAGCTTGCGTGGTTATAAAGCGCCGAGGGCGTGACGCCGAGTTCTTTCGCGAGGCTCGTCATCGTGAGACCTTCGTCACCACGGGACAGCAAGATCTGGCGGGCGGCCTGCGTGATTCCCTCTCTGTTCAGCAGGCGTGTGCGCGGTCGACCCACCGCGCGGCGGGACTCGTTCATACTGGCTCCTCGAACGATGCTTCACCGGGCGTCAGTAAATGAATATAATTCAGTTATTGACGTTCCGAGGACGAAGATTGAATTCTTTTAATATTAGTCGCGGAGACACTATGACTTTGACCAATTCCACGCTATTCATTCCACGGAGGTATATCCATTGACTACTCGGTTTCGGCCAGACGGAAGCATCGTTGTTGGCTACGTTGCCAATGCTCGAGGTAATGACGCCCTGGAGTTAGCGGGCTTTTTGGCTAATGGCACCGAGTCCGAAATTGTCGTTGTAATGGTGCTGCCAGAAACGCGGGCTGGAAATGAAGAAAGCCAGGCGGAACTCGATCGTTGGAAAAATGTTGCACTCAAACGATTGCCTAAAGAAAGAATAGTGAGCGTTGAATTCCGATATGCCTCAAGTGAGGCGCGCGGGCTGATCGATGCGGCCGAGCAGCACGATGCGGCCCAGATCGTGATTGGAGCTGCCGCAGGGCGGTTGATGCGCAAGTTTTCGGTGGGTTCGACGGCAAACGCGCTGCTGCACTCTTCGCCGGTACCGGTCGCGCTCGCGCCCCGCGGATTCCGCGCACCAGATGGCCGAGCGGCGCGCATTACCGGTATCTACGGCACGCGCCCCGGTTCCGAGGCGGTAATCGGGCGCACGGTGCAGCGCGCGATCGACCGCGACATTCCGCTTCGCCTGATCTCGCTCGTGCAGGTCGATCTCATCCGCCCGAGTGAGATTCGTGAGGTCGCGGACGAGGCGCGGGAGTTCGGCGGCCGTCATCTCGAGGCCCAGGCGGTCGGGATGCTCGATTCGGGTCGAGCGGTGATCGAAATCGCCGAGGGGAAGGACTTCGAGGATGCGCTCGCCCAGGTCGACTGGCTGGAGGACGAGTTCGCGCTCCTTGGTTCGAGCCGGCTCGGAGGTGGACGGAGCGTGTTCCTCGGGTCGCGAGCTCACCGCATCCTGCGTACCCTGCCGGTGCCGGTCGTGGTGATCCCGAGCGACCTGCGTGGGCCTGAAGCATACGAGGCGCCTGCGGCGGCTCTGTAGATATATGGCGCTGGCGCTAATGGTGACGGCTAGTCGCGCGTGCCCCGCGCGGGGTGCGGCTGGTCTCATTGTCGCCGCGATACACTCGGGCGCGTGAAGATCGCACGTTTCGACTACCAGGACCAGCTCGCCTACGGCATTCTCGACGAGGAAAAGAACGAACTTATTCGCCTCGTCGGGGACCCGCTATACGCGGGATTCGAGACGCTCGATGAGCGAATCAAGCTTGAGGATGCGCGCCTACTCGCGCCGGTCATCCCACGATCAAAGGTGGTGGCGTTCGGTCGCAACTATCTCGAGCACGCGCGCGAGATGGGCAACGAGGTGCCCGAGGAGCCGATGATGTTCCTGAAGCCCAACACCTCGATCGTCGGCCCGGGGCATCCCATTCGGTTGCCGAAGCAGTCCAGCCACGTCGAGCACGAGGTTGAGCTTGCCGTGGTGATCGGCTCGGTTGCCCGCAACGTACCGGCTAAGGACGCGGATCAGGTCATCTTCGGGTACACCGTGGCCAACGACGTTTCGGCGAGGGACCTCCAGAAGAAGGACGGCCAGTGGGGTCGAGCCAAGGGCTTCGACTCGTTCTGCCCGCTGGGCCCGTACATCGAGACCGAGTTCGACCCCTCGAGCGGCGGCATTGGGGCAAAGGTGAACGGTGAGGTGCGCCAGGTGGGCGACCTCAACCAGCTCGAGCGCACGGTCGAGCAGCTCGTGGAGTTTGCGTCGAGTGTCTTCACCCTCCTACCCGGTGACGTGCTGCTCACGGGAACGCCCGCTGGTGTTGGCCCGATCGTGGATGGTGACGAGGTCACCTGCGCGATCGAGGGAATCGGTAACCTCACCAACCCGGTGATTGCCGAGTAGTTCGTAGTATTCGAAAGCGGCGAGCTGGGATTTCCCGGCTCGCCGCTTTCGTCTTGTTTCCACGCTGGTTCGGTGGTGCGCGTTATGACGCCTGATCGGGGATGATCGGTTGATTGTCGACCCTTGAAGAGGGTTCTAGTGAGTCGTGGGCGCACCTCGGGGGCTCTCGTGGTGAATCGCCTCAACTGCGTTTATGTTTAAGCATGGGCAAGGTAGGGTCGTTGTGCCTGTTTAAGTTTGCCTGTAGCGCACGATCTGTTTAAGAATTTCTGCGAATGCGCTCCGCCTCGGTCGACAGTGTGATTCCTTTAGGGGACACAAATCGGTTGCCCGCGTCAGCGGGTTAGTGGAGGGGGTGTAGCGGTCGATGGTTCAGCAGCTTAAGCGCGTATTTGCGAATCGAACCGGACAAATCGTTGTTGCACTGTTTGGTCTCTTGGTGGCGATGTTCATTGTCGCGTTGCCGAGTGCCGCGAGCGCAGAAGACGCAACAGGTGCGGAGGAAGCAGTCGGCGCCGATGCCACTGTTGATGCCGAGGGCACTGCAGGTGCCGACGGCGGGACCGGCGCAGAGGATGCAACGAGTTCGGACGAATCTGTCGACGGAGTCGCTGACGCCGAGGACGCGGCCGTCGCGGATGACGCCAGCAGCTCCGACGACATCGTGAGTTCGGGCGACTCATCGGATGCCGGTGATGTCAGTGACGCCGAGGGTGCTGGTGACGCAGGGGATGCCGAAGTTTCGGCCGGCACTGAAGGCGCGGGCGAGGAAGAATCCGCGGCAGGCGCGGATGACTCGGCGACCACCGATGACGCAGGTGCGGCGGAGGGTTCGGAGGATGCCACTGAGGTGCCGAACATAGAGGATGTCGTTGAGAAGGTAGACATTTGTCACGCGACAAACGCGTTCAAGAACCCGTACACGAGCAATAACGACAGTGTTAACTCGATCATCAACGACATCGGTGACGGGCACTCGGGGCACACCGGTCCCGTCTATGACGGGGTAGTCGAAGACTGGGGTGACATCATCCCGTCGTTCTGGTACCTGGACGCGAACGGGGACGCTGCGTTTTACCCGGGCATGAATTGGGACGCTGCAGGCCAGGCGATCTGGGCGAACGGTTGTGAGTACGTAGCACCGGAGCCGACGGAAACCGAGACTCCGGAGCCGACGGAAACCGAGACTCCGGAGCCGACGGAAACCGAGACTCCGGAGCCGACGGAGACGGAAACGCCGGAGCCGACGGAAACTGAGACCCCGGAGCCGACGGAGACGGAAACCCCGGAGCCGACGGAAACTGAGACCCCGGAGCCGACGGAGACGGAGACGCCTGGTCCGACGGAGACGGAGACGCCGTCGACAAGCGCGCCAGTACCGCCAGCTGACCACGAGAAGCCAGCCAAGCCGGACGCCCAGGCGCCGGTGCAGCCGGCCGAACAGGGTTCGTCGACGGATCTCGCGCAGACCGGTGAGGCACTGCCCTTCGGCATCGTCGCTGCAGCCGCGACGCTGCTGCTTGCCGGCCTCACGCTGATGCTCGCGGTCCGCCGCAAGCAGGCCGAGTAGGATTCTCGCCCGGGCGCTGGTTGAGCGCAACGACAGGGCCGTGACGTGACCGAGAAATGGGTTTCGTCACGGCCCTTCGGCATTCACGCCGCGAGTAATTCCAAGACGGTAGTGGGTAGGGCCTCTTGATCCCTATGGCAGCCACGCCAGGGCGTGGACCGCCTCGGCGAGGATGCGCAGGTCGTTGTTGATGATCCGCTGCGAATTCGCGGATGGGGTAATCCCCGCGCGCTTCGCTGCCGTCTGGTTGTCGAGGCCAGCAAGGAGTGATGCGAGCGCCTCACGCGCGCCCGCACGAAGTCGAAAAATGTTGGCGTCGATGAGGCGGACTGTCGAGATCGTCAGGGGGTTTGCATCCTCGCGCTCGTCGCGAATGCCTGTGCGCAGGCCCGCTGCGCCTGAGTCACTCGCGAGTGCCTCTACCTCTTCGATCGCTTCGCGGGCCCGCCACCAGGCGCTGCCATCCTGGATTCCGCGCTCGCGGTCGATCACCTCGACGTCGCCGATGCCGATGCCGAAGCGCAGCTCGGCGTGGCCAAACAGCTCGGTGCGGATGCGGTAGCTTGCGGCGAGTGCGTCACCGAGGGTCGCGTAGATGCCCTGCAGTTCGTCGCCGACTGTGACGCGGAGGGCGTCGAGTGGGGGGATTGCTTCGTTCGTCGCGGCGATGGCTGCGAGGATGCGCGGATGTGTCGCCGCGCGATCGGACAGGCGTGACTCCACCTGATCGACAAGAAGTGCCGCGCATGAAGAATATTGCTTCATAGTAGCCATGTGAAGATTATAGCTTCATTCCACGATAATGAAAGAACTGGCTTCACCAAATCGGGTTTTGTGGTGACGCGCGGCGGTCAGGGAAATGTCGCTGGGTGGGCACAGAATGAAGCAATGGATCCATTGCTCGAGTTCGTGTTGAAGGGGCTCATCATCGTCGCATGTGGGGTTGCGGCGCTGCTCGCCAACCCGGTGATCCGACGGTTCTTGCGGAAGATCGAGCCGCCCGCGCCGAAGGATGGCACGCTTGTCCTCGATCCGAATAAGACGTTGCCCGGTGGCCGCTGGATCGGTCTGCTCGAGCGCGCTGGCACATACGCTTGCCTCGTCGCGGGATTCCCCGCCGGGCTCGCGTTCATCATTGCGATTAAAGGCCTCGGCCGGTATCCGGAGCTCCGCTCGCAGGTGAACCCTCGCGTCGGCGAGCTCTTCATCATCGGAACGTTCGCGAGCCTCCTCTGGGCCGCGGTCTTCGCCGGGATCGCATACTGGGCGGTGCGCGCATGGTAGAATACGGCACGGTCGACGACAGCCTGGAAACCGGCAACACGGGTAGTGACAACACCGGCACCGATAGCACTGTAGCCGCGGGGATGCAGGCCACTGGACTCCCGCAAGCCGCGATCGAGGCGCTGCTGACGCGGTGGCGCGAGCCCCATCGCAACTATCACGGTGAGACGCACCTGACCTCCGGGCTAGAGGCCCTTGAGCGGCTCGGCGGCACGCGGCTCGAGCGAATTGCGTTCTGGTGCCACGATGCAGTGCACACGAACACGAGTCCGGACGACGAGCTCGCCTCGGTCGAGGTCACGCGCGAGGTCCTCGGGGAGCTGCTACCCGCATCCGAACTCGAGGAGGTGTGCCGACTCATCCTCGTCACGATCCACCACACGCCCGAGCCGGGGGATGCATCCGGCGCACGTATCGCCGATGCCGACCTCGTCGGCCTCGGCTACGACTGGGAAGGGTATCGCGCGAATATCGCCGGCATCCGGGTCGAGCCTCCGCAGCTCACGGAAAGGGAGTGGCGCGAGCGGCGGATTGCCTCGGCGTCTGCACTGCTTCGGCACGACCCGCTGTTTCACACGGACCTGGGGCACCGGGAGTGGGAGCCGCAAGCCCGCGAGAACCTCGCGCGCGAACTCGCGGAGCTCGAACGCACATAGCGTGGCGAGCAGCTCGTTTGCGAAGACCCCTGCCGATAGCGCTTGCCCTGGCCGCTGGCGCGCATCTTCATTGCCGCTAACGCTTGCCCTTGCCGGTGTGCCGGGTGTGATTGCAGCTAACGGCAATGGCTGCGGGTGGCCCCGCGCATCCTCATTGCCGTTGGCGCTTGCCCTTGCCGGTGTGCCGGGTGTGATTGCAGCTAACGGCAATGGCTGCGGGTGGCCCCGCGCATCCTCATTGCCGTTGGCGCTTGCCCGTGCCGGTGTGCCGGGTGTGATTGCAGCCAACGGCAGAGCATCCAGGTGGCCCCGCGCATCCTCATTGCCGTTGGCGCTTGCCCTTGCTGGTGTACCGGGTGTGATTGCGGCTCGCGGCAATGGGTGCGGGTGACCCCGCGCATCCAGGGTGACCCCGCGCATCCCGCAGGCTCAGTAGGATGGAGGGCACCATGACTTCTGTAGATGCTGCGCCCGTCACGAGCGCCACCGGTTCCGATATTCGAGTTCGTTTCTGCCCTTCGCCGACGGGCACCCCGCACGTCGGGCTCATCCGCACCGCACTCTTTAACTGGGCGTACGCGAAGCACACGGGCGGCAAGCTCGTGTTCCGCATCGAGGACACCGACGCCGAGCGCGACTCGGAAGAGAGCTACGAGATGATTCTCGACGCGATGCGCTGGCTCGGGCTCGACTGGGACGAGGGCATCGACGTCGGGGGCGAGCACGGCCCGTACCGTCAGTCGCAGCGCTCGGACGTCTATGAAGAGGTCATTCAGAAACTCAAGGATGCGGGCTACCTCTACGAGTCGTTCGCGACGCCCGAGGAGATCGAGGCGCGCAACATCGCGAACGGCCGCGACCCGCGCCAGGGCTACGACAACTTCGAGCGCGACCTGACCGACGAACAGCGCGCGGCCTACCGCGCCGAGGGGCGCGAGCCGAGCCTGCGCCTACGCGTGCCCGACGCGGACCTCTCGTTCGACGATCTCGTGCGCGGCGAGATCACGTTCAAGGCCGGCTCGTTCCCGGACTTCGTGGTCGTGCGCCCGAACGGCAAGCCGCTCTACACGCTCGTGAACCCGGTCGACGACGCGCTGATGGGTATTACCCACGTGCTGCGCGGCGAGGACCTCCTGTCGTCAACGCCGCGCCAGATCGCGCTGTACCACGCGCTCATCGCCGTCGGCGTCGCCGAGTTCGTGCCGCGCTTTGGGCACCTCCCGTACGTCATGGGCGAGGGCAACAAGAAGCTTTCGAAGCGCGACCCGGAGTCGAATCTTTTCCACCACCGCGATCGCGGCTTCCTGCCCGAGGGCCTGCTGAACTACCTCGCGCTCCTCGGCTGGTCGATCGCGGCCGACCGTGACGTGTTCACGATGGCCGAGATGGTCGAGGCCTTCGACGTTGAGGATGTGAACCCCAACCCCGCGCGCTTCGACGTCAAGAAGGCCGAAGCGATCAACGGCGAGCACATGCGCCGACTCGACGCCGAGGAGTTCCCGAAGCGACTCGTGCCGTACCTCCAGAAGACCGAGCTCGTGGCCGACCCGGTTACCGACGACGAGATGGCGACGATCCGAGCGGCGGCACCGCTCGTGCAGGAGCGCATGCAGCTGCTCGGCGAGGCATCGGGCCTGCTCGGCTTCCTGTTTACCGACACCGACGACCTCGAGTACGCTCCGGACGCGATGAAGACGCTCAAGGCCGGCGCGGGGGAGACCCTCACGGCTACCCACGAGGCGCTCGAGGGCGTTGAGGACTGGTCGACCGAGTCGATCGAGGCTGGGCTGCGCGCCAAGCTGATCGACGAGCTCGGGCTCAAGCCGCGCCTCGCGTTCGGCCCGGCCCGCGTCGCGCTTTCGGGCCAGCGCATCTCGCCGCCGCTGTTTGAATCGATGGAGCTGCTCGGCAAGGACGTCACGCTCGCGCGCGTCGCTCGCCTGCGCGATCGGATCGAGAACGAGGGGGCCTAGTTGTCCGCGGATGCTTCGGCCGAGTCGGCCGCTGAGCAGGGGCCGACCTCGGCCGCAGAGCCAATCGCGCCCGAGGATCGCTACGAGGTAGTGGTCATCGGGGGCGGGCCCGCGGGGCTGCAGGCCGCGCTCATCCTCGCCCGCCAGCTGCGTCGGGTGCTCGTGCTCGACAGCAACCGGCCGAGGCACTCCGCGACCCTCGAGGCGCACGGCTTCCTATCGCGCGACAACATTCCGCCGAATGAGCTGCGGGCCGCGGGGCGTGAGTCGGTCGAGCAATACGAGACCGCCGAGATTCAGTTTGCCCAGGTCACGCGCGTCCAGCGCGACGGCACCGGGTTCATCGTCGAGGCGAGCGGCGTGCGGGGGAGCCGGGCCCGTCGCGTGGCGGCCGAGCGGGTCATCCTCGCGACCGGCCTCAAGGAGCATTTCCCCGATCTGCCGATGCTGCGCGCGTTCTACGGCACACACATCCACTCGTGCGTCGTGTGCGACGCGTGGGGCAAGCGCGACTCACGCCTCGCCGTGTTCGGCGTGCCCGAGGCGAAGACTCTCGCCTACCGCGCGGCGCAGCTCGCACGCATCGGTTCGCACGTCACGCTGTTCGCGTCCGAGGAGCAGGTGCCCGAGGTGGATGCGCAGCGACTTCGCGAGCTCGGCGTCGAGATCGATCGTCGCGAACTCGAGGATGCGGTGGGCGAGAAGGCGACGCTGACCGGGATGCGCGTGGTCGGCGGCGACGTGGTGCCGGTCGACGCGGCCTTCGTGCTGCCGAGCTTCGAGGCCCAACTGAGCTACCTCGACGAGGACATTAGGCCCGATCTCACCGACGAGGGGTTCGTCGCGGCAGACAATTTCGGTCGCACGCGCATCCAAAACCTCTACGCGACCGGCGAGCTCACCGCTCCCGGACCCGAGGTGCTCATCATCTCGGCCGGCAAGGGCGCGCGCACCGCGATCGCCGCGCACCGCGACGCGACCGGGTTCTAGCGGCGCGAAGTGCCGAACACGGTGCGCGAACTGTGCTCCGACCGGGCCCGCGGTGGGGCAGACTGAGCACTAATGAATACCACACAGAACCCGACTCGCAACAGGTCTTTTGGGGTTATCGACTGGCTATTGCTGCTCGCCACCGGCACGATGTGGGGCTCGTCGTTCCTCTTCGTGCGCGCGGCGCTCGTGGACATCGACCCGATGACGATTGCCTGGTTGCGCATCGTGTTCGGTGCGGCCGTGCTCACCCTGTTTCCCGCATCCTGGAAGCCGCTTGACAGGCGCAGCGACTGGTGGCTCGTGGCACTCCTCGGTTTCGTGTGGATGGCGCTGCCCTTCACGCTTCTCGGCTTCGCGCAGCTGACGATCGACTCGGCTCTCGCGGGCATGATCAATGGCGCGGCGCCGCTGTTTACCGCGCTCGTCGCGCTGCTGTGGTTTCGGCAGCAGCCCTCGAAGACCCTAGCGGTTGGCCTGATCATCGGGTTCGTGGGCATCGTCGCCGTGCTCATGCCAACCATGACCGGCAGCATCAGCGTGGTCGGTGTGTTACTCATGCTCGGCGTGACGGTGTCGTATGGCGCGGCGTTTAATCTCTCGGGAGCGCTTCAGTTGCGCAACGGCGCGCTCGCGGTGATCTGGCGCGCGCTCGGCATCGCCGCGGTCATGACGACGCCGACGGGCCTGATCGGTCTCGGAAACACGACCTTCGCCCCGGTGAGTTTCGGTGCCGTCACTGTTCTCGGGGTCGTGTGCACGGGCTTCGCGTTCATCTGCTTCACGATCCTGATCGGTCGCGTCGGCCCGGCCCGCGCATCCATCGCGACCTATCTCATCCCGATCGTCGCCATGCTGTTGGGGACGCTCGTGGCGGGCGAGGCGCTGCATCCCGAGTCGCTCAGCGGCATCGTGCTGGTGCTGCTCGGGGCCTATCTCGCGTCGAGGGGGCGCAAGGCGGCGCCGAGCGGGTAGGGGGAGCTCTCGCGAGCGAACGAGCGACGGTGATTGCGGTGGTGTCCGACGTGCGGCCACCGTCTCGGCAGCATGAGTGTCTGCACTTACCGTCGTAGCGAGGTCACTTTGTCATGATTAGCGCCTTATTCGAGGCAATTTGTCTGCTCTTTTCCGTGATCATTGCACACCGGGGCACGCACCCCGTATCAATGCTCCTAAGCCGTGCCAACGAGGGCGCTGGCCACGATTCCGACCCACTCGCGGTCGCCCACGGTAGGAGCACAATGACGACGATCACCACTTTCGGCCCGCAGCCCCGCGACGTATTCGAGCGCATCCCCGCGTACAAGCCCGGGCGTCGCGCGACCGGCGTCGAGATCGCCCCGCTCGCCTCCAACGAGAGCCACCACGAGCCGCTGCCCTCGGTGCTCGAGGCGATCGCCGAAGAGGCGCTGCGCATCAACCGCTACCCGGATGCGGCAGTCACGAACCTGCACGCGAAGCTCGCCGAGAAGTTTGGCGTCGGCGCGGATCAAGTTGTCACCGGCCCTGGCAGCATTGGCGTGCTGCAGCAGCTGCTTGAGACGTATTGCGCGCCCGGCGACGAGGTTGTGTTCGCGTGGCGCTCGTTCGAGGCGTACCCGCTGCTGGTTGAGATAGCGGGCGGGCAGCCCGTCATGGTGCCGCTACGCGCGGACGAGAGCCACGATCTCGACGCGATTGCCGCATCCATCACCGACCGCACGCGCATCGTGCTGCTGTGCACCCCGAACAACCCGACCGGCGTGAGCCTGAGCCACCACGACGTCGTGCGCTTCCTCGACACCGTTCCGGAGCGCGTGCTCGTCGTGATCGACGAGGCCTACGTCGAGTACGAGACGAGCGAGGATGCGGTGGATTCGCTCGCGCTGATTGCCGCGCGCCTGAACGTGCTCGCGTTGCGCACTTTCTCGAAGGCGTACGGCCTCGCGGGCCTGCGCGTCGGCTATGCAATCTCGACGCCCGAGATCATCGCGTCGGTTCGTAAAGCGGTGCTCACGTTTAGCGTGAACTCGCTCGCGCAGCGCGCCGCGATCGCATCGCTGGATGCGGACCACGAGCTGGCAGCGCGGGCCGCGGAGATCGCGGGGGAGCGGGACCGCGTCGTCGCGGCGCTCGCCGACACCGACTGGGGTGTGCTGCCGAGCCAGGCGAACTTCGTGTGGATTCGCGCCTCCGGCGAACGCAATGCCGCGTTGAGTCAGGCGTTTGACGACGCTGGCATCCTCACGCGAGTCTTCCCGGAAGACGGGATCCGCGTGACGCTAGCGGACGCCGCGACGAACGATCGCGTGATCGCGGTGTTGCGGAACACGGTCGGTGAGTAAATCGCGAAGCGATTTGTATCGAACCGACCGGGCCTCTCGATACGGCCTGCGGCCTACTCGAGGAGCGATAACGCGGCGTATCGAGAGGAAGCCGACAGCTGCAGGAAAACCCAAGCTCCCACGAACCTCGCGGTGATAGAACGGCGTGGTCGACGCATCCAACCGATGCACGATCACGACGAGCGACAACGCGAGGAGATCGAGGATGACCGAAGACCGAGCCGAGCAGGCCGAACAACCGAACACGAACGGCAATTCCGAGCAACCCTGGCGCGACACGAGCCGCGCCCCGCGCGAGCGCGCGGAGCTGCTCGTCGGGGCGATGACGATCGAGCAGAAGATCGCGCAGCTGCATGGCGCGATGGAAACCATCAACATTTACAACATCGAGCTGCCGGAGGATCTCAGCGAGGCTGCCGATCAGTTCCGGGTGCAGCGCCACGTCGCGGGTATCGAGGAGCTCGGCATCCCGCGATTCCGGATCACGAACGGCCCGGTCGGCGTCGGGATGGGCGATGGCTACCCGAGCCCGAGCGCGACGTCGCTCCCGATGACGATCGCGCTCGCGGCCGGGTTCGATCCAAAGCTTGCCCACGAGTACGGCGACATCATCGGCTCAGAGACCGCGACGCTCGGCCAGCACGTGCTCGAGGGCCCCGGCCTGTGCCTCCACCGCACGATCACGGCTGGGCGAAACTTCGAGTATTTCTCGGAGGACCCGTATCTGAGCGGCATCATGGGCATCGAGGTCACGAAGGCAATCCAGGCGCACGACATCATCGCGATGGCGAAGCACTTCGTGCTAAACGATCAAGAGCTCGAGCGCTTCCGCACGAGCGTCGAGATCGACGAACACGTCCTGCGAGAGCTCTATCTTCTGCCGTTCGAGATGGTCGTGAAGGACGCGGATCTCGCCGCGATGATGAGCGCGTACAACCGCATCCGCAGCGTGTACGCGAGCGAGTATCGCCACACCCTCACGGACATCCTGCGGGGTGAATGGGGCTTCGAGGGCTACGTGCAGTCGGACTTCTGGTCGGCGCGCTCGGCCGCGCCGTCGCTCAACGCCGGACTCGACCACGAGATGCCGGATGCGAACTGGTACAACGAGGAGAACATCCTCCGCGCGCTCGAGGACACGAGCCTCGAGATCGAGACGGTGGACCGCGCACTCGTGCGCCGCTTCACGCAGATGTTCCGCTTCGGACAGTTCGAGCGGACCTATGCCCCCGGCGAGATTGACGCTAAGGCCCACGGCGCGCGGGCCCGCGAGATCGGCGCGCAGACGGCCGTGCTGCTCAGGAACGACGGACTCCTGCCGCTCGACCCGAATATGCCCACCATCGCGATCATCGGCCAGCAAAAGTTTGCGGCCGAGGCGTGCCTCGGCGGCGGCGGCTCGTCGAAGGTGGACCCGCTCTACACCGTCCCGCCGCTCGAAGGCATGCAGGATGTGCTCGCGGGGCTCGGGTCGGAGGCCAAGGTCGAGCTCTTCACCGTCGCCGATGACCTCTCGAACCTCGAGGATGCGCGAATGGTCGCCTCGGGCGCGGACGCAGTGGTCATCATGGCCGGCGTCGTCGCGAGCGAGGGCGAGGACATGGCCGAGCCGCTCCTCCCGAACAACCAGAACCGCATGGTTGCCGAGCTGCTGACCGCGAATCCGGCGACCGTCGTGGTGCTCAAGGACAGCAACCCGGTGCTGTTGCCATGGATCGACGATGCGCGGGCCGTGCTCGAGGTCTGGAATCAGGGCACCGAGGATGGCCACGTCGTCGCCGACCTCGTCTTTGGCGTCGTCACCCCATCCGGCAAACTGCCGACCACCTACCCGCGCGACGCCAAAGACACGCTACATGCCGCGCATCCCGAGCGTTACCCGGGCACCGACGAGGGCGACGGCTACCCCGTCATCCGCTACACCGAGGGCCTAGGCATGGGCTACCGCTGGTTCCAGTCGCAGGGTATCGAGCCGCTGTTTGGCTTCGGCTATGGGCTCTCGTACACGACCTTCGACGTCGCTAATGTCAAGGTGGATGCGCTGGGCGGGGTGCGCTCGCGGGTCACGGTGACGGCGACGGTCACCAACACAGGCGACCGTGCCGGCGCCGAGGTCGTGCAGGTGTATGTCGGCATTCCGGCGGACGGGCAGCCGCCGAAGCGGCTCGTCGGGTTCCGGAAGGTGCACCTCGAGCCGTGCGAGCAGCAAACGGTGTCGATCGTGATCGACCCGGAATCGAGCAACCACCCGTTCGGCGTGTGGGATTATCGAGCGCACGCCTTCGTCGACGTCGAGGGCGATTACACGGTGTACGTCGGGACGTCCGCGGCGGATACCCCGCACGCGTTCCCGGTCACATCCACTTCGAACGCTTGAAGATGATGTAGAGCCCGACCGTCAGCACGAGCATCAGCCCGAGCGCCATGGGGTAGCCAAACGCCCAATGGAGTTCGGGCATGACGTCGAAGTTCATCCCGTAGATCGCGCCCACGAGCGTGGGCGCGAAGAGGATTGCGGCCCAGCCGGAGATCTTCTTCATGTCCTCGTTCTGTCGCTGCGCGACGAGCGTCGAGTTCACGGTGAGGATCTGCGCGAGTTCCTCTCGGAGGTCGCGCGAGTGCGTCGCGGCCTTCGCGAGGTGGTCGGCAACGTCGTCGAGGTACTTCTGCAGCTCAGGCGGAATCTGGTACTTCTCGTGACCGCCCTTGAGTGCAGTCAGCACCTCGCTCATTGACGAGACCGTCTGCTGCATGTCGACCACCTCTTGGCTCAGGCGGTAGATGCGTTCGGCTACTGCCGTGTCGCCGCCGAATACCTGGCGCTCGACCTGTTCCTTGTCGATCTCGAGGCCTCGCAGCACCGGTTCGTAGCGGTCCACGATCTCGTCAATCACGCGGTAGACGACCGCCTCGACACCGAGCGTGAGCAGGTTCACGTTTGCGAGTATCGAGTTGTCGTGCTGCATCGTCTCGAACGGATGCTCTTCGTCGAGGTCCGGAGTCTCGGTGCCGTCGAGCCACTGGCTATCCTGACAGATCACCGCGACCGCGCCGCGGCGCACGAGGATGTGGAACTCGGCGAACTGCACTTCCTCAAGTTCGTCGACGTAGCGGGCCGAGCGAACCACGAGGAACAGCACATCCCCGTACCGCTCGATCTTGGGCCGCTGCCCGGCCAACAGGATGTCCTCGAGCATCACGGGGTGGAGCGACCACGCGGTGCCGAGCTCGGCGATCTGTTCTGGATCTGGCTCGGGATAGAACAGCATCGCCAGGTGTTCGGTGTCTTGGTCCGCGAACTCGAGCGCGTCCTCGATCGTCGTGCCCGCGGGCGGCTTGGAAGCGACGCCGTGGCTCACGAGGCGGATGATCGGATGCGCGGTCTCTTTCTCGGCGCTCTCATTCAGAATCGAGTTTGGTCGCCCCGGGTTTGCCTCGGCGGGCTGCACACGACGCTCGCTGCGTCGGCGAAGATCAGCCCGAAGCCCGAACCGTTCGGTTGGTCGATTGAACATGGAGCTCTCCTCGGCGGCGCGAAGTCGGGGGTCAGGATGCGCATCCCAGCCTACGCGCCGCGCGGAGCGGCGAAGCCGCTCCGCGACTACACGGGACCGGACGCTTCGTGAGTAGCGGCGAAGCCGCGTATCGAACGGTGCGGTGACCTCGATACGCGGCTTCGCGATGCAGCTGGCCTTAGGCCAGCGGGTACCCCTCGCCGCGCAGGCGCGAGCCCCAGATACCGGACTTGCCGGGTGCGATAATGCCGTTCGGATCGATCGCATCCTTGAGTTGCTCGTTGAAGCGGCGCTGGATGTGGTTGTTGAAGCCGAACTGGTCGACCACAGCCTCGCTTAGGGCGTAGTGGGCACGGTACTCGCCAAACCCGCGGCGACCAGCCTCGACGACCATGTTCTTCGCGGTCGCATAAGCGGTGTGCACCTGATCGGCATTGCGGTTGTCGAATGGAATCAGATTGACGAACGTCGTCGAGCGCGCGTTGATCGGCATGAATCCTCCGAGATAGTCGAGCCCCGCATCCTCACACATGCCGCGCATGAGCGTCTGAGCCTCGGCGACCTTCCGCGAGGTCATCGGAATCACCGGAGCGAAGTCGACGTGGCCGCCGTCGTCGCCACCGGCCCAGCCAGCCATTTTGTAGAGGTCGAGGCTCGGCACGCCGATCTGCACGCGCTCGTGCGGGTCGGGGAGTGTCTCCCACTCATCCGCGCCGTACTTATTGCCCATGACGCCGACCGACGGGATCGACTCGAAGCGCTTCTTGAGCTTCGCAAAATTGTGGTCCACTACGGCCTCGTCGCCGTACAGCGCGAAGCGCATCATCCAACGACCGATGTTGAATTCCTTCGCGATCTTTTCGATGATCTCCTCGGGCATCGTGCCCACGCCGTCGTACCACTCGGCGCGCGAAGTGATGTTCGAGGCGATGGCGAGCGTGTTGCCGAGCTGGGGACGCATCTCGATCGTGCCGTCGAGCATGAGCTCACGCAGCGCGTCGATGATCGCGGGCATCTGCGCGTCGTCCCAGGCCTGCAGCCACAGCGGCATGTAGACCTCGGGTTTCGGCATGAGCCAGTAGCCCATCTTCGTGACGATGCCGTAGTTCGACTGCATGAAGAGCTCGGTCGTGGTGGGGCCGAAGCCGCGCTTGTACAGCGGCCAGGACTCGTTGTTCTCCATGCCACCCGAGCCCGTGCGATACACCTCGCCACTCGGCAGCACGACCTCGAAGCCACAGTGCGAGGCCTGGTCGATCGCGTAGGGCATGTACGTGAGGCCGTGGTCGAGGGTGTTCGAGACGACGCCGCCCCAGCCGATGTCGACGATGGATGCGACGAGGTTGTGATCCCCAGCCTTGATGGCGGCGTGGAGATCGGACCAGCTCACACCAGGCTCGACCATCGCGTAGCCGAGCTCCTCGTTGATTTCGATGCCCTGCATCCCGCGGAAATCGACCATCACGGCACCGCGCACCCAGGGTGCCGCTCCGCCATAGCCGTTGTTCTTGCCACGACTGATGGGCCATAGCGGTACCTTGTACTCGTTCGCGATGCGGACGATCTCCTGCACGTCCTCCGTCGTCGCGGGCATGGTCGCGGCGGAAGGAAGCAGGGTCGATTCGCCGGCGACCTGATAGGGGTCGACGAAGTCGGCGAGTGCGGTCGGGTCGACGGTTACTTTGTCGTCGCCGATGGCGGAGGCGAAGGCCGCGAGGGCGGCGTCGAGGTCTTGTTCGGAGACGCCAGGTGGGATGGGACGGTTGATTTCGGACATGGTGATGGTTCCTCTCGTCGTTGAGCGGCTGCTCGTGTGGGTTGAGCCTTGGTTTTGGTAGTTGCGGACGGATGGGGAAGTGAAGTGTTCGGGGCGCGACAAGTGCCGGATAGGTGCGCAGCGGCGCCTCGATACGCGCGCTTCGCGCGCTACTCACCGACCTTCTGGGGTTTACTGCTGGTCGAAGCCGGCAAGGATGTCGGCCTGGTGCGCGGCAACGGCCTCGCGCGTCTCGGGGTGGGTGAAGATGTACCGGTTACCCGAGCGGATCGCGTCCACGACCATGTCACCGACCTCGCGCGCCTCAAGGACACGCGATTCGACCTGGAACGACTCCGTGTCGTCGGTCTTCGCATCGAATCCGGGGCGCTTGCGCGCGTTCTCGGTGATGTTGCTCTTCACCATGGCCGGCATCAGCACCGAGATGCCGATGTTGTCGGTGCCGTCAGCCTCGAGCTCGATCGCGACTGTGTCGCTGACCGAGAGAATCGCGGCCTTGGATGCGCCGTAGGCGGCGGTTCCGGGGCCGGGAACGACCGCGGCGAGCGACGCCGTGTTCACGATGTAGCCGCCGTTGTCGTTCGCCTTCAGCGTCGGGAGGAACGTCTTCATGCCGTTGACGACGCCCCAGAAGTTGATGTCCATGACCCAGCGGAAGTCCTTGAGCGTGACTTCCTCGAACTCGATGAGTGGGCCGACGCCGGCATTGTTTACGACAATGTCGACGCGGCCGAGCTCGTCGAGTACCGACTGAGCGAGAGCCTCGACGCTTTCGATGTTGGTGACGTCCACGCTGCGCGCGATCGCGCCAATCTCGGTGGCGGTGGCTTTCGCGCCATCCTCATTGACATCGGCGATGACGACGGTCGCGCCAGTGTCGATGAGTGCTTCGGCGATGCCTCGGCCGATGCCGGATGCGCCGCCCGTGACAACCGCGACGCGGCCTTCAAAAGTGTCGATGCTGCTCATTATTCTCCTTGGGTTTGAGTTCCGCCTCGATACGCGGCTGCGCCGCTACTCGGCGAGCGGTCGCTCCGTGAGTAGTGGCGGCAGCCGCGTATCGAACGGCGCCGACTACTCGGCAGACTTGGCGGGGATGATCGGCAGGTTCAGGTAGGACTCACCGAAGTGGATGTCGTGCTTCACGGCCGTCATGGTCGGGAGCATGTAGACGCCCCAGCTACCGAGCTGGCTGAGCACGTCGTCTTGGTTGCGGACGGTGAGTTCGAGGCGGTGGCCCGGCAGGAAGACGTTCGAGGTCGGCATGAAGCGGATCTCGTAGTCTTCGACCTTGCCCGGAGTGACGGGCTCGGGAGCCTGACGCGGGTGGACGGGCTCACCAGGACGTGACTCTTCTTCATCGAGCGCACGGAACGCGGCCTTGAGGAAGCCCTGCGTCAGGGTCTGGCGGGTGCCGTCCGGGTGGATGTCAACGAGGTCGACGATCCAGTTGGTGTCTTCCTGGTCGATCGCTGCCTGGAGGTGGAGCGACACGGGGCCGGTGACTTCCATCTCCTGTTCGAACGGCTCGGTCGTGTAGCGCAGGCAGTGCACATCACCCGTCTCGTAAGCCGCGGGAGAGTCGAGAACCTCGGGCTCCGCATCCTGGCTGGGCTGCGCATCCGACAGGCCACCGCCGGGCTGGAGGTAGTACTTCGACCACTCGGTGCGGGAGAGCGGCCACTCGCTCTCGAAGCGCCACTTGTTCTTACCCATGACGAAGAGCTTGATCGGCGGCTCGTCCATGATGCCGTTGTCGATGCCCTTGGCCCAGTAGTCGTACCAGCGAATGGTCTCGTCGTGGAAGTCGACGTAGGGGCGCGGGGTGTATCCCGCCGGGTAGACGATGAGCTTGCGCTGACCCTCGGGGGTCTGCGCACGGCGCCACACGTGGAAGGTGCCCCACGCGTAGAGGCGAACGCCCCACGGCACACCGAGGTACATCGGTACGGTGATGTTCTCGCTCGGGTCCGGCATCGGCTCGGGGCGGAAGGTGCTGAGCATCGTGTCGAAGAAGTTCGGCGACTTCATCGGGTACTTCATGCCCGAGTACCACTTCGTGTTGTAGCGGATGTCGGGGTGCGCGAGGATTTCGTCAACGCGCTCCTTGAGCTCTTCCTCCGAGTAACGCGACATCGCTTCCGGCAGCGGCTTCGCGAGTTCGCGGTTCGGGCGGGGGAGCGTCGAGTCGTTGCCGTGCACACCGAATTCGATGTGGTAGAACAGCGCGTCGAAGATGCCGTGGTGGTTGTCGTTGGCCCACCAGGGCAGCTCATCCGGGTGGATCGCGACGAGTTCCTCGGGCGGGTTCGCGCTCGCGGCGACGGCCTGCGAGAGCCAGTATGACGACGGGCCCATCATGCCGACCTTGCCGTTGCTCCAAGGCTGCTTCGCGGCCCAGCGGATCACGTCGTGGATGTCGTCGGGGCTGTGCACCGAACCCTGGGTCGCGTAGGCGCCCTCGGAGTTACCGGTTCCTCGCGGGTCAACGATGAGGTGCACGTAGCCGCGGGGCACGGCGTAGGTGTAGTCACCGGCCTCCATCGAGCCGTCCCAGAACGCGCTCTTGAGGTAGGGCTGCGGCTTGTCCTTGTTCCACGCGACGGCTTCCTGGGCGTCCTTGCCCCAAATCCCGTAGGAGAGGATGACTGGGAATTTGGAGTCCTCGTCGTCAGTGTCGGGACGGTAGACGTCGCCGTAGATCGTGATGCCGTCGCGCAGGACGATCGGCACATCCTTTTCCTTGCGGAGTTCGTACGTGGGCTTGGCTTCAAGCTCAGGGTCCTTGATCAGCTGCGGGTAGCCGTCGAAGTACACGCCTTCGAGGTCCGAGCCCCAGGGCACCTGGACAGAAACCGGGTCCGCGCCCGGAATAATGAGGCGGTTGTCGTCCTCGTGGAAGAGTTCGACGCGCGAGCCCGCCGCGACTGAATCATTGCTGTTCGGCATTGATATGAATTCCTTACGTCATTGGGGGAAGTGCTATCCACGCTATTCCTGGGCTGTTTACGGGACTGTCGAAAATGCGCATGGCATTATCGATAGTGCGCGAGGTTTCGCCTACAACTGTTGGCTGAGGGGTGTTGAGGATGCGTGAGTCGGGTGAGGTTGGCCGTGAAGAGCCAGATGATTCCGGTTTTGCGGCTTGGCAGGCCGAGTTTGCTGCGCAGCTGCTGCCGTTTCGGATGCGCGATGCCGCAGAGAGCGACGTGGCATTTACCGTTCACTCGGGGCGGGCCTCGGATGTGCGGATGGCGCGATTCGAGGCCGGTACGCATGACGCCTGGCGAGGCAAGCAACTCACGGCGACGGCCGAGCCAGCCGTGATCGTGTGCCAGCAGGTCACCGGCCGATCGACGGTGGCGCAGTCCGGTCGCGAGGTCGAGCTGTTGCCGGGAGACTTCACGTTCTATCGGGCTTCCGAGCCGGTTCGCATCCGTTTCTTGACCGACACCGTGGGGATGATCACGATCATCCCGGAGCGACGGCTATCGTTTGACGCCGGCTGGCTTGCGACCGTCGTGGCCCGAAAAATCGATGGCGACGATCCGATCGCGCGTGGATTCGCGGAATATCTGCGGCTCCTGGAGGAGATCCCTGCGGATGAGTCGCGGCGCCGTGCAATTGCGCTCGAGGGCGCGATCTCGCTGTTCGAGACAACGGTCCGCGGTGCGTTCGACGTGCCGGGTTCCGAGGAGCCCCACAGCGCGAATCGTCGTGAGCTCTATGACCGCGCGGTCGACATCGTCGCCGAGCGGGCGGTCGAGCGTGGCTTCACGCTCGCGGCGCTCGCAGAGGAGTGCTTCGTGTCGCCGCGTCAGCTGCAGGCGGTGTTCGCCGAGTATGGCCGGACATTCCGGGGTCTGGTCGTCGCGGCCAAGGTGGGTGCCGCATCCAGGATGCTTCGCCAGGAGCGGTACCACGACACCCCGCTCGCGACCATCGCGCGGGAGTGTGGTTTCTCGAGCGCATCCCATTTCACGCAGCAGTTTCACGCCCGGGTCGGGACGACACCGTCGGCCTATCGGAAAGAGCTGCTGCGGCGAGAGAGTGCTGACACGAACCCCGCTCCGTGAGTAGTGGCGAAGCCGCGCCCCAAGCTCCGTGAGTAGCGGCGAAGCCGTGTATCGAACGGTGCGGCACGCAGGCCCACGTCTCGCTATCCCCTCCGCGCGAACATCATGTGGATGACCCCGCTCGGCGAGGTCGCCGATTCGATCGTGAAGCGCTCTTCGAGCTTCTCGAGTCCGTCCCATAACCGCTCACCGCGGCCGAGAATGATCGGCGCGACAACAAGGTGCATCTCGTCAACAAGGTCGGCCGCGAGGAACTCACGCAGTGTGGTGGCGCCGCCACCGATTCGCACATCGGTGCCGGGTGCGAGTTCGCGTGCGTATGCGAGTGCCTCGGCGGGAGTGCCGTTGAAGAAGTAGAAGCTGTTGCCGCCCTCCATGTGCAGCGGCTCGCGCGGGTGACTCGTGAGCACGACGACCGGTGTGTGGAACGGCGGGTTCGGGCCCCACCAACCCTGCCAGCCGTTGTTCGGCCAGGGTCCGGCCTTCGGGGCAAACTTGTTGCGGCCCATGATCTCGACGCCGATGTTTTCGCCCCAATGCCGGGCGAAGGCGTCGTCGATGCCGACGCTTGGCGGTACATCGGCGTGTATGCCCATGTTCTGGAAGGTGCGGGTTGGGAAGGCCCAGGACATGAGACGGGTCCCTGCGTGGCCGAACGGTTCTTTCAGCGTCTGATCTGCGCCAGTGCCGAAGCCATCGAGCGAGATGGTGAAGTTGTGCACGCGAACGCGCGAGGTGGGGGAGGCCATCTTGGGCTCCTGTGGTCGAGGTGGAGTGTGTGTTCCTTCATCCCTACTCGTTGAGCCGGTGAGTGAGGTGGATGCGCGCTTCGAGCGCCTGGGTGCGGATGGTCCAGAGGCAGCGCTCCCGGCCTGATTTGCGCGGGCCGAAATGCTGGTCTAAGCTATCCTGGTGCCGTAAAGCACTGGGGTATGGTGTAATTGGCAACACAGCGGTTTCTGGTACCGCCATTCTTGGTTCGAGTCCAGGTACCCCAGCGAATAAGGACCCTCAGCTCACGCGAGTTGGGGGTTCTTCGTTTTCGCTGCGCGACCTGCAAAATGCGGCACGGGGAGCTCCCTTCGAGGTGAATGACACCTCTTGATGAGCTCCCCGTGCCGGCAATTGCGTCTCGCCCGTTTATCGCTCCAGAACCTTCCGCGTCACGACCTCGGGGCGGAGGTCAATGCGGCGCAGCAGCTGGGCGTTGAGCGCCACGATGATCGTGGACAGCGACATCAGAATCGCGCCGACCGACATCGGCAGCACGAAGCCGATCGGGGCGAGCACGCCAGCGGCGAGTGGCACCGAGATGAGGTTGTAGCCGGCGGCCCACCACAGGTTCTGTGTCATCTTCCGGTAGGAGGCGTGCGAGAGCTCGATCACCGAGAGCACCGACCGCGGGTCGTCGCTCACGAGAATCACACCGGCTGAGGCGATCGCAACGTCAGTTCCCGCACCGATCGCGAGGCCAACATCCGATTGGGCGAGCGCCGGGGCGTCATTCACGCCGTCACCGACCATCGCGACGTTGCGGCCTTCCTCCTGGAGTTCCTTGACCTTCGCAGCCTTGTCCTCGGGTCGTACGCCAGCGAAGACTCGGTCGATGCCAAGTTCGCGCGCGACCGAGTTCGCGACGGCCTCGGCGTCACCCGTGATCATCACGACCTGGATGCCGAGCTTGTGAAGGGCCTCGACTGCTTCGCGCGACTCCGGACGGATTTCATCGGCAAGCTTGAGCGCGCCGATGACCTTGCCGTCCTGCACCACGTGCAGGATGATCGCGCCGTCCTTACGCCACACATCCACCACTGCGAGCTCAGCGAGACCTTCCTCCTCCAGCATCTTCGGGCCACCGACGCGGACGATTGAATCGTCAATCGTCGCGGTGACGCCGACCGCCGGGGATGAAGTGAAGTCGCGGCTCGCGGGAACGGTGACGCCCTGCTGTTCGGCGCCGCGCATGATCGCCTTGGCGAGCGGATGCTCGCTGGCGGCTTCCGCTCCTGCTGCGAGAGTGAGGACGTGGCTTGCCTCGTGACCGTCGGCTGGTGAGATTTCGATAACAGTCGGCTCACCCTTGGTGAGCGTGCCGGTCTTGTCGAAGAGAACGGTGTCAACGGTGCGCATGCCCTCGAGGGCGTGGCGGTCCTTGATTAGGACTCCGCCGCGGGCCGCGCGCTCGGTCGCGATTGAAACGACCAGCGGAATCGCGAGCCCGAGCGCGTGAGGACACGCGATGACGAGCACCGTGATGGTGCGCACAACCGCGTCGTCGGGTAAGCCGATCGCCGTCCAGACGATCGCGGTAATGATGGCCGCGCCGACGGCGAACCAGAACAGCCAGCCTGCGGCCTTGTCGGCGAGGAGTTGCGCGCGCGAAGTGGAGTTTTGGGCATCCGCGACCAGCCGCTGGATGCCCGCGAGGGCAGTGTTGTCGCCGGTCGCGGTCACTTGGATGCGCAGGCCTGAGTCGGTTGCGACGGTACCGGCGGTGACTTGGTCGTCGACCTCGCGAGTCACGGTGCGAGATTCCCCGGTGACCATCGACTCGTCCATGGCGGCACGGCCGTCGACCACGGTGCCGTCTGCGGGGACGGTGCCACCGGGGCGGACAATGACGATGTCGCCGACCTGCAGGTCGCTGGGGGAGACCGTGACAACCTGGTCGCCCTCGAGCCGCTCCGCCTCGTCGGGCAGGAGTGCTGCCAGCGAGTCCAGGGCCGAGGTGGTCTGCGCGAGCGAGCGCATCTCGATCCAGTGGCCGAGCAGCATGATCACGACCAGGAGCGCGAGCTCCCACCAAAAGTCGAGCTCATGGTCGAGGAAGCCGAGGCTCGCACCCCAGGATGCGAAGAACGCGACGGTGATCGCGAGGGCAATGAGGAGCATCATGCCCGGCTTGCGCGAGCGGATCTCCGAGAGGGCGCCCTCGAGGAACGGTCTGCCACCCCAGACGTACATCACCGTGCCGAGAATCGGCGAGACCCATTGCAGCCAGGGGATATCCGGAAGTGTGTAGCCCACGATGGATGCGAACATCGGCGACAGGAGGACCGTCGGGATTGCGAGCACGAGCATGATCCAGAACAGTCGGCGGAACTGGCCGACGTGATCGCCGTGGCCACCATGCATGTCGTGTCCAGAATGGTCTTCGTGCCCAGCATGCATGTCGTGCCCGGCATGCTCATCGTGGCCAGAATGCCCGTGCCCGGCGGACTCGTCGTGTCGATGCTGGCCTTCTCGCGGTTCCTTCGGGTTATGTGGATGACTCATTAGTTCCTCCCTGGTAGCGACCTGCCTGCGTCTACTTCTTAGCTTAATACCCCATGGGGGTATCTATACTTGAAAACACGATGCGACTTCACGCTATTCCGAGAACGTGAAGAATCGCACGAAAAAAGCGGCGTGGATGCATGACTCGAGGCCTGCATCCACGCCGCTTGGGCGCGACTATGCCGCGTATTCTTGCGCTGCCTTCACGACCTCGGTGGCGAAGGTCCCCTGCGTAATCGCGGTTGCGCCGCCGTCGACGGGGATGGTGACACCGGAAACGTACTCTGAGAGGTCGCTCGCGAGGAAGGTTGCGACCTTCGCGATGTCGTCGGGGAAGCCGACGCGGCCACTGGGCTGGGTGTGCCCGAGGCGGTCCGCGAGGAACTGAACGAAGCCTTCCGATTCCTCGACCGGCACGCCGAACGTCTTCGCCATGATCGGCGTCATGATGATTCCCGGTGCGATGGCGTTCGAGCGGATGCCGAGGGTTCCGAGTTCTGCGACTGCCTGGCGAACGACGCCGACGATCGCGTGCTTCGCGGTCGTGTAACCCAGCGCGGACCAACCGCCCTGAAGGCCCGCGGCCGACGCTGTCGAGATGATCGAGCCGCCCGTGCCTTGCGCCTGGAATTGCAGTGCGGCGTATTTGTGCCCGAGGACGACACTTCGAGTGAGTAGGGCGATGGTCTTGTCGAATCCTTCAGAGCCGATCTCGAGGAGCGGCGACGGGTCACCCTGTGCGCCCGCGTTGTTGTACATGACGTCGAGCTTGCCGAACTTGTCGACCGTTGTTGTGACGACCTGTTGGATGCTGGCTTCATCGGTCACGTCGGTGTGTACATACAGTGCCGATTCACCGAGTCGCTCCGCAATTTGCCCGCCAAGCTCATCCTGAATATCGGCGATGGTTACTTTGGCGCCTTCTGCGATGAAGCGCTCAACGGATGCGAGTCCGATTCCGCTCGAACCTCCAGTGACGATTGCGACTTTGCCTTCGAGTAGTCCAGCCATTGCTGCTCCTTTGTATGACGGCGCGCTCCGTTATGCGCTCGGTGCCACTCACGGTAGTCAAGCCGACAGGTGTAGCCAATAGAAACTGAGGTGTTCGCAGCGGGTTCTCACTTGTCGTACACGCGGAGGTAATCGCGGACGGCCGCGACGGCCGTTGAGTTCAGCAAACACTGTATAGTCATTGAGTGCTGACTAATACTTCGCGTCTTGACGTTATGAACCGACTGGGCCGGGCGATGGCCGACCCGACCCGCTCGCGCATCCTGCTTTCGCTGCTCGAAGCGCCCAACTACCCGGCTGTGCTCGCGCGCTCGCTCGAGCTCACTCGCTCGAATGTGTCGAATCACCTCACGTGCCTGCGCGACTGCGGCATCGTCGTTGCCGAGCCTGAGGGCCGGCAGACGCGGTATGAGATTGCCGACGGCCACCTCGCGGCCGCGCTGACGGCGCTGCTGGACGTGACGCTCGCGGTCGACGAGGACGCGCCTTGCATCGACGACGCCTGCACGGTGCCGGGATGCTGCGGGGCGGATGCGGTGGCCGAGCCGACTGAGAAGGTCACGGCATGAGCACGGTGATTTCGGATGAGCGTCGCGCCGTTCTGAACCGGCGCGTGCAGTGGATCGTGGCGTTCACGATCACCTACAACGTGATCGAGGCGGTCGTCGCGATGTTCGCGGGTTCGCTCGCGTCATCGGCGGCGCTGATCGGCTTCGGTCTCGACTCGGTCGTGGAGGTGCTCTCGGCTGCGGTAATCGCGTGGCAGTTCAGTCGGCGTGATCCGGAGCGGTGGGAGAAGCCCGCTGTGCGGGCAATCGGCATCGCCTTCTTCGCGCTCGCGGCGTATGTCACGTTCGACGCGATTTCCGCACTCGTGACGCAGGAGGGCCCTGACGAGAGCCCGCTCGGCATCGGCATCACCGCGCTCAGTCTCGTGATCATGCCGCTGCTCGCGTGGATTGAATCGCGCACTGGTCGTGAACTCGGCTCGAAGAGCGTGATGGCCGATGCGAAGCAGCTGCTCTTGTGCATCTACCTTTCTGGTGCCGTGTTCCTCGGGCTTGTCTTAAACAGCCTGTTCGGCTGGTGGTGGGCGGACTCAGTTGCCGCGCTGTTCGTCGCAGTGCTCGCCGTTCGAGAGGGCATCGAGGCGTGGCGAGGGGACGTCGAGTCACCGTTCGAGGTGCTCGAGGAGCTTGAGGAAGAGTCCGCGTCCTAGTCTTCGGGGTAACCGCCTCGGCCTCCAGCCTCGAGGAAGCCGAGAATGTCGGAGGCATTAAGTACGCTCGTGGGATGGAGATTGAGGACCTCACGACGCTCCGGGACCAGCATCCGGCATGGCGGCTGTTGCGCGCCCAAAACGCCCCGCTCGTGCTGTCGTTTTTGGGGGAGCAGTTCGTCGAGCAGAATCAAGGGGCGATTCCGATGGGGCGGTTGGTGGATGCGCTCGACGAGCACCTCTACAAGATTCGCCAGTCAGACCCGGAGGCCTATCCGCGCGACCCCGAGAACTATCTCGACGATTGGGCCGACCCGCAGCAGGGATGGCTGCGGAAGTTCTATCCAGTGGACTCCGATGAGGTGCACTACGACGCGACGCCGGCGATCGAAAAGGCCGTCCAGTGGGTGCAGAGCCTGCAGCAGCGCAGTTTTGTCGGCACGGAATCACGCCTGCACACGCTGATCGAGCTCCTGCGACAGATCGTGCACGGCACCGAAACCGATCCGGATGCGCGGATCGCGGAACTCGAGCGGCGCCGCTCGCAGATCGATGAGGAAATCGAAGCGGTGCGCGAGAATCGTGCCGTGTTGCTTGACGAGACCTCGGTGCGCGATCGCTATCAGCTGTTCGCATCCACCGCGCGCGAACTCCTCTCCGACTTTCGCGAGGTCGAGGAAAACTTCCGCGGACTCGACCGCTCGGCGCGCGAGCGAATCGCGGGTTGGGATGGGAGTAAAGGGGAACTGCTCGGCGAACTCGTCAGTAGCCGTACCGACATTTCCTCGTCGGATCAGGGCCGCAGCTTTCAAGCGTTCTACGATTTCTTGCTCTCCGAGCAGCGACAACTCGAGCTCACGGACCTGATCGAGTCGGTCCAGTCGATGCCGGCGGTCCACGCCGATCGTAGACTCCGGCTCGTGCACCACGACTGGGCGGAAGCCGCGGAGCGGACGCAGCAGACGGTGCGCAGCCTGTCGGAACAGCTGCGCCGCTTCCTCGAAGACCAAGTCTGGCTCGAGAACCGCAGAGTCCTCGACCTCGTGCGCACGGTCGAACAAGCCGCGATTCGCGTGCGCAGCAATCCGCCGGAGGAGCTCGGCATTGTTATCGATGAGCCGGGGCTCACCATCGAGCTGCCGTTCGAGCGCCCGCTCTACAGCCCGCAGCCCGACAGCGTCATCGACAGCCTCATCGCACCCGAGGAAGACTCGGAGGGCGATTACGACGCGCTATTCGGGCAGCGGTTCGTTGACTCGGCTCGGCTGGTCGAAAACATCCGCTCCATCGTGCCGCGGCGGTCGGTCGCGGAGCTTTCGGACATCATCGAGCTGTATCCCGTGGAAGAGGGCATCGCGGAGATTCTCGGGTACCTTGCGCTGTCGGAGGACGATATCGATATTGCGCTCGACGATGAGGTCACCACGGTCATCGACTACACCGATCTTGCCGGAATGCCGAAGCGAGTGACGTTACCGAAGGTGTCGGTGGCGCGGCGATGACAAGCACGGAGCAGCACGCGATTTCAACGGTGATTGTCAAACTCATGCAGGGTGTCGTCTATCGCGAGGTGCACGAGGATGACTGGCGCACCATCGAGCGGCACGAGGCGCGAGTGCAGGATCACTTCGCGACGATCGGCATCCGCATGATCGTCGACCAGACCGAGGGCTATGCCTACCTCAAAACGGTCGAGCCGAGCGACGACGAGGAACCGCTGCCGCGACTCGTGAAGCGACGGGCTCTGACCTATCCGGTGAGTCTGCTGCTGTTGCTCTTACGCAAGCGGCTGGCCGAGTTCGAGGCCGGCGGTGACGAAGGCAAGCTCGTCCTCGAGCGGGATCAGATCGTCGAGATGCTGCGGATCTTCCTGCGCGATTCGACGAATGAGGCCAGGATACTCAAACAGGTCGACCAGACGATCACCAAGGTTGTCGAACTCGGATTCCTGCACAAATTGCGCGGCAGCCAGGGCCGGGGCGCGTGGGAAGTGCGGCGCATCCTCAAGGCCTACGTGGATGTGGAAACCATGGCCGACTTCGCCGGCAAGCTCGAGGCCTACGCCCAGTCGGAAGCGGGCCCGGACGCCGAAACCGGCGCCGACGCATCCGCAGCCGAACCCGAAACTGGCCCCGACGCATCCGCCGCCGAACTCTCGCTATTGGAGGAACCCGACCATGAGTGACGCCCTGTTTTCCGCGCTGGAGATCGAGACCCCGGAAACCAAGCGCACCGGCTACCGGCTCGCCAGGCTCGAGGTCTACAACTGGGGCACCTTCGATCGCCGCGTGTGGTCGTTGCAGCCCGACGGGAACACCTCGCTGCTAACGGGCGATATCGGTAGCGGCAAGTCGACGCTCGTTGACGCGATCACGACGCTGCTGCTCCCGGCCCACAAGATCTCGTATAACAAGGCGGCGGGCGCGACCACGAAGGAACGCAACCTTCGCAGCTACGTCGAGGGGCACTATCGATCCGAACGCAATGAGACGACCGGAACCTCCCGGCCGGTCGCGCTGCGCGACGAGCACTCGTACTCCGTGCTGCTCGGGGTGTTCGAGAACGAAGGCTACTCGCAGACGGTGTCGCTCGCGCAGGTGTTTCACCAGCGAGATCGCACCGGGCAGCCCGAGCGGTTTTACGCGACGGCGGATCGCGGGCTGAGCATCGCGACCGACTTCAGCGACTTCGGCAGCGACCTGAAGCAGCTGCGAAAGCGATTGCGCGGCAGCGGCGTCGACCTCGACAACACGTTCCCCGATTACGCCCGCCGGATGCGCCGCCTCCTCGGCATCGCGTCGGAGCAGGCGATGGAGCTGTTTCACCAGACGGTGTCGATGAAGTCGGTCGGGAACCTGAACGACTTCGTGCGCAGCCACATGCTCGAGCCGTCAGACGCGAGCGGCAGAATTACCGACATCGTCAACCACTTCGAGAACCTCACGCGCTCCTACGAGGCGGTGCAGCGGGCGACCGCCCAGCTTGAGCTGCTGTCGCCGCTCGTCGAAAGCGCGGACAAGTACGAGGCAGCGGTGGAACGGCACGCGGGATACCGCGCCGAACGCGAGGCCTTGGTGGTGTTCGCGGCGGAGCTCGTGACCGAGGTGCTCGACACCGCAATCGGCCAGACGGATGCGCAACTCGCGGATGCGCAGGAGGAACAGGAACGGATTGGCGCGGCGCGCGAAGCCAACACCCAGCAGCGGGAGCTGCTGCAGGCCGAACGCAGCAGCGCGGGCGGCGATCGGCTCAGCATCATCGACGCCGAGATTCCTGCCGCGACTACCAAGCTCGCCGAGGTCACGAGCAAGCGCGCGCGGTTCGCCGATCACCTCGAGCGTGCCGGCCTTGAGCCAGTCAACGACGACACCGACTTCCGGATGCGGCTGGCCGCGGTTGCGCAAGCGCGAGCGGATGCGGAAGGGGAGCGGGCCCGCGTGGCCGAGGAACGGCATCCGCTCACCCTGCAACATGGCAACGACAAGAAGCGTGCCGCCGAAATCGATGCCGAGATCGCGAGCCTCGAGGCGCGGCGCAACAACCTGCCGAGCGAACTTGCGAGGCTGCGCGAGTCCATGTGTGCCGGACTGGGCCTCGCCGAAACCGAGTTGCCGTTCGCGGGTGAGCTCATCGAGGTGCGCGAGGATTACGCCGAATGGCAGGGCGCGGCCGAGCGAGTGCTGCGGCCGTTCGCGCTGAGCCTGCTTGTGCCGCAGGCGCAGTACGCGCGAGTCTCGTCCTGGGTCAATGAGCGGCACCTTGGCACCCGCCTTGTGTATCTGCGCGTGCCGGAGCGCCGCGTTCCCACCCGGCCAATGGATGCGCACGGCGGGCCGCGACTTGTCGACGCGCTCGAGGTCGAGCCCGGCCCCTTCGCGGACTACCTCAAGGGCGAACTCGCGCGCCGTGCGGAGCACGCGCTCGTGGCCGACGCCGCAGCGTTGCAGCGCGAAGACCGGGCCGTCACCCGCGAGGGGCTCGTCAAGGATCGGGAGCGGCACGAGAAGGACGACCGCTTCAGGGTTTCGGATGCGCGACGCTGGGTGCTCGGCCGCAGCAGCGAGCGGAAGATCGCGGCGCTCACGAGCGAGGTGCAGGAACTGCGCGAGGCGATCGACGTCGCCGAACGTGAGCTTGCAGCGCTCGAGAAGCAATCGGATGCGCTCGGTCGCGCGATCGACGCGCTCTCCCGGCTCGAGGAATACTCGAGCTTCGCGGAGATCGACGTCGCGGACGCCGAGACAAAAGTGCGCGACCTCGAGGACGAGCGGCAGCGCATCCTGGCGGGCTCGACGCGGCTTGCCGAGATCGATCGACAGCTCGCGGAACTCGCCGAGGCCCAGCGCCAGCTCGAGAGCGAGAGCAATGACATCGCGAAACGACTCGGCGGCATCGAGCACGAACTCGAGCGGCTGCGCTCGCGGCACGCGAAGGAGCGGGAGCTGCTCGAATCGCTACCGGCGGTCAGCGTCGAGAGTGCTCGGGCGGTCTTCCCCGCATTGCGGCACCGCGTCGGGAAGCGGCAGCCGAGCACGGTCGACGACTGCGACACGCTGCGCGGCAAGATCCACGACGAGCTCGTGCGCGATTCGGATGCGGCGCAGCGCGAGATGAACGGTTACATCACGAGCGTGCAGCAGCAGATGGGGGAGATCCTGCGCCGCTGGCCGGAGCTCGCGACCGAGATGGATGCGAACGTCGGCTCGATCGGTGAGTTTCGTCGCCTGCACGGGCAGGTGAAAGAGGATGATCTGCCGAGGTTCGAGGCCGAGTTCAAGCGGCAACTCAACACGGAGTCGATCAAGGACCTCGCGAGCTTCAACTTCTGGCTGCAGCGCCAGGCGGACGAGATTCGTGAGCGAGTGGCGACCATCAACGAGGCCCTCGGCGCCATCGACTACAACCCGGGTCGCGTGATTACGCTCGTCGCCGAACTCTCGCCGAACTCAGAGGTCAGGGCGTTTCGCGCGGAGATGAAGGCCGCGACGGGCGACCTCATCGGCGGGGATGAGGATCCGGAACAGCGATTCGAGCGAGTGCGATTGCTGGTCGAACGGTTTAAAGGCCGCGAGGGTCGCACCGAGGCAGACAAAGCCTGGACTGCGCGCGTGACGGATGTGCGCAACTGGTACACGTTCGCGGCCTCCGAGCGCGATCGCGAGACCGGGGTGGAGCACGAGCACTACACCGACTCGGACGGCAAATCGGGTGGGCAGAAAGAGAAGCTCGCCTATACGATCCTCGCCGCGTCGCTCGCGTACCAGTTTGGGCTCGAGTGGGGCGTCGAGAAGTCGAAGGACTTCCGCTTCGCCGTCATCGACGAGGCCTTTGGTCGCGGCTCGGATCAGTCCACGCGCTATGCGCTCGAGCTGTTCGAGAAGCTCGGCCTGCAGCTGCTGATCGTGACGCCGCTGCAGAAGGTGCACGTCATCGAGCCGTATGTGAGCTCGATCGGCTTCGTCGATAACCCCGATGGAGCGGCGTCGAGGGTGCACACGCTCACGGTGGAGGAGTTCCGGGAGCGGCGGGCGATGAATTCGTGAGTACCGGGCGCCAGCAGGGTCCAGCTTCATGGACCACACCCGCCGACATTGAGAAGCGCATCGGGCGCCGGTGGGACAGCGGCGAGCTGCTCCGAAACCACGCCGCGGGGGCGCCGTTCGCGACCATCGACGTGCCGCTTCGCGGCCCATCCAGCGCCGACCTGACCGAGCATCTCGATGAGGCGCGCCGATGGGTGTCGGGTCTCGAGCGTGCGGCCGAGGGAGGGGCCGGGTTTCGGCTGGTCGAGAAGCACGTTGGCGGTCGTTCGCTCGGCCGCACGCAACTGCCCGGCCGGGCGCTGATCGAGAGTTACGAACAGGCGTGGCGGATGCTCGGAGTGGCCGGGCGGGACGGCGACGTGGAGCGCTTCGACGACGTGTTGCGCCGTTCGGCCCTGATCCCGGCCGCGCGCGACTGGGTGATTGCGCATCCGCTCAAGGCGATTGAACTCGCCGACGAATGGCCCGCGATTTTGGCCGCGCGCGATTGGCTCGAGTGGAATCGTGGCACGGGCAAGTTTCTCCGCGAAATCGACGCTCCTGGTGTTGACACCAAACTGGTCGAGCGGCGCCGGGGCGTGCTTGCCGAGATGCTCGGGGTGTCGGGGCGGGCGGAGGAGTTTCTCACCGGGCTCGGCCTCGGGCGGAAGCCCGTGATGGTGCGGATGCGCTTCGACCCGTCGTTGTTTGGGCTCCCGGTTGAACTCAGCGAGGCGTCGTTCCGCGTGCAGGAGTTGACGAGACTCCAGCCGCCGGTTGAGCGTGCGTTGATCGTCGAGAACGAGATCAGCTACCTCAGCGCGCCGATCCCGGAGCGCGGTGTGGTGCTGTGGGGGCGCGGGTTCGACGCGGTGGCTCCGGCGTCGCTGGCGTGGTTGGGTGCTGCCGCGGCTCGTGGCGAGGTGCGCTATTGGGGTGATCTCGACACGCATGGCTTCGCGATACTCAATCGCGTGCGTGCGCAGCTGCCGGGCGTGCGCTCGGTGCTCATGGACCGCTCGACTCTGCTCGCTCACGAAGAGCGTTGGGGCACCGAGCCGTCACCGACCAGCGCCATGCTACCGAACCTGACCGACACTGAGGCTTCCTTGTTCAACGATCTGGTCAGTGACCGCTACGCACCGCGACTTCGGCTCGAGCAGGAGCGCATCGACTGGGACTGGGTGCTGGATGCGCTGGGCCGGTAGCGCTATGTGTACGCAGTCCGCAATCGAGTGAGGAAAGCTTCACTCGGCACACCTACACTTGGCGCGAAAGGTGGGGTTATGTCAATTACGCGCGGTAATCGAACCATCGAGTCTTGGCTCACAGACATGGACGGGGTGCTAGTCGCCGAAGGGCAGGTACTGCCGGGTGCGCGCGAGTTGCTCTCGCACTGGCAGCGGACCGGGACGAAGTATCTCGTCCTGACCAATAACTCGACGTACACGCCTCGCGATCTCAGCGCTCGCCTCAGCGCGAACGGGATCGAGGTGCCCGAGACGGCGATCTGGACGTCAGCGATGGCGACCGCGTCATTCCTTGAGAGTCAGAAGCCAGATGGTAGCGCGTTCGTCGTCGGTGAAGTTGGGCTGACCACGGCCCTCCACGACGCCGGCTTCGTGATGACGGATGTTGATCCCGACTTTGTCGTTGTTGGCGAGACGCGCAATTACTCGTTCGAGGCGATCACCAAGGCGATTCGACTGATTGTTGGCGGGGCTCGCTTCATCTCGACGAACCCGGATCCGACCGGCCCGACGGCAGACGGCGTCGTTCCGGCAACGGGCGCGATCAATGCGCTCATCACCGCGGCCACCGGGCGCAAGCCGTACGTGGTCGGGAAACCGAATCCCATGATGTTCCGCTCGGCGCTCAATCAGATTGGTGCGCATTCTGAGTCGACGGTGATGATCGGCGACCGAATGGACACCGACATTGTTGCCGGCATGGAGGCGGGACTGCACACGATTCTCGTGCTCTCCGGGATCAGTACCCATGATGCGGTTGAGAGGTTCCCATTCCGCCCCGACGAGATCATTTCCGGGGTGCATGAACTGGTCGAGATGTACGTCGACGGGGAGTAACTGACGCATGCTGAGAATACTTGAATGAAGTGAGTTCCTTGCAAATTAGATGGCATGAGCAGGAGATTTCGGTTTCGTAGAATCACCGGAGTTCAGGGCGGTGGGAAAATTGACGAGCAGCGATGAATCATCAGCGTCAAAGGGAGTTGCTGCAGCGCTCGACGAGGGTTTCGAGTCCCAAGAAGCAACGGTTGTGGGCAAGTTGCAGTCGGTCAAGCTCGATACCCATCGCCTGCAGGTGACGGATGATTTCGGCAACACGATCCCGCTCCCCAATGTGGAGAACGATGATGAGTGCCGTGCCTTGATCGAACAGTACGTCTCTGCCGTCGGGATCCCGGAGCGGGACTCCGATGGGCGCATCTCGCAAATAGGTGCGGCAATCATTCAGCAGGCACCACCACTGCCAGTCTCGCCTGGTGTACGCAAGGCAGTCCCTCTCGAAGAACTCCTTGCGGGCGCACCGGGGCCTGCACGGGGTGGAGTGCCGGGTCTCACTGAAGAAGAGACGGTCGCTTTCCTAGAGGCGATTGGGCGCTAGTTGGCGAGCACTCAGGCGGTCCCACTTGATGCCGATGCGTCAGTCTCCGCGCTTGCCTTGGGGCTTAGATGGTCAAGAATGGAACGATGGCAAGGCGCGTAACGGTAATCGGAGCAGGCGTGATCGGTCTCTCCGTCGCACACGAGTTCGCATCCAACGGTGACGAGGTCACGGTAGTCGCGGACCAAGACACGATGGAGACCGTGTCGTCGGTATCCGCAGCACTCTGGTTCCCATTCCGCAGCGAGCGATCCGAGCTGGCCGACCAGCTGCTGGCCCGATCGCTCGAGCGATTTGTCGCGCTTACGGCCGAGTCGGATGCGGTAGTCAGGATGCGCACGGGAACCGTCGTCGAGCGCTTGGCCGACCCGGATCGCTCGTGGACGTCCCACCTTGCCCAGTTCGAGGAAGCATCCGCCGCGCAACTCCCGGAAGGCACCACCTCCGGTGTACGAGCCGCGCTGCCGTTCATTGAGATTCCGCGATACCTGCCCTGGCTCAAAGCACGGGTGCAGTCGCTTGGCATCACGTTCGAGTACCGCACCGTCGCATCCATCAAGGAGCTCGCGAACGAGAGCGACCTCGTCGTGATCGCGGTGGCGAGCTCCTCGGCGGCGACGAAAGCGTCTACCCGGTCCGTGGGCAGATCGTGCGGCTCGCGAATCCTGGGCTCGAAGAGTGGATGACCGATGAGGGTAATCCCGACGGCCTCACCTACATCTTCCCCCGCGAACACGACGTCATCGTTGGTGGCACGGCCGACGAGGGATCGTGGGATACCGAAATTGATCCGGCGACTGAGGCGGCGATCTTGGAGCGTGCACTGAAGCTAGTTCCCGAACTGGCGAATCAACCGTTGGTTGGCCGCGCGTGTGGGCTGCGACCCGCTCGGCCATCGATCAGCCTCGAACGCCTGACCGTCGACGGCGTTCCGGTGATCACTGCGTACGGTCACGGTGGCGCTGGCGTGACGCTGTCGTGGGGGACCGCGGAGCGGGTCGTTGAGCTCGCGGCGGCTGACGAAGACTAGACTCCGACAGTTTCGTAATTACCTATCCGTCTTCAAATCCGCGTTGATCGTCTGACGGACGCGCCGGATGTCCTGACGATCGAGCACACACCAGGCCATGGAATTAGAAGGGCTCAAAGTGGCACCGCCTCGTTGAGGATTCGATCCCGAAAGGCGGGGCGAAGCGACGTGTCCGGGACGAGATCGACGGGTGCTCCCACTTCATCGGCGATCAGCTGTTCAAGTTTGCCGAGCGCCATGAGGCTCAACGGTTTGTTCATCGTAAAGATCAGGTCGACGTCGGATTTCGAGTGTTCACGTCCAGTTGCTACCGATCCGAAGACCCGCACGTTGCTGCCGCCCGCGTCGGCGATGAGCTGTTTGACGCGCGGCGAAGCCTTCCGGAGTCGAGTCCCGAGTGGTGTATCCAACACGTCTGGACTCCCTAACTTGTGAGCGCCCGGGCCTTGACCGCAGCCAGATCACGCTCTAACCGTTCGAGGGCGCCGCGGAGGTCTTCGCTCTTGTGCTGGGCGATACCGTCAAGGATGAAGCCGCGTGCGAGAGTCGACACCGCGACCCCATTCTCTCGGGCTAGGTCTTGAAGCTCGGTAAGCGCGTCGGCGGGGATGCGAAGGGTCAATAATGGCGATGGCACGCGGTTCGCTTTTGTCCAGTTGCCCTCGGAGAGATCGTCTCGATACTGAGGGCTATCGGCGTCGATCTCCTTCTCGATCGCCGCGGCGATTTCTGGAGGGATGCGGTTATTAGGGGTCATGGCATTCAAGGTTTCTCTTCCGCCCCGAGTCGAGAGTCTTCGTCATCGGTCCGCATATCGCCACCACTTCGGGACGCCATCCGATGTGCACCACATGCTTCAGTGTAAGACGGGTGTTATACGCGACTCAAGGAGTAGCCGTGCTTGGTGAGCTCAATCGGAGCCCAAGCATCGAGTACGAACAAATCGTCACTGTGTGGCCGGTCACAAGCTAGACATCCCGTTTCTTCAGAGTTCAAGTCTGCCCGCCCGCCTGGAGGGTCGGTGCCCTCGACTAGGCTCGACAAATCGAACATATTCGGCTTTTCAGGGGTTAATTCGGGTGTCTAGCAACTTCAATCACGCGTCGTTCATCTGGTCGGCGGCCGACCTGCTTCGAGGCACCTACAAGCAGCATCAGTACGGCGACATCATCCTGCCGTTCACGGTTCTTTCGCGATTGGATGCGGTGCTCGCGCCGACGAAGCAGGCCGTGCTCGAAGCGACGAAGGGTCTCGACCCGGACGTCGACCCGTCACCCGGCATGCTCCGTGCGAAGGCTGGCCACACCTACTCGTTTTCGAATCGCTCGAATCACGACCTGAAGTCGCTGCAAGGCGACCCCGATAATCTCGAGCAAAACCTTCGCGACTATGTGAACTCGTTTTCGTCGAACGTGCGCGACATCTTCGAGAAGTACAAGTTCGAAGACACGATTGTGGACCTCGCGCAGAACGACCTCTTGCTGCAGATTCTCCAGCACTTCGCCAAAGTCGATCTGCACCCAAAGGCTGTCGACAACGAGAAAATGGGCCACATCTTTGAGGAGCTCATTCGTAAGTTTGCCGAGGCCTCGAACGAGACTGCAGGTGAGCACTTCACGCCGCGGGAGGTCGTGAAGCTCATGGTCTCGATTCTGCTCGCCAACGAAGAAGATCTCATGACCCCCGGCATTGTCCGCGATGTCTATGATCCGACGGCGGGTACGGGTGGGATGCTCTCGGTCGCCGATGACGAGATCAAGGCCATGAATGGCTCGGCCCAAGTGAACCTGCTTGGACAGGAGCTCAACGGTGCCTCTTACGCGATCTGCAAGGCCGACATGGTGGTGAAGGGCCAGCCGATCGACAACATCGTGAACGGCGACACCCTCATGAACCCCGCGTTTAAGAACCGCACCTTCCACTACGGGCTCTCGAATCCGCCGTTCGGCGTCAATTGGCAAAAGCAACGCGAAGCGGTCACTTCCGAACATGAGATCGCCGGGTTCGACGGACGATTCGGCGCGGGCCTGCCTCGAGTCTCCGACGGCTCGATGCTCTTTCTCATGCATCTCATCTCGAAGCTGCGCGAGCCGAGCGACAGCTCTGGCGGAGGCAAGGGCGCGATCGTCCTTAATGGCTCGCCGCTCTTTACCGGGGGTGCTGGCTCGGGCGAATCGAACATTCGCAAGTGGATCCTCGACAACGACTACCTCGAGACCATCGTCGGCTTGCCGACCGACATGTTCTACAACACCGGCATCAGCACCTACGTCTGGATCCTCAATAAGGACAAGCCCGCGGAGCGGCGCAACAAGGTGCAGCTCATCGACGCGACGGAGATGTTCGTAAAGATGCGCAAGAGCGTCGGTTCAAAGCGCAAGGAATTGAGTGACGATCACATCGTCGAGATCACGAAGCTTTACGAGCAATTCGAAGAGTCCGATGTCTCGAAGATCTTCGACGTGACCGACTTCATGTACCGCACGATCACGCTCGAACGCCCGATGAAACGCAACTACGGGTTCACCCCCGAACGCATCGAGCGCGCGATGGCGGCGAAGCCGGTCACGAAGCTCGATGAGGATGCGCAGGGTCGCCTCCTCGAGGTGCTCGAGGCTGCGGGGGTGGATGCTGGGGGAGAGCTGTCGTTCAGCCGCACGGAGTTCCAGAAGCAGCTGATGGCCGCGGCGAACGGTAAGGGCGTCGCGCTGAAACCGGCGCTCGTGAAAATGCTCGTGGATGAGCTGAGCGAGCACGACGACGATGGCGAGTTGTTGACGAAAGCGGGCAGGCCTGTCGCCGACGCCGCGCTGCGCGACACCGAGAACGTGCCGTGGAACGAAGACATCGACGAGTACCTCGAACGCGAGGTAAAGCCGTTCGTCCCAGACGCCTGGATCGACGAATCCAAGTCGAGGGAGGGCGCGGAGATTCAGTTCACGCGCCACTTCTACAATTACGTCCCGCCGCGCTCCCTAGAAGAAATCGACGCCGACCTCGATGAGGTTCTCGGCCGAATCCGCGCCCGACTAGAGCAGGTGAAGGCGTGAACGCCGAACGACGAGACTGGTTATCGGATATCCCAGATCATTGGAGTATCCGAAAGGCATCTCATATTTTGCATTTGACGGTAGGCGGTACCCCTCCTACGAGTCGAGCGGATTATTTCGAGGGTAACGTGCCGTGGGTTACGATCGCCGATATGGCCGGTGGTCAAGTGCAAACTGGGGAACGCTTTTTGAGTGAAGAAGGAGTGCGGGCTGCAGGCATTCCTTGGAGCGAACCTGGCGAGTTGCTCTACAGCTTTAAGCTGAGTATTGGTAAGACTGCATTCGTTCATTCCAGGCTAGTAACCAATGAGGCGATCGCGACGGTGAAATCAACGAGTCGCATTGACTTAGGATTCGCACGGTGGGTATTACCGCTTGCCTTCGAAGCAAGTGCTTCTCGGAATATCTACGGGGCTCCCATACTGAATCAGCAGCAGCTCCTGGCATCGAGGATTCCGTATCCAGGACTCGAAGAACAACGGCGGATCGCGGACTACCTCGACCGCGAAACCGCCGAAATTGATGCGCTCATTGACGAACTTTCCTCTCTGTCGGATCTAGTTGGCGAACGGCAGTCCGCGGCCGTTGAGAGAAAGTTTCTCGGGCATGATTTTGTTCAAATACGTCACCTAAATCCTCAGCGGGAAACGGGCGTCAGTGTCAACGGTGCGAGTTGGCAGGCACAGGAAGGGCAGCCTGGCGTTCTGAAGACCGGAGCCGCATCGAAAGGATACTTGGATGTTGCCGAAAATAAGGCCGTAGTAGAAGTTAGTGAAATCGCACGGCTGACGACTCCCTTGAAGGCGGATCGAATCCTCATTAATCGTGCGAATACCCCAGAATTGGTCGGCTCGACTGCATACGTTAGTAATGAATATCCGAATCTATTCTTGTCGGACAAACTTTGGCAGATAGATTTCAATGCAAACAATGAATTTATGTATTATGTGCGGAATTCTCGCATTTATCGAGATCAAGTTTCTCTTCGTAGTGTCGGCGCGAGCGCTTCAATGCAAAATCTTAGCTACGAGGATTTCTTGAGTATTGAATTACCTGTCCCAGACCGCGACACGCAAACTAGAATCGCGGATTCGGCCCAGAAGATTTTCGAGGATGCTGTGGAGTCCAAGACCATGGTGCAGGATGCCGTCGCGTTGGCCAAGGAACGCCGCTCCGCCCTAATCTCCGCCGCTGTCACCGGCCAGATCAACGTCACTGAAAAGCACGCTCCCGTCGCAGAACAGATCGAAGCCGAGCTCGCGGAGGCGCGATGAACACGTATCGGGAGCGCGCGTTTCAGGACGAGATCGCCGACTACCTCGGGGACCACGGGTGGCTCCGCTCGGAAAACTCCGCGGGTTACGACAAGGAACGCGCGCTCTATCCCGAAGACCTCCTCGGCTGGCTCGAGGACATCGATCCCAAGAACTACGCGAAGATCGTGCCGACCAACGCCACACCCGAGGCGAAAGCGAAAGGTGAGCGGCGCATCCTCGACCGGGTCGTGAAGAAGCTCGCCAACGACGAGGCGCACGGCGGCGGCACGCTCGCCACGCTCAGGAATGGCTTTGACGTCACCGGTGCACGGCACTTCGACCTCCTGCAGATGCCGCCGGCCGACGGCCGCAATCCGAACCTGATCGAGCGATACGCCAAGAATCGACTCCGGGTCGTGCCCGAGGTTGTCTACTCGATGAAGAAGGCCGATCGCATCGACCTCGTGCTGTTTGTGAACGGCATCCCGGTTGCGACGCTCGAACTCAAGACAACGTTCACGCAGTCGGTGAACGACGCGGTCACGCAATACCGCAAAGACCGAAATCCGAAGGGCGAACCGCTCCTCACCGAATTCCGCGGCGCCCTCGTGCACTTCGCGGTCACCGACAACGAAGTCCAGATGACCACAAAGCTCGAGGGGAAGTCGACGACGTTCCTGCCCTTCAACCGTGGCTACAACAATGGGGCGGGCAATCCGCCAGTCGAAGGCAAGCACCGCACGTCGTACCTCTGGGAAGAGGTATTCGAGCGCGATACCTGGCTGAGCATCCTGGCGAAGTTCATCTACGTGAACCACCAGACCAAGGTGAACCCCGTCACCGGCGAGATCACCGAAAAGGCGAGCGTGCGATTCCCGCGCTATCACCAGTGGCGCGCGGTGACGAAGCTCACCCAGCACGCCCACGAACATGGCTCGGGGCAGAATTATCTCATTCAGCACTCGGCGGGCTCGGGCAAGACCGACTCGATCGCGTGGACCGCCCACCGCATGGCGACGCTCCACACTCCCTACGGCAAGAAGGTCTTCGATGGCGTGATTGTCGTCGCCGACCGAGACATTCTCGATCGGCAGCTGCAGGATGCGGTCGACCAACTCGTGAGCAAGACGGGCACCTTTCTGCCCGTCACGAGGGGGAGCGAGGGGTCAAAGACCGAGCAGTTGCTCGAGGCACTGCGCGCCCAAGTGCTCATCATTGGTGTGACGCTGCAGACCTTCCCGCACGCGCTCAAGAGGATTCGCGACGAGGGTGGCGAGCTCGCGGGCAAGCGCTTCGCGGTCATCGCCGACGAGGCCCACTCATCCCAGACTGGAGAATCGGCCGCCTCGCTCCGCGAGCTGCTCTACCAGGGCGAGGTTCCCGCATCCATCGAAGGAGATGAGATCGGCGCCGACCAGGATGCGCTGGTCGCGATGGCAGCCCGAGCTGACAGCGACAAGCGGCTCAGCTTTTTCGCGTTTACCGCGACTCCCAAGGCGAAGACGCTCGAGAAATTCGGGCGGACCGAGGAGGGCGGCGAACCGAAACCGTTCGATCTGTACTCGATGAAGCAGGCGATCGAGGAGGGGTTCATCCTCGACGTGCTGAAGAACTACACGACCTACGAATTTGCGGCGCGCATCGCGCTGCGCGCCGAGGAGGGTGAGTCCGAGGAAGTCGACGTGCGCAAGGGCACGCGAGCTTACATCGGGTTCGTCGAACTGCATCCGACCAACGTCGCGTCAAAGGTCGACGTGATCCTGCGCCACTACCGCGAGACCGTGCAGAAGGAACTCGGTGGCCGTGCGAAAGCCATGGTGGTCACCGCATCCCGTGCGGCTGCGGTGAAGTACGCGCGGGCGTTCGAGAAGGCGATCGAACGCGACGGACTGCCGCTCAAGACCCTCGTGGCGTTTTCGGGGGAGGTGCCTGACCCTGATGTCACCGCACTGCCCGGGATCGAGGTGCCGACCGTGACCGAGGCATCCATGAACCCCGAACTTCGCGGGGGAGATCTCGCGAAGGTGTTTGCGCGAGAGGACCAGAACATCCTGATCGTGGCGAATAAGTACCAGACCGGATTTGACCAGCCGCTGCTCGTTGGCATGTATGTCGATAAGAAGCTCTCGGGCATCACCGCCGTGCAGACGCTGTCGCGGTTAAATCGTCGCGCGGACGGCAAAGACAATACGTATGTGCTCGACTTCGTGAACGACGGCGAGGACGTCCGGCAGGCGTTTCTGACCTACTACGAGGATGCGGAGATTCAGACGGAATCTGATCCCGACCTCGTGCTGGATCTGTCCGCGAAACTCGAGCAGCAGAAGATCTTCACGCGTTCAGAGGTGCAGCATGTGTGGGACATCTGGACTGAGACGCGGTCGAAGCATTCGGCGCTCGATTCGGCGTTTCACGCGCCGGTCGATCGATTCTCGGTGCGGTGGCACGACGCCGTGGTGGAAGGCGATGACGAGGCACGTGAGCAGCTCGAAGACTTTCGTTCCACGCTCGCGCAGTACGTGAAGGCGTACGCGTTCTTTTCGCAGATTTTGGATTACGGCGAGCCCTATTTCGAGAAGCTGTCGGTGTTTGCCGATCTGCTCGCGCGCAAGCTCCGGGAGTTCCGCGCGGGGGAGGCCAACGCCGCGAACGTTGACGTGACAGATGTGGTTTTGACGCACTACAAGCTCGAGAAGGTGCGCGACGAGGACCTGCGGCTGGAGTCTGGAGCCGGTGAGGGACTGCGCGGGATGACCGAGGCCGGGCTCGCGAAGGTGCGCGAGCAGGAGCGGTCGGCGAAGTCGGAGCTGATCGAGGCCGTGAACAAGTACTTCGGCGATCTCGACGTCTCGGATGAGTACAAGGTCGACATGGTGGGGAAGCTCTTGGCGGAGACTGCGAAGAGCGAAGACCTGCTGACCCAGTCCGTAAACAACGTAGAAACGGACTTCCGCTTCTCGCCGAAACTCAATGTGGTCGTGGATGACGCGCGCTGGCAGTACGACGAGGCACAGAATAGTGTCGCCGAAGCGATCCGAGAGATGCCGATCGATCGCGTTGTGAATATGTTACTCGATGCCGGGTTGTATGAGTATTTGCGGGAGCGTGCGGGTTAGGTTCGGGTGGTGTCAGTTGGGTATCCGCAGTCTCTGACTTTCCCGATATAGCGATCGTAGTGTCCACCTATGAGTCGCCTCGATCGGGTCACAGTCAATTCGGCGATATGCCACAGGGATCCCACGATCCGTGGCATGCGTGTTCGCGTTCAGGACTTGCTCGACCTGCTTCACTCAGGCATGTCCCACGACGAGATTCTGAGCGGCTATGAAGAACTAGAGCGAGAGGACATACTCGTTGTCATCGCGTATGCGGCTGCTAGTTCTTTGGCGGATCCGTGAAGTCGTCGATGGAGCCTTGGTGTCTCGTGAGCGAGCTACCCGCGTTGCACCCGATAGGTGGATGGAAGTGGCTGACCCAGCAGGTCGTTACCGTGCTGAGGAAATTTGTGCTCGAGATATCCGAGAAGTGCGTTGGTAAACTTGAATTTTCGGACACAATGCAAGGATGCCAGGAGGTGGCAGACGTGAAAAAGCGACTTGTCGATAAAGAAGCCGTTAGACGTGCCGCGCTTCGTTCAACCCGCGCTTCCGCATCGTTGGAACGGCGCGACGTCCCGGTTACTTTCGTTCGTTCGGAAAAGACTGAGCGATACCTCGCTGAGCGCCGCCGTCTGGGCTGATGTCATTCGACCCGGGTTACGGGGAAACGCCGGTCCCATTCGACGAATTGGATGCGCTTCTACCCGAAGCAAGAGCTTCGCTGCCAGAGCCGATAACGAGGGCGGCTGTCTATGATCTTGAACAGGCAGTGGAGGCTACGGTCAAAGAGGAACTCCTGATGGCAGCTTTCGAAGGCGAACTGCAGCTCGAAGAACTTCTTAGTGACGCGTACTTGCGTGAGCTACACGGACTCCTTTACCGAGACATTTGGAGTTGGGCTGGTCGTTACCGACGCCATGACTTTAACATCGGTATCGACTGGCACGCGATTCCAACGGAGATGCGAGGGGCCTTAGACAACATTCGGTACAGGTGGGAAAACACGAGCGACTGGACTCCGCGGGAACTGGGCATAGCGGTGCATGCAGAGTGCGTTCGAATTCACCCGTTTGTCGACGGCAACGGGCGCAGCACCAGGCTCTTCGCGGATCTTGTATTTGCAGCTGCTCAAGACACAGAAATTATCGAGGCATACGACTGGCAGATTGACAAGGGCCGATACATTGAACTTCTTCGGGCCTATGATCAGCATCGCGATTCCCGAGATCTGGCTGAATTCGTGTCGACCTACCCGATCTCTTAACCCGCATTTTGAGTTACCGAGCGAGGAGCCCAAATCGTGTTGGCCGATGTCCGCAGAAGCCAGCTTCACCGCGGAACCGGCAGCCCCGCACTATGAAACTCCGCAGCTAAACCGCCACAATAGTAACCTCCGACTGCCCGCTCAGCATCCGCGAGACCGGGCAGCGGGCGTGGGCAGCCTCGGCGAGGTGAGTCGCCGCATCCATGTCTTTGCCCTCGAAGTGGAGCTCGGCGCGGCCGCGGAACTCGAAGGAGCTGCCGTCGTGGCGCTTGTGCAGCGTGATGCGCGTGCGCACTTGGACGGGGTAGCTGGGGCCCGCGACGATCCGACCCGATTCGCTGAGGCACGTCGCCCATGCGAGGGCGAGTAGCTCTTCGGGGTTCGTTCCCTGGCTTTGCTCGGGGCCAATCGGCGAGCGCACGTCGACTCGGAGGCCACCCTCGATCCAGCTCTCGCCGTTCGCGCCACCGCGATTCTCGGCGACCGCCGTGAAAATCGACGGTCCGTACTCGCTATCGGTCATGCATCCACCCCTTTGGTTGCCTTCGCGCCTCGCACAGCATATATTCGACTGCGTCTAAGAATCCGTTCACCGGATTCTCACTCACATCCGCTACGAGCCTGCGAGCGCCACACCACATGCATCCATCGAACACGATCGGCCAGAGCGCCGTCGAGTTTCGCGAAGTAACTCGCACGTTTGGAGACAGCGCACACACCGTGACGGCGCTCGACAACGTCGACTTCGCCATCCCGCGCGGCTCAATCTTCGGCGTCCTCGGCGAGAGCGGCGCCGGCAAGTCCACGCTCCTGCGGCTCATGAACGGGCTCGATCACCCAACGAACGGGCAAGTGCTCGTAAATGGAACTGATCTCGCGAGCCTGGCGCGGAAGCAACTGAACCAGATGCGGCACCAGATCGGCGTCGTCTTTCAATCGTTCAATCTCGTGGGCAACCTCACCGTCGAGCAAAACGTTGCGATGCCGCTGCGGCTGCAAAAGCGGAAGGACACGGCCAAAGTCGCCGCGATGCTCGAGTTCGTGGGCCTCGGGCATCGCACGAAGCACTATCCCGCGCAGCTTTCGGGCGGCGAGAAGCAGCGGGTCGCGATCGCGCGGTCCCTCGTTACCGATCCGCTCCTGCTGCTCTGCGACGAGCCGACATCGGCGCTCGATACCCACACCACCGGCGAGATCCTCGAACTCCTGCGCACGACGCGCGAACGCTTCGGCACGACGATCGTGCTCGTCACCCACGAGCTGGATGCGGTGAAAGCGATCTGCGATCAGGCAGCGATTTTCGAAGTCGGTCGGCTCCGAGACATCGTCGCGGTGAATGCCGTGCAAACCGACAAAGGTGAGACGTACCTCGACCACGTGCGGACGGTACTCGGCCAATGAACATCCTCGATGAACTGCAGCGAATCGTCGGCGAATACGGCGAAGAAATCGGCGTCGCCCTGGCCGAGACCGGGTACATGGTTGGCGTCTCGCTCGTTGTCGCGGTGCTGTTCGGGCTGCCGCTCGGCGTCTTGATCTACCTCACCCGCGAGGGCGGGCTGACGTCCAACCGTATCCTGTGGAACGTCGCGAATTTCTATGTCACCGTCGTGCGGTCATTCCCGTTCCTGCTGTTTGTAGTGTTCATGATCCCGTTCACGCGGATGGTGTTCGGCACGAGCTTCGGCACCGTCGCGGCGACATTCCCGCTCGCCTTCGTCGCAATCGCGATCTACGCGCGCTTCACCGAGCAGATTCTGCTCGAGCTCCCGAGCGGGCTGCTGCAGGCCGCCGCATCGATGGGCGCCACCGTGCCGCAGACCGTGATGCGATTCTTGCTCGTCGATGCGCGCTCGGGGCTCGTTTATGCCCTGACCTCGGCGATGATCAGTTTCGTGTCGTATTCGGCGGTGCTCGGCGTCGTGGGTGGTGGCGGCGTCGGCGACTTCGCGATGCGCTACGGCTACCACAAGTACGACTTCGTGCTCATGTACACCGTGATCGCGCTCATCATCATCGCCGTGCTGCTGTTGCAGAGCCTCGGCACCCGCATTTCCCGCGCGCTCGACAAGCGCTAAATCGCATCCCACCCCATAGATAAAGGACCCCGCATGACTCGCTTCATCTCAACGAAACGCCGACCGCTCGCCGTGATGGCCGCTGCAGCAGCGGCCGTGACGCTCGCACTCACTGGTTGCGCCGCATCCACCGACGATGCCGCCGAGGGCGAGACCATCACCCTCAAGGTCGCGGCGACCACGACCCCGATGACCGACGTCGTCCAGGCCGCGGCCGAGGTGATCGAGGCGCCGTACGAGATCGAGATGGTCGAAGTCGCCGACTATGTGCAGCCGAACTCGATGCTGCAGCACGGCGAGCTCGACGCGAACTTCGTGCAGCACCCGCCGTTCATGGCGGAGTACAACGCCGCAAACGACGCGACCCTCGTCGCCGTTGAGCCCGTGTATCTCACGCAGGTCGGCATGTACTCGTCGAAGCACGGCAGCTTCGACGACGTGCCCGAGGACGGGCAGATCGTGATTCCGCAGGATGCGTCGAACCAGGCTCGCGCGCTGCTGATGGTGCAGGCGGCGGGACTCATCACGATCGACCCGGCGGTCGAGGAGACGGTGGTGACGGTGGATGACGTGCTCGAGAACCCGAAGAACCTCACGTTCACCGAGATCGACATCATGTCGCTCGTGTCGGCATACCCCGAGGCGGATGCGGTGTTCCTGCACCCGACCTTCGCGCGCCAGCTCGAGCTGACGCCGGAGGAGGATGCGCTCGCACTTGAGCAGGATGAGGCGTTTGCAGTGAGCCTCGTCACCCGTGAGGAGGATGCTGACTCAGAGGCGACCTCGGCGCTGGTGGATGCGTTCCACAGTGAGGGCGTGCGCGCGAAACTTGAGGAGCTTGGGGTGCCGGCTGCGTTCTAGCGGTTACCGATCATGTCGCTGGCTGGCTGTAGTCTGCGCTACACATTCCAGTGAAGGTACTGCGAGATGTCGAATCGGCTGATGGGCCGATAGAAAATGGAGGCGCCGTGTCCTTTGCAGTGGTCGATCTGGAGACGACGGGATTTTCGCCAGCACGCGGTGATCGGATCGTTGAGTTGGGAGTGGTGCTCCTCGATGACGGGGGAGCGGTCGAGCAGGAGTGGACCACGCTGGTCAACCCGCAGCGACACATTGGCGCCACGCATGTTCATGGCATCCGCGCGCGCGACGTCGTGGATGCGCCACTGTTTGGTGATGTCGCGGCCGACGTCGTCGACCTCCTCGCGGGGCGCACGATTGTTGCCCACAACCAGGCGTTCGACACGAGGTTCCTCCGCGCGGAGCTGTCGCTGCACGGGTTTGTGATCCCCGATTCATATTCGGCGCTCTGCACGATGGTGTGGTCTCGACGGCGATTCGGCGCGGCGAAGCTTGCGGATGTGTGCGCCGCGCTGGGTATCGATCTCACGGATGCGCACTCGGCACTTGGCGATGCGAAGGCCACGGCAAATCTTCTTCGGGCATTGAACGAGGTTGCTGGTCGCGATCGGGATTGGGCACGTGACGTGGCTCGTGGAGTCTTCCCGATCGAGCGCTCGATCACTCACGCGGCCGGTAGGCTGACCGCGCGCGACGTCGCCGCAACCGGTTCCCCCATTCCGGAGGCTGCCGAACCGCCGTTATGGCAGCGCGTCACGGTTCCGCTGCCCGCGGGAGACGTCGCGGCGTGCGTCTACCTCGAACTCCTCGCCGATGTCTTGGACGACGGATTCATCTCGGTAACGGAGCATGAGCGGCTTCGTTCCATTGCGGAAGTCGCTGGTTTCGATGAGGGCCGGCTGCCGGAACTTCACGCGAAGTATCTCGAGGCGGCAACCGCAGAAGCACTCGCGGATGGATCGATTTCGGACGCGGAGCGAGAGCAATTGGTACAAATTGCGCTGGTACTCGATCTACCGTTTCCGGACCTTCGTCGGGCGTCGTCCGACGTGTCAGCCGTAGGTCGCGCATCGCTGGTCGGTCGGCCAGCCGTCGTCGATGACGCTGCTCCCGCAACTGGCGCAGCGTTCTCTCTCAGCCCAGGCTGCCGAGTCGTGTTCACAGGCACCATGAGTTGCCCGCGTGAGGAGTGGGCGCAGCGGCTCGTCGCGGCCGGGCTCACGACAGGCACGGTCACGAAGAAGACGGCCGTCCTCGTCGCGGAGGATCCGACCACTCAATCGGGCAAGGGGAAGAACGCCCTTAAATATGGGATCCCTGTCGTAACCGAGGAAGAGTTCGCGCCGGTGTTTGATGCGTATGTGTCGACGCTGTCCACGAATTCGAACTGAGTTTGACGCACTGACAAGATTTCGACCAGGGTGACCTACGTGGAAAGAGAGATGGCAAGCCAAACGGATTATCGCCGCAGGATCGAGAACGTGGTTCGGCAGCTCCGAGCGAATCAGGGTGATGTTGCGCGCCGTGCCGCTGATTGGATCGCTCGAGAGCTGCAGTCCTACCAGTCTGTCGCGAGGGACGACGTCATCGCATCGGTACGACTGAACCTGGAACGCAGCGCCGGGACGCTATTGAGCGGCTCGGTGCCGTTCGAGGAGGATGCTGAGAACCGGGACACCACTCGGAAGCGCATGGACTCGGGGGTTCCGATGGCGGATATCATCCGTGGTTATCGGATTTCGCTCACGGTCATCTATGAAGAATTCTTGTCGTTGGCCGAAGCCTCCCAACTGTCGCCCTCGGAAATCCTCGAGGCATCACATCTGCTATGGCAGCTCGGTGATTGGTTTACCGCTGGAGCCGCGGCAGAGTACAGATACAACGCTGCCCATGTCGCGGTTCGGAAAGCGCTGGAACACGCGGAAGTTGTGCGTCAAGTCACTGGTGGGGACGACTGGCCGAGTGGACTCGAGGATCGACTGCGCGACGTCGGCGTAGACCTTGATCTCTCGTATCGAGTCGTAATGCGAGATCACCTCGACAACGAGCTTGCAGATTCAATGCGCGCTGCCAATTTTCCGCGCCCACAGGCAAGCTTGAGTGCAGACATTGACGGGCGCACGGTGTTGGTGTGGCCCGAACACGCCGACATTGACACGACCGAGTTCGGGGAAGCTGGGCGGTGGGCCGTTGGTCCGCTGCGCCCCTTGCACCGTCTGCACGAATCGACAGTCCTCGCGGGAAGAATTCTCCGAAGCCTGCCGCCGGATGTCGTCGGAGTGTTTTCTGCGGCAAATCGTGGTTGGCGGCTGACGCTGCCGCTAGATCCGTTAACACGGGAAGCACTGGTGGAGGCATATCTCGAGCCGCTTCATCCTGAATCGGCTGGCGGGTCTGAAATCGTGCAGACCCTGGAGACGTTCCTGACCGAGGGACGAAATGTTCGCCGAACAGCGGAAGCAATGACGGTACATCAGAACACAGTTCGGTATCGCCTCGATCGGTTCGAAGAACTTACCGGTGCGTCGCTGAGGGAGACTGACGTAATCATTAATCTGGCGCTGGTGCTTGCCGAGTAGCTGCGACCGTCACGCATTTGCAGCACTTTGGAGTTTTCTCTAGTTTTTGAATCCCAATCACGGATATGGCTCCGTGGCTCGACCGCGACATGACTCGTAATTTTGAAGTCAACAAAGCGCTCGATGTGGAGCGACCGGACCATGCTCAAAGTTGAGCATCACTCGAAGGCACGAGATGACTGAAAACCTTGCAGACCAAGTGATCACCTTTTCGCAAATGTGGGATCAGGCCGTCAACGACCACGGGGGTCGTTCATTCCTAGTTTTCCGTGACGTCGACGGCACCACGTCGAACTGGACCTACTCCGAGTTCGATGCAATCGTCGATCGTGCTGCGGGCAAAATGCGGGAGTACGGTGTAGGAGCGGGGGACTCCGTGCACCTGTGCTTGCGCAACTCACCCGCGTTCATTGCCCTTTGGCTGGCAACGTCGAGGCTCGGAGCCTGGATGGTACCTGCCGATCCCGGTGCAGCCTCGCGTGATATTGAACGTCACCTTGAGCGGGTTCGTCCTATGCTCGGGTTTGCATCGGCTGAACGTGCCTCTGTCTATCGGGAGGGTGCCGCCGGCGCCAACATGCCGGTTATCGAACTCACCGAGACGGCCGTCGACGTTATCGCGGGTGGGGCGTTGGCCGGAGAACCCTTGTCTCCGGCCGAGCGACCGCTCCCCGAGCCTCTTGACCGCCTCGCCATCATGTTTACCTCCGGTACGACGTCCGAACCGAAGGGTGTGGACGTCACCCAGGCGAATTACGCGACGGTGGGCAACGTCATGGCAAGCGCAGCTCGGCTCTCTGCCGATCACCGCTGGTACGTGTCGCTGCCACTTTTCCACGCAAACGCCCAGTATTACTGCTTCGCTTCCGCGATTGCGGTCGGCGCGAGCGTGGGCCTGGCTGCGACGTTCTCGGCGAGCAAGTGGATAGAGATCGGTCGGGAACTTGATGCAACTCACGCCTCACTCTTCGCCGCCCCGATTCGGATGATCCTGGCGCGAACCCCCGCCGATACACCACCCCTGCAACTCGAGCACGTGTGGTTCGCGCAGAACCTCGCGCCGGCACACCACCGCCAATTCGGCGAGCTCGTTGGCACCGCACCACGCCAACTGTACGGAATGACCGAGACGATCGCGGTAGTCACGTACGACAGCAGCAACCAGCCCGGATCCGAATCGATTGGCACGGTGACGCCGGGGCGGGCGGTGAGCCTGTTCGACGTCGACAACGAGTCACCGGTAGCCGCCGGCGAGAAGGGCATAATTTCCGTCCACGGCGTGCGGGGGATTGACCTCTTCCGCGGCTATCTCGATGACCCGGACACAACCGCGCGGTCATTCCGCACGGACGATGCCGGTGTCGAGTGGTTCTCGACGGGCGACCTGGCCGTCACCAACGATGACGGCACCTGGCGGTTTGTCGGCCGGGTGGATGACGTCGTCAAAGTCTCGGGCGAAAACGTCAGCCTCACCGAAGTCGAGGCGGCGATTGCTCAGGCTCAGGGCGTCCTCGAGGTGGCGGTGGTCACAATCCCGGATCCGGTTCGAGACGTGGTTCCAGTCGCTTACGTGGTGCCCCGTGACCATGCGAACCCGCCTGCGGTCGCAGACCTCGAATGCTGGGCGCTCACCAATCTTGCGCCCGCGTCGCGGCCGCGTGAATGGCATCTCATCGATGAACTGCCGCGCACGAGCGTCGGGAAGATTCGTCGATCCGCAATCGTCCGCTAACAACCCCCTTCTCTGCGCACCGCCCGAGATTTGGCGGTGCCAGCTACCAACCAGCAACCGCGTCGGCTCAGCGTCGAGCACGTTCGCACCATTTACAAAGGAGTATTGCCATGACTGAAACCACTGCAACCCCAGTCGCTGGGGAATCACCGCGACAGGAGCGCACACGTCGCAGGCGCGCGTTTGCTGGCGCAATCTCAGGCCACGCCATTGAGTGGTACGACTACGGCGTCTATGGGTTCTTGGCTGTGTTTGTTGGCCAGCTCTTCTTCACGGCCGACGAACCCATCGTCGCGCTCATGAGCAGCTTCGCCGTGTTTGCGCTGAGCTTCTTTATGCGGCCCATCGGTGGACTCGTGTTCGGCCCGATGGCTGACCGACTTGGCCGAAAAGGCACGCTCGTCTCCGTCATGATCATGATGTCCGGAGCGACATTCCTTATCGGTCTGCTGCCAACTTACGGTGCCGTCGGAGTCCTCGCGCCCATCCTCCTCGTGCTGCTCAGGTGCATCCAGGGCCTCTCCGCGGGAGGGGAGATCGGTACCGTGACAGCCTTCATCGCTGAATATGCGGGACCAGGCCGACGCGGCTACTCCACCGCATGGCTGATGTTCACCGCAGTCATGGGTCTCGTGCTCGGCAGCCTGATCGCCAACGGACTGATCGTTGCCCTCGGCGAGGAGACCATGCTCGCTTGGGGCTGGCGCATCCCGTTCCTCATCGCGGGCCCGCTCGGTGCGGTGGCGCTGTTCATTCGGCTTAAGCTTGAGGACACTCCCGAATTCGAGGCCATCTCGGAACGCGGCGAGAAGGTCAAATCGCCGCTTCGTGAGTCGGGTTCGTGGTTGCGTGCTATCGCGCTCGTCTTCGGCATCATTACACTGCACTCGTCGATCTTCTATCTGGTGCTTACCTTTGCGTCCACCTTCATGAGCGCGCACCTTGGCTTCGACGCGACCGTGAAGTTCTGGTACGTCCTGGCCGCCGGAATCGTGTCCGCCGTCGTCATGCCGCTCGGCGGAGCATTCACCGACCGCTTCGGTCGCAAGCCGTTCCTCCTTGTTATTGGTGTCCTGGCGACGGTATCAATGCTGTGGTTCTTCCTGGCGGCACCCGGGGCGACGCCACTGACGTTTATCTGGCCGCTCATGGCCTGCGCGCTCACGTTCGGTCTCTACGCCTCTTCGACGTACGCACTCATGACCGAGTTGCTCCCGACCCACATCCGGTCGACTGGAATCGCGTTGGGCTACAACTTGCCGGTCGCGATCTTTGGTGGAAGTGCACCCCTCATCGCAACGTGGCTGATCTCGATCAATGGCGACATCACCGCTCCCTGGTACTTCTTCGTCGGGACGGGCATCGTGTCACTGATCTCGCTCCTCATCCTGAAGAAGTCTGACTTCGCTCGCGTCGTTGCGGTCTCCCCGGGGCACATGCCGCCGGACCTTCGCTCGGAGTACGAGCAGGAGCAGAGCATTGATCAGAGCGTCGAGCAGGTCGTGGCCGCGCAAGAGAACAACGAGTCGAAGGTATCGATGCAACGATGAACGGTCGTGACGGGGACAGCGTGCTCATCACAGGGTGGGGGCATACGAAGTTCGGGCGAAGCCCGCTTGGTCTCGAAGGGCTCATCACTGAAGCGGTGCAGGATGCGCTGGCGACGGCAGGCGTCGAAGCTTCCGATATCGATGAGATCTGGTTTGGGAATTTCAACGCCGGCCTGCAGGAGTTCTCTGCGCCGGCATCCCTCGCACTGGGCGCTGATAACGATTTCTGGGGCGTCCCCGTCACGCACGTTGAGAATGCGTGCGCATCCGGATCCAGTGCGTTTCATGCGGGCTTGCGAGCCGTGAAATCAGGAATGGCACGCCAAGTCCTGGTGATCGGTGCCGAGAAAATGACCTCGGCGAGTGTTGAAACGGTGGGACGCGCTCTGATGAGCGCAGACTTCGACAGGGCGGGCGAAGACTCGGTGACCGGCTTCGCCGAGCTCTTCGCCCAAGTTGCGGAGCGATACCGAGAACGGAAAGGCTCGCCTGATGACGCTATGGCTGCAATCTCCCACAAGAATCACTCCAACGGATTGCTAAACCCGCTAGCCCATCTGCAGAAGGAGCTCTCGTTGGAGTTCTGCCAGGCGGTCTCAGAGAAAAACCCGATCGTTGCAGGATCCTTGCGAAGAACGGATTGCTCGCCGGTGTCTGACGGTGCCGCCGCAGTCGTGCTCTCGCGTACCAGTGACAGGTCGGGGAGCGCATCCACCGATGGCGTGGCCGTCATCGGATCGGGCCAGGCAAACGATTATGTTCGTGCCGAGCAGCGCGATCCGCTGGCGCTTGCCGGCTCGAGACTGGCGTGGGATCGGGCTTTGGAAAGCGCGGGCGTGGGCGTGCGCGATCTGTCGTTCGTCGAGCTCCATGACTGCTTCACGATCGCCGAACTCGTGCTCTACGAGGCACTAGGCCTGGCCGCAGAGGGTCACGCGACCTCCACTCTGGAGGCAGGAAGGTTTCATCGCGATGGTGAGTTACCAGTCAACGTCTCGGGTGGTCTGAAAGCCAAAGGCCACCCTGTGGGCGCCACAGGTGTGTCGCAACACGTGATGGCCGCGATGCAGCTCACCGGTACAGCTGGCGCTGCGCAGCTTCCGAACGCCAATATTGCAGCACTCCACAATATGGGCGGAATGGGGCTGGCGAATAACGTCTCCGTCCTCGCGGCACGATGATGCTGCGATTGGGCCGCCGGATTCAATTGAGCAGGCCCGACCGCTGAAGCGAACATGAGATTCTCCCACATTGAGTGCAGCCTCATGGAGCTCTGCCGGATACGCGGCTGTGGTCGAGCAGGGCATCCTGTTGTCGTGGCGCAGGCGGCGACTTAGTTCTCGACTAGCAGCATCGCAATCGCCTCGCTGCGCGAAGCCGCGCCGAGCGTGCTCAGAATTCTCGAAACATGGAACTTCACGGTGTTCTCGCTAATGCCCAATGCCTCGGCTATCGCCCGGTTGCGATAGCCGGCTAACAAAAAGTCGACGACCTGGACCTCGCGCGGGCGAAGCTCCGCGACAGCCGCGTTAGCGCGGTTTGTGCGGGGTGGGTCGAGAGGGAAGACCACCGAAATATCGGTGGCCCACCCAGGGGTGGTGTCGACCGACATCCGTGCCCCGAGAGCCTGAACGCGCCGCTCAAGCGTCGCGTCGAGTGGCGCAGCATCTTCCTTGCGGCCTGGCCCATCGGTTCGAACGTAGGCAAGCAAGTTCGTGCCGTCACAGTCCCATTGCACGAGCACTCGGCGGATCTCGGGTGTCACGATCAGACTGAGCACGCAGCGGAGCACCACTGCACGCGCTCCGCGTGCCACTTCGTCGGGGAGAGGTCGCCCGTCTGCGGGCGGGTCAACGAATTGCACTTGGATTTCCCGTTGCTCCAAGATGGTGCTCAGATCGGATTTAAGCCGCGCAAAGGCAGTCGCGACGGGCACTTCAGTGAGCTCGCGAGCGGCGTTCGTAATGCGATTGAGGTTCGCGATTGCGGCGGAAGCGCGAGCAATGGCAATTTCCCGGGCTTCCGCATCCGAAAGCCGCCTTGAGCGAAGCGTGACGAGGAGCCGTTCGAGCAATGTCCGGAACTCGTCTTCGAGCTCACTGACGGCCGTGAGTCTGGCTCCGGAGGCCGCACGTGCTTGCCAAAGATAATCGGGCGTCGCGGAGTCGGCGCGCTCCTGAACCAGAGTCGACACAATCGTCCAGAGATCGAGGACGGCGCCGTCGCTCGGACACGCGCCTGGTCTAGCGAGAATGAGCAAAGCCCCATTTCGTGCGATCGCTTGGAGGGTGGGCCACATCGTGCCGCCTACTCGAATTGGCGCACGTTGAACCGTTTCCACCCCGGTTGCGGCTCGCCGAAGCGCATCCAAGTCAAGACCCTGGAGGTCTCGAGTGAACTGGGGATCGCCGAATCCCTGCACCCTGCCACCACTCGCATCTGCCGTGAGCATGACGAGTGCGGTGTGCGAAACCATGGGTGTGAGCACACCAGAAAGGCTCGCGGGGACGGAAGCGAGTGGCTCGGAAAGCGTGTCAGCAAGGCGTCGGAATAATCCAATCGGGGGAACACCATTGTTCATGCAAGAGACAGTACCTACCCAAACGGGTAGTTTTCGCAATGCCCTCGTGTGATTGATTCTATGCGTTTTCAAGGGGATGCTCAGGGCATGGCAACCCGCCATATTCGCTGAAAGGACAACGATGTCTGGAAATAGAGCAGTGGCATACAAGGGTCCCGGAGTCGTCGAAGTTATCGACACCGATTACCCAGAATTCGAACTCAAAGACGGGCCGGGCGTTAACCCCGCGAATGTCGGTCGAAAAGTCCCACACGGGGTGATTCTTCGCACCGTCGCAACGAATATTTGTGGTTCCGACCAGCACATGGTTCGTGGCCGCACCACCGCCCCGAGGGGCTCGTACTCGGCCACGAGATCACGGGTGAAGTCGTCGAAGTGGGCCGTGACGTTGAGTTCATCAAGGTCGGTGACATTGTCTCGGTGCCGTTCAACATTGCGTGTGGACGGTGTCGGAACTGTAAGGAACGCAAGACTGGTATCTGTCTCAATGTGAACCCGGATCGGCCCGGTAGCGCCTACGGGTACGTCGACATGGGCGGTTGGGTCGGTGGCCAGGCAGAATACGTGCTTGTGCCATACGCCGACTGGAACTTATTGAAGTTCCCTGATCGGGACCAGGCCCTTGAGAAGATCCTCGACCTCACCATGCTGTCCGACATCTTCCCGACCGGATTCCACGGCGCATACACCGCCGGTGTCGGTCCGGGGTCGACCGTGTACATCGCGGGCGCAGGGCCAGTGGGACTGGCGGCAGCAGTGGGCGCGCAGCTGCTTGGGGCGGCCGTCGTCATCGTCGGTGATTTACAGGAGGATCGCCTCGCGCAAGCGCGCTCCTTCGGCTGCGAGACCGTTGATGTGTCGAAGGGAGACCCACGCGATCAGATCGAACAGATCCTCGGCGTCCCTGAGGTTGAATGTGGCGTGGATGCGGTGGGCTTCGAGGCCCGTGGGCACGGTTCCGACTCGAGCCATGAGGCACCCGCGACGGTACTGAACTCACTCATGAACCTCACCGAAGCGGGCGGCGCCCTTGGCATTCCCGGACTTTATGTGACGGGCGATCCGGGTGGCGTCGACGACGCTGCGAAGGAGGGCTCGCTGTCGATTCGCCTCGGACTCGGTTGGGCGAAGTCGCTGTCGTTCACGACTGGTCAGTGCCCCGTCATGAAGTACCATCGCGGGCTGATGCAGGCGATTTTGCATGACAAGGTGCAGATTGCGAAGGCAGTGAATGCCACAGCCATCTCGCTCGACGAAGCACCCCAGGGTTACGCAGACTTCGACAAGGGCGCTGCGAAGAAGTTCGTGCTGAACCCGAACGGCTACATCAAGGCCTAGCCAGCCGCCGCAACCAATAGGTGTGTTCGTCTCGGCGAGGCGAACACACCACTTGGAGTCGCGCCCGACCATTCAGCTCGGGCGCGACTCGTCCATTTAGTACAAAAAGGAGTCTCATGGACGAGTACGCATTTTGGCGGCGCCTAGTGGCCGAATTGGTCGGAACAGCGTTGCTGGTTTACATCGGTGTCGGGTCGATCCCGGCGCTCATCCTGGCGCAGGGCGACGAAGCGTTTAACGCGGCAACCCTTGGATTTATCGCGCTTGCATTCGGCGCGATCGTGATGATCGTCGTCTACATTTTCGGATTCGTGTCGGGAAGTCACATTAATCCGGCGGTGACGGTCGGCCTCGCGGCCGGGGGAAAGTTTCCTTGGAAGCAAGTGCCGGGGTACATCGTGGCCCAAGTCATCGGCGCGGTCATTGGCGCGTTTGCCATCATTGCCTCACTCGGCATGTTTGCGAGTGAGGCGGGGCTTGGCATTGCGTCGTCGGGCGGCATCCCAATGTGGCAATCGTTTGCTGCGGAGTTCATCGGGACGTTCATTCTCGTGCTGGTCGTATTCGGGGCGATTCACCGGAAGGCGCCCCCGAGCATGGCTGGAGTCTCGATCGGCTTTGCCGTGTTCGCGATCATCATCGTGATCGGTTCAACCACTGGAGGATCCATCAACCCGGCGCGTAACACCGGGCCGATGATCGTTCAGGCACTGCTTGGTGGCGAGGTGAACTGGGCGGAATGGCCCGTCTATGTGGTCGCCGAGCTCCTCGCAGGGATAGTGGCCGCGCTGGTATTCGGTGCTATGACACGAACGCGAGCTGACGTGGACACGAACTGAGGTGGACCCGAGCTGGCTCGGACGCTAACGGGAAATTATGTGATCTCGTCGCGTCGTGGACGGCACCGCGAACCGGTGCCGGTACGACGTCGGCGTCGTCGAGTACCGCGCGAGAAAGTTCTGGCGGAAGGTCACCGGGGAGTTGAAGCCGCAGGTTTCCGCAATGCGCGCGATGCTCCACGTCGTGCCCTCGAGGAGTCGGCGGGCCTCGGCGAGCCGCTTCGCCTGCAGCCACTTCGCCGGGCTCGAGCCGGTGAGCTCGCGAAAGCGACGCGAGAAGTTTCGCGGGCTCATGGATGCGCGGCCCGCGAGATCCTCGACCGACAGCGGCTTGTCGAGGTTCGCGAGTGCCCACTCGATCGTCTGCCCCAGGGGACTATCCGGCGCATCCGGCACGGGGCGATCGATGAACTGGGCCTGATCGTCGTCGCGGTGGGGCGCGATGACGATGTGCCGCGCGATCTGCGTCGCGGCCTCGGTGCCGAGCCGCTCGCGCACGATGTGGAGGCACGCATCCAGCGCTGAGGCCGTGCCTGCGGAGGTGATCACGTCGCCGTGGTCGATGTAGAGCGCATCGTCGCGCATCTAAACAGCGTGGCCCGTTGCCAGTCAGACGGCAGCGTTGGGAGCCACTCCGCGTCCAATTGGGAGCGGAGCTGCCTTGCTACGACCTTTTGCATGCGACTCCTTCGACGCGAGCCATTGTCCACGATATGGGTGAGCGACTCCGAAGCATCCCAGCGATGCCATCATGCTCGAATCACGCGCGTGGCTGCCCCTTATACGTTCCATAACGTCGCAATCGGCAAAGCCCAAAGCCGATCTCCAAACGACAATGCCCGTTCACCGGTATGAACCACCACCCCTGCAATGAATCGATCCGATAATCTTTCCCGGAGATAATGGAGGCCCTTGAAGTCGTCTTGTCTCGGATTTGAAGTCGATTTGACCTCGATACCGACAACGTCCCGGCGACGATCCTCCAGAATGATGTCAACTTCCCGATTGTGGTGATCGCGATAGTGATACATGCGGGTTGGTTTCGCGCTCCACGCGCGCTGACGCTCAAGCTCCGCGACCACGAAACCCTCGACAAGTCCTCCCGCAATGGTGGCGGAGACGGGCTTCTCGAGCCCTTCGGCGTCTACGTCGGCCAGGAATGCAGCAAGACCGGTGTCCGCAATCATGACTTTCGGTGTGGCGACGGCGCGATAAGCGACATTGTTAGACCAACCTGCGATCGATCTAACGAGGAATACACTCCGGAGTGCGTCAAGATAGGCAGGGATGGATCGAGCTGGCACATCTATTTCTCGACCGATTCGTGACGCGACGAACTCGCCTGAGTTCCGGGCAGCAACGACGCTGAGTAGCTGACGAAGTCGATCGGGATACTGGATCCCGGTGATGTCGGTTGAATCTTTTGCAAGTAGTCGTTCAACGTAGTTGGCTAGCCAACGCTCGCGCGCGCGACCGCTGCGTGCTCGAGCCTCCGGAAACCCCGGAGTGGTGATGATCTCGAGGTATTTTCGGCGGGAGAATCCTTCGTAGTCTGATGTTTCGCGTCCGTCAGGAAGCGACCACACGAAGGAAGCGAAGTCGGCAGAGCGCCCTGCAACTTCATCCTGGCTGAAGCCCTCAAGCCGAATTGTCTCGGCTCGACCAGCGAGCGAATCTTGCGACCCACGAAGAGACAGAAGATCGGCCGAACCCGTCACGAGAAAACGTCCCGGGCGGCGATCTCGATCGACGGATGCCTTGAGCGAAGTGAGCAATTGCGGGACACGTTGTATCTCGTCTATCGCAAGGAGGCCCTGCGGGAACTGGTTGGCAAACTCGTCTGGATCGGCTTCCGCCGCGGCGCGCACTGAAAGGTCATCGAGGTTGAAGACCCGAGCATCGAACTTGCTGAGCAGCTCTCGCATGAGCGTGCTCTTACCGACCTGTCGAGCTCCACTGATCACCGTGATTGGCGTGTCCGAGAGTGTTTCTAACGCGAGTGGTGTCACGTTGCGCGGAAGAATGTTGTTGCTCATAAGTCAGATCTTACGGCAGCGTTGCCGATTTCCCCGGCCGTCATTGCCGATTTGCCCGGCTAATTCTGCCGATTTGCCCGGGTGATGCTGCCGATTTACCCAGGAGTCGCTGCGGATTTCCCCGGGCATTGTTGCCGATTTCCCCAAGAGTGCTGCGCGTTGAGGCCCGGCGTCGCCAGAGCAGGTAACTGCCGAGGGCGGTAAGGGACTGGTCCATTCATCGGGAATAGCAGCATTACTCGTCTCATCGGGTTGCAAGCGAGGCTGACACCGCGAACCGGTGCCGGTACGACGTCGGCGTCGTCGAGTACCGCGCGAGAAAGTTCTGGCGGAAGGTCACCGGGGAGTTGAAGCCGCAGGTTTCCGCGACGCGCGCGATGCTCCACGTCGTGCCCTCGAGGAGTCGGCGGGCCTCGGCGAGCCGCTTCGCCTGCAGCCACTTCGCCGGGCTCGAGCCGGTGAGCTCGCGAAAGCGACGCGAGAAGTTTCGCGGGCTCATGGATGCGCGGCCCGCGAGATCCTCGACCGACAGCGGCTTGTCGAGGTTCGCGAGTGCCCACTCGATCGTCTGCCCCAGGGGACTATCCGGCGCATCCGGCACGGGGCGATCGATGAACTGGGCCTGATCGCCGTCGCGGTGGGGCGCGATGACGATGTGCCGCGCGATCTGCGTCGCGGCCTCGGTGCCGAGCCGCTCGCGCACGATGTGAAGGCACGCATCCAGCGCTGAGGCCGTGCCTGCGGAGGTGATCACGTCGCCGTGGTCGATGTAGAGCGCATCGTCGCGCATCTCGACGGATGCATATCGCGTCGCGAGTGAATCCGTCGCGGCCCAGTGCGTTGCCGCGCTGCGACCGTCGAGAATGCCGCTCGCGACTACCGGGAGCGCGCCCAGGCAGAAACCGGCGATCGGCACGCCACGCGCGTGGGCGTTCCGGATGAGCCCGAGGATGCTCGAGTCTGGCTCGGGGAGGTCGGCTGGCCAGGAAGGGAAGACAAGCATGTCGGCGTCGGCCGCGGCCTCGATCCCGGCCAGATCGTCGATCTTGAGTCCCTCGGAAGTGCTCACGGTCGAGCCTGTCGCGGTCCAGACGGTGGTGTCCCAGTCAGCCGCGAGTCCTCGCTTGCTCACCTCGCCGAACGTCAGCAGTGGAGCCGAGAGATGAAACGTCGTGATCCCATCGAACGCATAGATCACGATCCGCATCTTGTCCCAATCTCATCGATACTGTGCCTTTCTGCCACTCACATTACGCTGCCCCGCACGGCCAAACTAGGGGCATCGTTGCGAGGACGCGACGAAATCCGACACAGCAATGAGGAGTATCAATGACTCAGCCACGACGCGCCGTCATCGTGATCGACGTGCAGAACGAGTACGCGAACGGGCCGCTCGAGATTCAGTACCCGCCGCGGGAGGCGGCCGTCGCGAATGCCGTGCGCGCAATCGACGCCGCGATTGCCGCGGAGATTCCCGTCATCACGGTGCAGCACGAGTACCCCGAGGGTGCGCCCGTGTTTGCCGCGGGCTCAGAGGGCGTCCAACTGCAGCCGGAGATCGCCGAGCGTTCGGGCGATGCCGCATTCCACTCGGTGAAGGCGCTCGCCAGCGTCTTCAACGACGACGCCCTGGTGGCGTGGCTACGCGACCACGAGATCGACACGGTCACGCTCGTCGGATTCATGACGAACAACTGCGTGCTCGCATCGGCCGCGGGCGCCGAACCGCTCGGCTTGAACGTCGAGGTGCTGTCGGATGCGACCGGCGCGATCAATATCGCGAATGAGGCGGGCAGTGCATCCGCCCAGCAGGTGCACGAAACCCTCATGGCGCTCCTGCACTCGAACTGGGCCGCAGTGGCGACGACGGATGCGTGGGCATCGGCCGTCGTGGACGGCGCCGCACTCGAGAAGAGCAACCTCGTCGTTTCGGCGCTGCAGGGACACGAGGCAGTGAGCGCTTCGGCGTAGATTTTCGTCGTATCCGGTCTTGCGGTCATTCGTGGACCGCAGCCACTCGCACGGATGGGTCCGACACGTTCGACGTGTCGGGCCTATCTGCGTGTAGGTCACGCTGCCGCGACGACGCCGCCCCGAGAATTAACCGGTGCATCCGGCTCGAGCGCTCGCGCCTGCGCGTACCCCCAGGTCGCGAGCCCAAGCAGCGGTCCCCAGAGCCAGAACGGCAGAGCGATCACGAGGATCCATTGCGAAACCGGGGCCACGCCGATTCCGGCAAACAGTGTGATCAGCGTCTCGATGCCGCCCGCCGTGAACAGCGCGGCCACGATGGATGCGGGGACCACGGCGAGTGCGACGGGCACGGGCTTGCTGCCGATGCGGGGGACCCACTTAGGGAAGCGCGAACCCCACGTCATGATGAGGCCGAGGGTGAGCACAGCGCCGACAAGCATCGCGCCGCCGAGCAACAGGCCGGTTGCGAGCACCTCGGGGCCGACTTTCTCGATCTGATCGCCACCGAAGAGCGGCCACGGGGTGAGCCACGTCGCGCGTGCGATCACGTAAGGGAGCGCGCATGCGGCGGCCGCGATCGTGAGCGCGCGTCGGCGGCGGAGCGCGAACGCCCCGAGCCGGCCGGGTTCGCGCGCGACGACGCCCATCCCGCTGAGGAGCCAGACGCCCGCGGCACCGATGAAAAGCACCGTGGCCGAAGTGCGGAAATGGTCAGTCGCGAAGTTCGCGCCGAGGCGCTCATAAAACTCCGCGAACGGGATCGGGCTGAGCAGCGCGATGACGATGAGGGCCGCGAAAGCCACGACCACGAGGACCCGTGTTTGCGGCCGCTTGGCGACCATGAGCCCGACAACGAGCGCGAGAATCGGCAGCGCTGCTGCCATGAGGTAGCCGGCCACCGCGATTCCGGAAAAGCCGACAAAGCCGATTGCGAGGAGAGCGCCGCATACGAGGCTCACGATCGCGAGGGGCTGTGCCGCCGCGGGGCGGCCGGTCAGGATGCCGAAGCCCGCGCTGGCCGCGGCGGCGCCAATGAGCGCCTGAACGAGGGCGACGACCTGCGCCGCGGCGGCACCGTCGCCGAAGAGTTGCTGCAGCGGCAGCGGGAATTGCACGTACGGCCCGGTCTCGGGCCAGACGAGCCACACGAGTGCGCTCGCGAGCACGGCGAGGGCGAGCGCGGTGCCCGCCCGTGCGAGCGCGCGCATCCGGTGGATGGAGGCAAAATTGCTGAGTTGAGTGCGTTGCGTATTCATGCCTCAACGGTCCCGCGTTGGCGCTCGCGATGCCTCACCCGCGTGGGCGGGAGCGGGCCACCCGGGCGGGTGAAGTTGTCGGTGTTGGTCGGTCGTTTCGATACGAATCGCTTCGCGATTCACCCAACGACCGTGTGCGCTAGGCGCCCGGCGGCGCATCGCCGGCCTCGCCCGGCCGGATCAGTCCGTTCTCGTAGGCCCAGATCACGACCTGGATGCGGTCGGGCAGCTGCAGCCCCGCGAGCACCGACCGCACGTGCGACTTCACGGTGTTCTCGGTGAGGTACAGCCGCGCCCCGATCTCGGCGTTGGATGCGCCCCGCGCGAGCAGCCGGAACACGTCGCGCTCGCGCGGGGTCAGGGCCTCGAGCGGATCGCCCTGCGGAAACACCTGGTGGCGGACGTGCCGCAGCAGGGATGCGGTCGCGCGCGGCGACACCGCCGCGTCGCCATCGGCGACCTTGCAGATGGCGTCGATCAGCTCGGCGGGGCGCATGTCCTTCGTGAGGAAACCGCTGGCACCCGCACGCACCGCCGCAAACACGTTCTCGTCGAGGTCGAAAGTCGTCAGGATGAGCACCCGGGTTTCGGGCCGCAGCCGCAGCACCTCGGCGGTCGCCGCGATGCCATCCATACCGGGCATCCGGATATCCATGAGCACGACGTCGACCCGGTGCGAGCGGACGAACTCGACCGCAGCGTCACCGTCGCCGACCTCACCCGCGACGCGGATGCGCGCATCCGCCCCGATGACCGTCGCGAGCGACGCGCGCAACAGGTCTTGGTCGTCGGCGAGGAGCACCGCGATGGGCTCGTTCACGACGCCACCTCCCGATCCGCGTCGGTCAGTACCGGGAGCTCGGCCCGCAGCCGCCAGCCCCGGCCTTGGCGCTCATCCCACCGGCCGCCCGCGCGCTCGACTCGTTCGGCAACGCCAATCAACCCGGTACCCGGCGCCGAGCCAGAGCGGGGACGAACACCCTGGCCGCCGTCGTCCTCCACCGTGATCAGCACGGATTCTGTGTTCCACTGAATCGACACCTCGATCTCGACGGGCGGCAGCACGTGCCGAATCGCATTGGTAATACACTCCTGCACCATCCGATAGGCGGCGAGCGTCGCATCCGGCGCGAGCGGCTTCGGCGTGCCGGTCTCGGTTAGCTGGATGTGATGGTCGTCGGTGTGGGCCCGCTCGGCGAGCGTCGCGATCGCATCGATATCGGGCGCGGGTTCGAGCGGCTCGTTCGCGGCATCGTCGAGCACGCTGAGCATCCGCCGCAGCCCGCCCATCGCGGTGCGGCCCGTTTCAGCGACCTGCTCGAGCGCGCGATCGGCATCCGGGTCATCCACAGTGACGCGCGCCGCCTCGGCCTGCGCGATCATCACCGTCAGGGAATGCGAGACGATGTCGTGCAAATCGCGACCAATTCGGGTCCGTTCCTCCGACACTGCTTGGCGGGTGCGCGCATCCAGCCGCTGCTGTTCGGCGAGGCGTCGCTGGCGCGAGAGCGCACCGAGCGACCACGCGGCGAGAATCGCGGCGATGAGGGTGCCGGCCTCGGCGAGGAGCAGGAGTGGTTCGGATGCGCTGCTCGCGACCGCATCCGAAGCCGTGATTAGCACCGCCCCGGCGAGGCCCGTGCCGAGCGCGCCGTACGACCACGCCCGATCGTCGCCCGCGGCGAGTCGCCACAGCGGCACGAGAAACGCGAGGGATGCGGGGAACATCGCGGCGCTCGCGATGCCCGGCACCTGGATGAATGCGAGGAGGATCATGAGCGCACAGGCCGCCACGAACGCTGCTTTAGGGAACCACTTGCACAGGACGGCCGTCGCCTGCAGCGCGACGAGCGCGACGCTGATCACCACGATGGTGCCCGGAGCGAGCGGCTCAGTCGTGCCCTGCACGAGCGTGACCGCGCTCACGGGCAGCGTGAGCACCGCGATCACCGCAGCCGCGACGATGACGCCGTTGGTGGCCGTCGCGCCTGGCGACGGCGCGGGGCGCGAGGTTGCTCGAGTTGTCTCTGGCATTACCTCGTCTCAATCACTCGTCGCGCCTCATCCTTTCCCGGTGGGGCGGAAGGAGGCCGTCCCGACCCATCGTGGCACCCTCGACTGATATTTCCGGTACTTCGCGCCGAATTTGCGCGCGAGCGCGGCCTCCTCGGCGGGAATCTGCAGACGATCGATGAGCACCACGAACAGCGCTACCGGGAGCAGCGCCGTCGCGGACCGGCGGTACGTGGCGTAGGCGCCCATTTCCAGTGCGGCCCCGAGGTACATCGGGTTGCGAGTGACGGCATACGGTCCGGTCGTGACGAGGTCGCTCGCGTTCTCCACCTCGACGGGGTTGAACGTGGTGCGGTGGCGGCGGAACTGCGCGAGCGCGGAGAAATCGAGCCACGCGCCAATACCACCGAGCACGACGGCGCCCGCGACGGATGCGCCCGAGGGTTTGCGCTTGCCTGCCAGCAGGTGCTGCGCCACTCCGGCCGCGACCATGAGCACTGGTGGTGGAATTCGAACGCTCATCATTGGCTCCTTTGCCAAAGCGTCGCCAACGACTGAGCCGCAGGCGGACTAATAGCTCAATCTAACGCCCACGGATGCGAACCCGAACTTGTCCGCCTTCGACAACGATGTGAAACGCATTACGTGTTCTTTCTATGATCGATCGCATGCATGCCGACGCATCCTCGAACAATGTCGTTTCGAATACCCAGCGAGTCTCCATTCCCGTGAGCTCCGACGCGATCGCGGGCACCATTACGTTGCCGGAAGGGGAGCCGTCGGGTGTCGTCATCATGCATCCGGCCACCGCGACTCCGGAGCGCTATTACGGTGCGCTCGCCGCCTATATCGCGAGTCGCGGACTCGCGGCCGTGACCTATGACTATCGGGGGACCGGTGCATCCGGCAGCCCGCGAGCGTTTCGCAACGTGAGAATGCGCGACTGGATGGGCATCGACGTGCCGCACGTCGCCGAGTGGACCCGTCGGGAGTTTCGGGGCCTGCCGATCACGGCGATCGGTCACAGCATTGGCGGGCACGCCCTCACGCTCGGGTACGGGGTGCAGCACCTCGAGCGGTTCGCGCTCGTGTCTTCGCACGTTGGTGCGACGCGGAAGATCGAGCCAATCGGCGAGAGGATGCGCGTGGGCGCAATTCTGCACGCCGCCGGTCCGGCGCTGAGTCGGGCGCTCGGGTACATGCCAGGAAAGCGGCTCGGCCTCGGGGAGGATATGCCGCTCGGGGCGCTGCTCGAGTGGAGCAAGTGGGTGCAGCAGCCGAGCTATTTCTTCGACGACCCGACGATGCATGCCCAGGCCCGCGCCGCATCCGTCGACCGAGATGTGCTGGCGATCGGTGCATCCGACGACCTGTGGGCGTCGCCACAGCAGATGGATGCGCTCACGAACCACCTGCTGCGCGCTCGCGTTGAGCGGTGCACCTACACCCCGGCCGAGCTCGGCGCCGCGAAGATCGGGCACCACGGACTCCTGCGGCGCAACGTCGGTGAGCCGGTTTGGCCGGAATTGGTTGATTGGCTCGTGCGGGGGAATTGAAAGCGCGGCTTTGAGGCGGTAATTCTCGGTTTATGAATAACGAGAATAATGCTCAATAAGAATTGCGACGGGATGACCGTCGCATTTCTGATTGAGCTGGGTGGCATTTCGCATTTATCGCTCAGCAAAGGCGCGCAGAATCATCCCGACACTTGTCGCAAATATCTATTCCCCGTTTGATAAAGGAGTTTGCAATGGCAGAAACGATGAAGGCCTGGGTTCTGGATGACGCACACCAGCCGCTTCGCCTCGAGGAACGTCCCGTGCCCACCGCCGGTCCCGGCCAGGTTGTCATCAAGGTCAAGGCGTCGGGTCTTTGCCACAGTGACGTTGGGTACATGGAGGGCGTGATTCCATTCATGACCGACCTGCCCGTCGTGCTGGGCCACGAGGTCGCGGGCGTCGTCACCGAGCTGGGTGAAGGGGTCTCGGGGTATGCGGTTGGCGACGCCGTGGTCGGCGCCGTGAGTGGCGACGACGCACCCGGCGTGACGCGTGACGGCGCATACGCCGAGTACACCATCCTCACTGCCGACAAGCTCGTGAAGCTTCCCGAGGGCATCGACATGGCGCAGGCCGCTGCGGCGACCGATGCTGGCGCGACTTCGCATGCTGGCGTGGTCGTTTACGGCAAGGTCAAGGAAGGCGACAAGGTACTGATCATCGGTCTCGGCGGCCTTGGGATGACGGGCGCACGCATCGCCGTGCTCAAGGGTGCCGAGGTTGTCGGCGTCGAGCCGCGCGAAGACATATGGGACGCTGCGAAGGAGCTCGGCGTCAAAGAGGTGTACAAGGACGCCTCGGAGCTCGAAGGGCAGGACTTCGACGTTGCCGTTGACTTCGCCGGCTTCGGCACCACTACCCAGGCCGCCATCAAGGCCGTGAAGTACAACGGCCGCGTGTCGCTGATTGGTCTCGGACGCACGCAGTTCGAGTTCAACTCGTACGACCTGATCTCGCGCGCCATTACGCTGCAGGGTGCGACGCCGCGCGGGCGGGTCGAAGATCTTCAGGAAGTCATCGACTGGGTTGGCGCTGGTGACCTCAAGATTACGACCACGAACACCACGTTCGACAAGATCCCCGAGGGTCTGCAGCAGCTCGCCGAGGGCAAGGTTCAGGGTCGCCTCGTCGCGATCTTCGAAGACTAAGCTCGCGGAATTTCGCAAGAGAATCGCCGCCTCGGTCAAAAACGCTGAGGCGGCGAAACTCGTTGTGGTCGGTGCTCAGAACGCGCGGTAGTCGACCTTCCCCATGCGCGGACCGCGGCGGGGTCGCCGAGGGCCGGCGGCGAGGATGAGTCGCACCGCTCGGAAACGCTGGCCGCGCCAGGGCTCGAGTGCGGCGACCATTTCGGCATCGGTGTAATCGCGCCCCTCGAGCGCGTGGCCAATGTGCTTGCGCAGGTGATAGTCGCCCACCGACACTGCATCCGCGTCGCCGAGCGCACGCTGCGCAACCTCCGCACTCGACCATGGGCCGACGCCCGGGAGTGTCTCGAGCCGGGCACGTGCATCCGCTGCCGGGAGCCTCGCGAGGCGGTCGATCGATGAGGCGCGCGCCGCCAGCTGCACGACGGTGCGGCTGCGACTCGGGTCGACACCCGCGCGGTGCCACACCCAGCTAGGGATGCGGCGCCACGTTCCGGCGTCAGGCGCCACGCGCATCCTGGCTGCGAGGTGCGGGGGGAGGCCTGGGGCTGGCTCGCCGAAGCGAAGGACGAGGCGCCGATAGGAAGCGGTCGCTTGCTCGACCAACACCTTTTGCTCGAGGATGACCGGGACGAGCTCGGCGAAGACGTCGCCGGTGCGGGGGATGCGCATCCCGTCCCTTCGACGATGCGCATCCTCGATCGCGGGAAGCAGAGGCATGAACGTCGAGCTGTCGTCGGCCGCGCCGCAGATCTCCGGCGCGCGATCGAGGGCAGCCGATGCGCCATCGCCCCAGGCTCGGGCCCGGAGCACGCCATCGGGGAGCTGCGTCAGCCGAAGCGTCGCGAGCTGCCCGTCGAAGCGGCGCGCGAGGAGCGCATCCTGCCCGGGCGTAAGCCACTGGAAGGTCGGGTCGCCGGGGCCGTGCTGCAGCGCGGACAGCGTCGACCCTAGGTTGGTCGGGTGCGGAGGCGTCCAGGTGCGCTCTGTGAAATCGGACATGCGGACATCATCATCCCATCCACCGACATTCCTTGTTCGACGCCGCGTCGATTCAAACAGAAAACTCTGCGGAAAAGTCCGGCGAGTGGGAATAGGTGCCGTCCTATGATCATTGACTAGTCATGGGTCGCGCTCGGCGCGGGCCAGACTTCTTCGTATCTATTTGAAAGTGAGCCGCACATGACCACTATTGGTTACATCATTGGCAGCATCTCCAGCACCTCGATCAACCGTCAGCTCGTAGAAGCAATGGTCAAGCTCGCCCCGGAAGGCGTGGAGTTCAAGGAAATCGAGATCAAGCAGCTCCCGTTCTACTCGCCGGACCTCGAGGCCGAATTCCCGCAGATCGCGAAGGACTTCAAGCAGGAAATCGTTGACGTTGACGGTGTGCTCATCGCCACGCCCGAGTACAGCCGTTCGATCCCGGGTGTCCTCAAGAACGCCTTCGACTGGTCGACCCGCCCCTACGGTGACATGTCGTTCAACGGCAAGCCCGTCGCAATCATCGGCGCCTCGCAGGGCCCGATCTCGACGGCGGCAGCGCAGCAGCACCTGCGCGCGATCATGGGGCACTTCAACGCGATCGTGATGGGCCAGCCCGAGGGCATGATCCAGGTTGCTCCGGGTCTCCTCGAGAACGGCGAGATCACCAACGAAGGCACGGCAGAATTCCTCGGAATGTACCTGCAGTCGTTCGCGTCGCTCATCGAGCGCGTCCAGAAGGCGAACGCCTAAGCGAGGAAGATACGGCGGTCGTAAGCGACCGCAACACTACGGGCCGCGGCACTCTGCCGCGGCCCGTTTGTGCATCCTGGAACGCCAATCACGGCTAGGCTCGCTTCGGCCAAAGAGCTGCCTCGCAACCGGTGCCGTGATCGATGCGATCGTGACGGCCATGAGAATGCCCGCGAGTAAATAGAGGGTCGCAACGAGTGCGATCGGGCTGCTCTCATCGATGAACGGGGATGGCGCTGCCGTCCACAGAATCGCAACAAGCCAGGCACCCATGTTGATCGGAACCCACCGAAACGTCCCGCGTCTTCGCATCACCAGCCATTGCGCGAACGGAATGCTCCCGAGGAGGACGAGCCCGCCGAGCACCACGAGGAGAATCGTCGCCACAGAATCGAACTGGAGCTCGAGGATGCTTGGGAGCATTCCGAGCAGCCAGGCGAAGGATGCGGCGGCCGCGGTACCGCCGATCCACGGCCCCGGTTTGGGTCGGTGTTCGTGCATCGCGAGATACTGACCTGTCGCGAGGGCCGCACCTTCCACCGCCCCTGCGAGCACGATCAGAACTAGGCTCCAGGGCAGTTCGAGGTACAACAGGATCGTCATGA